>CAJXYV010000026.1 GCA_913063525.1 uncultured Verrucomicrobiota bacterium
GAGCAGGGAAGTGAGTGCGGCAGTCATGGTAGGGTGGGTGAGCGATCCGCCGCGCGGCTGCAGGGCCGAAGCGCGGAATTCTGGCGGCGTTTCGTGTGGCGATTTCAGGCCGCGGGCTGGACTTCGGCGGTGATGCGCTCCCCGAGTTTTTGGCTGGCACGCTGCATCTCGTAATTGAGCTGGAGGCGCATCCAGAAGCCTGGAGTCATCGTAAAGAAGCGCGATAGGCGGAGATCAAATTCCGGCGTGCAGCGGCGTTTGCCGCTTTTCATCTCCGAGGGGTAGGCAGCGGGAATGCAGGTCGCGGCGGCGATGTCCTTTTGGCTGGCCGGCCATTGTTTAAGGGTTTCGCGGAGGGTCTCGGCGAAGGCGTTGGGCAGTGATTGGGTGGCTTTTTTGATGGCGGCAAGTTCCTCGACCCCGGCGCTTTTTAGGTAGCCTTTGCCGGTCCTGGCGTAGATCGGCTCTGCGGAGAAACGGTCTTGGATGGCGAGGGCTTCAGCCATGACTTCCAAGAATAAAGAATTGTCGGCAGAGGCACTCGCGACGTTCTTTTTCTCTTCCATCGTCAAAGACTATTCTCGAAAAGCGGGCTTGGCAAGGGGCCGGGTGGGGGGATTCATTCAACCGGCGGGGTGGTGACGTAGACCGTTTTGGTGCGGCGGCGGCCGGTTTTGCTTTCGCTCTTGGGCACGTAGCCCAGCGCGCGGTACATCGGGCAGTCGTAGCCGTGGTCGGCATTGGCGCGGACGCCGTCGGCCACGCGGATGAAAGCTTCGCGGGTGGCTTCGTCGGCATTGCTGCGATCCAGCATCAAGCCCGAGAGTTTGGTCCGGGCGACGAGGATCTTGTGGCGCACCGCGATGGTTTCCGCCGTCGCCTCCTCAAACTGGGTTAAGGTCATCCCACCGAAACTTTCGTTCGGCGCGAAGTTCCGCCACGAACTGATGAAGATCGTGCGGCGGTCAAGGATCGGCGGGTAGTCGGAGCGGGCCATGGGGCGGTGGAGTGGGTGGTGAAGGCGGGAGCAAATGCGGCGGCAGTCGTGCGCGCGGCGGTGTTTGCGCCCGCGCCAGGCGGTGGAACTTCGCCGCCTAGGTTCTAGACCCTAGATCATTGGCTTCTGGCGTCAACAAGAACCATGAGTAAAGCCGAATATGTATTGATTAGACTATTAAAAATAAATGGTAAAGGATTTAAAGTTTAAAATAAAGAGGTCAGTCAATTTTTTAAAGAGGTATTAGCTAGCTGAAAAGAGGTAAAAAAGATTTTAAAAGACTAAAAATAATTTAAAAAGAGGTTAAAAAGTTATAAAAAGAGTTTTTTAAAATTTAAAAAGCTACCAAAAAGTTTTTAAAAGAGGTTTTTACAATTTTAAAAGAGGTTTAAATTGTTTTACCTCTTTATAAACCCATATGGCGGTAGAACAAGCTGAGGATGCGCGGCCATGGCGGTTGGGAGCTCCGCGCTTCAGCCGGCCTTCTGGGCCGCAGGAAGACCGGATGAATCCGGGACTAAGAACGGATGCGCCCGCGGGCTACTCATTGCGGACGGGGCGTCATCGGGCGGGATCTGGCGGCGTTCGTGCTGGGGCGGTGCCGGATGGTCTCGAGACGCAGGCTGCTAGAATGCAGCGATCCCTAGCCGCCGTGGGAAATGACGCGCATTTCGGGCCGCAGGGGCTCCGCCACGCTGGGCGGTGCTTAGGGGAACAGGGGCGCGGTTTGAGGATTTAGCACCCCAGGCTGTTTTGATTGGTTGATGAGTCAGCGCGTCGGGGCTTGTCGGCGGGTGAAATGTGGGCATGCTTATTTCATGATCCGACTGATCGCATGGTTTTTATTCTTTGGATTCGCGGTGGCTTCCGCCCAATCTTACTCGCCGGTGAATGAGCGCCCGCCGGCGTTGGCGCGCGAGTTCCGCGGGGCGTGGATCGCCTGCGTTTACAATCTCGACTGGCCGAGCTCGGCGGGGCTTAGCGCGGCGGGCCAGCAGGCGGAGTTGCGGGCGATGCTCGATAAACTGGCAGCGTTGAAAATGAATGCGGTGATTTTTCAAGTGCGGCCGCAGTGCGATGCGGTCTACGCATCGGCGATGGAGCCGTGGTGCTCTAGCCTGACGGGCACGATGGGGCGCTCGCCGGGCTACGATCCGCTGGCGTTTTGCATCCGCGAAGCCCATGCCCGCGGGATCGAAGTGCATGCGTGGTTCAACCCGTTCCGCGCGCTGACGAATAATTCCCAACAAGTCGCGGCGAACCACGTCTGCCGCACGGCGCCGAACACGACGAAGCGCTTTGGCACGATGACGTGGTGCGATCCCGCCAGCGCTGACACCCGCTCCCGCGCGCTGGGTGTGATTCTCGACGTGGTGCGGCGCTACGACATCGATGGCGTGCACTTGGACGATTATTTTTATCCTTACCCGTCGGGCGGTCTCACGTTTGCGGATGGCAAAAGTCCGGCCCAGCGCCGCGCCTATGTCGATGGGTTTGTGAGTAATCTTTACAGCGCCGTGAAACAGCAGAAGCCGTGGGTGCGCGTGGGCATCAGCCCGTTTGGGATCTGGCGGCCCGGCGTGCCTGCGGGGATCGAGGCGGGGATCGACAGCTACGAGCAACTGGCCGGCGACTCGCGCAAGTGGTTGAAAAACGGCTGGGTCGATTACCTCGCGCCGCAGCTCTACTGGCGGATTTCGCCGCAGAAACAAAGTTTCCCAACCTTGCTGAACTGGTGGCGGCAGCAGGGCTCGCGGCCGGTGTGGCCCGGCATCGCCAGCGCGCGGGTGAATTCCTCCGAAGACCCCGGCCGCCCCGCTTCCGAGATCACCAAGCAGATCGACCTGAGCCGCAAGATCGGCAAGAATTGGAACGGCCACATTCACTGGAGCGCCAAGAGCCTGGTCAAAAACCAAGGCGGTCTCGCCACCAAACTCGCCGCCACCTACACCCAGCCGGCCGCGATCCCGCCGATGCCGTGGGTCAATAGCCAAGCGCCAGCCGCGCCGAGTGTCAGCGCCTCGGCGCAAGGTGGCGGCACGGTTGTCCGTTGGTCGTCAGCGGCGGGCGCGGTCAAGATGGCCATTCAGGCCAAGGTCAGTGGCAGCTGGCGCACCGTCAAAATCGCATCCAGCGGCTCGCAAAGTGTGACGATCCCGCGTGCCAGCGCCGTCGCGATCACCGCGCTGGACCGCTACGGCAACGCGAGCGCACCGAAGGTGCTGGGGATTCAGTGAGCGGTTGCGCCTGTTTCAGCGATCCGCAGGTCGGATGGCGACGATTTTTGCGTCATTCAATGAAACCCATCCTTCGCGAGTTGTCACTTCTGGGATCGTGGTGGCATCGTCCCATTCACCGCTTTGTTTCATGCGGATGACGGTGAGAAAGGCCGCGAGCTCACGTTGCTCATCGGCCCGTAAGGCGGCACTTTCGTTTTTCAGTTCGGCCAACGACATACGAATAAGATGGCACGGAACGCCGATCTTGCCAAGTCGGGTTTTCGACCGCTCTGGATTCGCACGTTATTTCTGAAAGGTGCGGACGTAGTCGACTTCGAAGCGTTGGGGGAAGCGGGTTTTGCTGGGGTCTCCGCCGTTGGCGCCGATGGCGAGGTTGAGCCGGAAATTCTGTGGGCCGAGGAACGGGTTGATGGCAGGGCCATCTTGGTTAATGGCTGTTTTCATCGACTGGGTGTTGAGCAATTTGCCGTCGAGGTAGATTGTCATGGTTTCGTGATCCCACTCGCAGACCCAGAGGTGGAATTGATCGTCCCAGCTGTCTTTGCCGAATTTTTCGATCGGGTGGCTGGAGCTGTTCCAGTGATCTTTGCCGCCTTTACCGGCCCAGACCCAGTTGGCGAGGATTTTGCCATTATAGAATTCCATGAGGTCGACTTCGCCGCCGTGGGGCCAGCGGCCGCGACCGGTCGTCCAGATGGCGGGCCAGAGTCCGGGTAGGGCGTTGAAGCGGGCGCGGATCTCGGCGCGGCCAAAGTGCCATTGGTTTTGGCTGCCGGTGGTGACGAGCGAGCCGGAGCTGTACTCGGCGGTGCGGCGGTTCTTTTTCCAGTCGGGGGAGTCTTTTTCAAATCGCGGATTGCGCACGCGGTCCTTGCGGGCCTCGATGACCAGCAGACCGTTCTCGCATTTCGAGTTGGCGGCTTGGTACCATTGCAGTTCCTGGTTGCGGGTGAATCCTTCTTCGGATTTCCATTTGGTGGGATCGGGTGGGCCGTTTTGGTTGAATTCATCGGCCCAGACCAAGCGGTACGCGGGGTCGCGAGGAGGGGAGATCGCCTCATCGGCGTGGGCACTCGGCAGGCAGGTGGCGAATAATAGCGGGAAACAAAAACGGTACATGGGGTGTCTGGGTGGTGCGGCGGGTGCCTTGTGATTTAAACGCCGCTGGGGCAGTGCTTTTTTCAACCTTGGGTCAAAAGATCAATCCTTGTGACAAAATAAAACGAAACTTGGCTTGATTCCTCGGATTGCTGGGCTTAAACCGCCGCCCCCTTCCATGTCGGACACTTCAAGAACTCTCAAAGTCGCAATCCCGAAAGGCAGTCTCCAGGAGCCCACCATCGAGCTCCTCGCCAAGGCTGGCTACGAGATTTACGTCTCGTCGCGCGGTCTGCGCCCGAGTTCGAACGACCCGGAGCTGGATCTGTACATGATCCGCGCGCAGGAAATCGGCCGTTACCTCGGCCAGGGTTTCATCGACTGCGGGATCACCGGCTACGACTGGGCCTATGAAAACGGCGTGGATCTGGTCGATCTGGGCGAGCTGCCGTATTCCCGCGCCACGACCCGTCCGACGCGTTGGGTGCTGGTGGTGCCGGAAGATTCGCCGATCAAAAAGCCGGAAGACCTGGAAGGCAAACGCATCGCCACCGAAGGCGTGGGCATCACCCAGCGCTACCTCGCCGAGCGCGGGATCAAGGCGGAAGTCGAGTTTTCCTGGGGTGCCACCGAGGTCAAGGTCCCCGATCTGGTCGATGCGATCGTCGATGTCACCGAAACGGGTTCCTCGATCAAGGCTAACCACCTGCGCATCGTCGATACGCTGCTGACCTCGTTCCCGCACTTCTACGCCAGTCCAGCCGCTGCGGCCGACCCGTGGAAGATGGAAAAGATGGAGCGCATCGCCTTGCTGCTCAAGGCCGCCCTCGCCGCACGCGGCAAGGTGGGCCTGAAAATGAATTTCCCGAGTGCTCGTTTACCCGAGCTTCTAGAAAAACTGCCGTCGCTTCGCCGTCCCACGATTTCGCAACTTTCGGAAGAAGGTTGGGTTGCCGTTGAGACAGTGATTGACGAAATCGTCGTGAGAGACATGATCCCGGAACTGAAGCGTCTGGGGGCTGAGGGGATCATTGAGTATCCGCTCAATAAAATCGTCCCTTAATCCTTTCACTTAACCTAACCCCGCAACTGCCATGGGCTCCATCAAGAAACGCCGTAAGACTAAGATCAATAAGCACAAGCGCAAAAAGCGCATGAAGCAGAACCGCCACAAAAAGCGTCTCCGCTACAAGTCCTAGTCATCTAGGATTGATCGAAAGATTACCAAAGCCAGAGATCCGTTCGCGGTTCTCTGGCTTTTTTGTGGGGTGATTGCGCTTTCCTGAGGCTCGCGGGCACCTTCCAAGTCTTCACGGAAGCTTTCCCAATCGGTTTGGAAGCTTTCCCGATGGGTTCGGAACCTTTCCCGATCGGTTCGGAAGCTTTCCCAATCGGTTTGGAAGCTTTCCCGATCGGTTTGGAAGCTTTCCCGATCGGTTTGGAAGCTTTCCCGATCGGGTTGGAAGCTTTCCCAATCGGTTCGGAAGCTTTCCCAATCGGTTCGGAAGCTTTCCCGATCGGTTTGGAAGCTTTCCCGATCAGTTCGGAAGCATTCCCAATTCTCGTGGAAACCGCTTATTCTGAATCTTTTTGCGTTTTTTTGCGCTTTTTTGCGGCTAAAGTTCATCGGTTCCGCCTCAATCCGCCGTCCGCCCATGAGTCTCCAAGTTGTCGTCAATTTCCAGGTGATCGCTGAATCCGACGATTGGATCGTGGTGAACAAGCCCGCGCCGTTGATCGTTCATCCCGCGAATCTCAAGCCAGAGCCGACCTTGTTGGGCGGCTTGGAGCAGCTGTTGGCGTTTGAAATTCAAAATGGCGCCTGTCTCGGGATCGTCACGCGGCTGGATCGGGAGACGAGCGGGGTGGTGCTGGTGGCGAAACACACAGCCGCGGCGCGCGAGCTGGGCTGGATTTTCGAACGGCGGCAAGCGCACAAAGAGTATCTAGCAATCGTCCGCGGCTGGCCCGAAGTGGATGAATGGCAATGCGATGCCCCCATCATCCGCGCAGGAGAGCTAGCCCAATCATCATTCCCATCCCTCCCACCCGCAGCGATCTGGGTGCGGCAAGTGGTCAGTCCACAAGGGCGGGATTGCCTTACGCGGTTTGTGGTGGAACGGCGCTTCGAGCGCGGTGAAGGGAGGTTCGCGCTGATCCGCTGTTTTCCCGAAACCGGGCGCATGCACCAGATCCGCGTGCATTTAGCCAGCAGCGGATTCCCAATCATGGGCGACAAGCTCTATTCGCACGACGGCGCGGAGTATCTGGCGTGGATGGCCGATGGCTGGACGCCGGAGCTGGCGCAGCGACTGGTCCTGCCGCGGCACGCGCTGCACGCGGCGGTGCTGGAGATCCCGTGGGCGGGCCAGCAAATCCGCTGGGAAGCCGAGCTGCCGCAGGATCTGGTGGAGTTCTGCGAGGGGCGGGAAATCAGCCTCACACCTGATGTTGTCATTTGGAGTCGGCACGATTAGTCTCGGGCCATGGTTTCACTCGACGAGCTGGTGGCATTTTTGGATCGGGAGCTGAGGACGGCCTCGATCGCCGATTATCCGGGGGCGATGAACGGTCTGCAACTGGCCAATGGCGGTCAAGTGGGGCGGATCGTGGCGGCGGTGGATGCTTCGCTGCCGGTGATCGAGGCGGCGGCGGAGGGCGGTCCGGGACTGCTGATCGTGCATCACGGCATGTTCTGGCAGGGCGCGCAACCGGTGACGGGCGCTTTCTACCGCAAGCTGAAAATTGCGATGGAGGCGGGGCTGGCGATTTATTCATCGCACCTGCCGCTGGACGTCCACCCCGATTGGGGGAACAACATTTTGCTCGCCCGCGCCATTGGATTGGAGGATCCCGTGCCGTTTTTGGATCAAAAGGGGCTGCCAATGGGGCTGCGCGGCACCTGGAACGGCAGTCGTAGCGAATTACTAACCGTTTTGCAAAATGTGTTGGCCGGCCCCGTCCACCTCTGCCCGGGTGGTCCGGAGGCGATTTCCGAGGTCGGCATCTGCACCGGCGGCGCAGGCAGCGAGGTCGCAAAAGTGGCGGCGGCGGGCGTGGCCACCTTCATCACGGGCGAAGGGCCGCACTGGAGCTACCCGCTGGCGGAAGAGCTGGGCATCAACGTCTTCTACGGCGGTCACTACGCCACCGAAACCTTCGGGGTGAAGGCCATCGCCGCGGTCCTTGCAGGAAAGTTCGGGATCCCCGATTATTTCGTGGACCACCCGACGGGCCTGTAGTTGTAGGAAAATCGAGCGATTCAGCAGTTTGGAGCTCAAGCGCCGTACGACTTGGCAAAAAAAACACAAAATTTGGCAATTAGCCCTTGCGCAGTGGCCGAAATCTGCCCATGAATGTGGCTCTGAAAGCGGGCATAGCTTAGTGGTAAAGCGCTATCCTTCCAAGTTAGACATGCGGGTTCGATTCCCGCTGCCCGCTCCAGTTTCATTTTTATAATCCGATTCCCTCCCTCTGATTAAGCGACACACACCGTACTCCAATGAAAAAAAACATCTGCTTCCTTATTTCTGCAGCCGCCATCGGCCTGACCCCGGTTAGCGCCCAGAATAGTGCAGCCGTGGCACGGTCAGTCAGCAGCGAGATCGCAGCCAATCCCGGCGACGCCGCTAAGATTGTCGCCGCCAGAATCAAAGCAAACCCAGCCGATGCCGCAGCAATCGTAAAGGCTGCTATCGAAGCTTCCAACGGCAGTGCTGAGGCGGTGGCCGCGATCGTCAAGGCGGCGGTCCAGTCAGCCCCGAGCCAGGCTGCGGCAGTGGTGACCGCCGCACTCGCGGGGTCGAAGCAGAGTTCCGACGTGACCGTTGCGGTGGTCAAGGCCGCAACGCAGGCCGCCCCCACGGAGGCCGGCCCGATCGTCAAAGCCGCCATCGCTGAAACAGACACGGGCAGCAAAAACGTCGCATCCATCGTCAAGGCTGCCGTCCAGGAAGTGCCTGCCGAGTCTGGCGCGATTGTCAAAGCCGCGATCGGCGAAAGTGGCAAGACCGACGCTGCAGTAGCATCCATCGTCAAGGCTGCGACCGAATCCGCCCCAGCCCAGGCTTCCAAAATTGTCGCGGCCGCGATCGGAGAAGGCTCCAAAAGCAATTCTTCGGTGGCCAGCATCGTCAAGGCAGCGGCTGAGGCCGCGCCCGTAGAGGCAGCTGCGATCGTCAAAGCCGCCATCGGAGAAACCGGTAAAAGCGTGGAGAATGTGACGAACATCGTCAAGGCCGCGGCGGAAGCGGCTCCGGCCCAAGCCAATGCGATTCAAGCATCGGCGACGGTTGCCGCCCCAGCTGCTGCTGCCGCGATTGGTCAAACCGTCGCTGCAGCAGCCCCCGGGAACACGGGCAATGCTGGCAACGCAGGCGGCACGCCCGCTGGCGAAGCCGCTTCCGGAGGAAATAACCCGCTCGATCCGCCGAGTGGCGGCGGTGGAACCACCACGCCAGGCGGCGGTGGTGTCACAGGCGGACTGGTCGACGCCGTGACGCCACAGCCACCCGTGCTGCCTCCGGCAACGACCAATGGTAATCCTAAATAAGTCAGCAATTACTCACTCCGCCCTATTTTCCCACTTTATAAGTTAGATGGCCATGCAACACGGTTCTTACTCCTTTATTCTTTCATCGCTGTTGATTGCTTCGGCATCGGCACAAAGCCTCTATCAAGCATCTAACAGTGCTGAAGAGCCCATGCCGTTCCGCTGGAATGCTGGCCTCAACGGCATTTACGACGACAACGTGGCCTCCACCTCGATCAATAAGGAGAGTTCATTCGCGCTCAATCCATCGCTGGGTCTATCGGTGACTCGGACGACTCCGCAGACCGTCATCGACGTCAATGGCCGTTTGGGGGTGATTTATTATCCCGACGCACCAGTGATCGGCGGTGAGCCGATCGACGACCTTAACAACCAGTCGCGTCTTGGCCTCAGTATTTCCCATCGCTTGAGTGAGAGACTGCGTTTCACCAGTCTCAACATGGCATCGCGCGAGCGCGAGCCGGACTACTCTTACGGTATCGCCACAGGACGTTCGGGAGGAACCAAGGGAGAATACATTTCGCTAACGACTGACAACTCGTTGGGCTACCGCTGGAGCGAGCGCTTCGGCAGTACTTCGGGACTCAAGCTTTGGCAAACCACCAGCCCGAATGCGACGACCGAAGACAGCGACCGATCCAACTGGGAGCTGCACAACCAGCTGCGCTACCAATACAGCCCGCAAAGCGTGATCACAGGAGATTACCGTTTTGCCAAAAGCTACGGCAGCGGCACAGGCCAGAACGCCACTGATCACTACCTTCTGGCGGGCGACGAATATCGCTTCAGCCCGAACACTATCGGAATCGTCAAGGCGGGTGTGCAGTTTCATGAAATCACGAATGGCGATTCTTCCACTAGCCCGTATCTGGAGCTGTCCGGCAACAGCAAGATGAACAAGGAGCTGACCCTGAAGACTTTCATCCGCTACAGCATCGAGAACGAAGGCCTGAATCGGGTAATCAACGGCAATTTGGTAAACTTCAGCGATCACAAGACCTTGCGGGTTGGTGGTACTGCGGAATATGCGATTTCGCCGATGTTTTCCATCCTCGGCGGTATCGACTACATCCCTGCCACCTTCACGGGTGCACAGGGTGATGATAAAGCTGACTTGTCCGACAGAGACGAATGCTTGTTCAATACATTCGTGTCTCTCTCAATCAAGTTCAACGAATTCCTGACAGGGGTCGCCTCTTACACCTTTGCGGATAACCAGTCCGACTTCGGTCAAGGCGCTACCAGCGGCGATTACCAGCGAAATCGAATCAGCATCGGTCTGAACGCCAACTTCTGATCCGTGGGCCCGAGAATATTTGCTGAAAATAAGATCGGGCTGATCCAGACTCCCACAATGATTTTCATTGCGGGAGTTTCTGTTTCCACTGGAACTCGGTCCAAACTGTGAAATACTCATCTTAATGAATCAATCTTCGCCCCAACAAAACGAGGCCGCCCTGCATGCGGTCGACTACTGGCAGGTCATCAAGAACCGCTATGGCATCATTCTCCTGACGCTACTTCTGGTTTTTATGACGGCGGCAGTCATCACCTACGTGATGCCGAAAAAGTACGAAAGTACGGCCACGATAGAGGTTAAGCCGCGTGCATCGGGGATGTCGCCGCTGGGGTCGATGATGAACGAGGCATCGGGGGCGGCCCGCACGACTCCTCAGTTCTTCGGGACCGAGTTTGAAAAGATCAAGAGCAGCAATTCGCTGACCAAGGTGGTGCAAAACCTGGAACTGGTCAACAAGTGGGGGGTCGATAAGGAAACAGCGGTCCAGATCCTCAAGGGGATCGTGGGTACCCAGAACATTCGGGGAACGGATTTGATTTCGATCACGGTCCGCCACACCAATAAAGAGGATGCGAGAGACGTTGTTGCCGAGGTGGCGCATTCCTACAAAGCCTACCGCTCCGAGATCGAAAACCGCGACGCGGAAAAGGCATTGTACGAGTTGAACAAGGCCGTTCGGGATCAGGAAGACAAGGTCGAGGAGCGCCGCAAGGTCCTTTCCCAGATCGTCAAAACCAAGGGCATCATTTACAAAGGTCAGGATTCATTCTACGGTCAATCGGGTGTGGATGAGGATCAGGGCGCACGCAATGCACTCCAAACCTACAACCAGCTCGAGCAGGAGAAGGTCCAACTCGAAACCCAGATCAACAGCTTGCTGAAATACGACAGCGACCAGTTGATGGTCTACGCCGCTGGACTCGAGCTGCCCGATAACATCATCCGCAATCTTTATCCGCAGTACCTCGACGCCAAGCGTCAAGCGGATGGGTTGAAAATCAACGGTTTGGGGGATCGTCACCCGACTGTTATGGCTGCTGCCGAGCAAATCAAAACCATGAAGCGCCAACTGGATGAGGGCGTGGTCAATTTGAGAGCAACCCTGCAGGCCCGTTTGGGAATGGCGTCGGACCGGCTGATGAGTGTCAAAGTGATGAAGGATGACACGCGCGAGGACGCGATCAAACGCGGGCTGGACGCGCAGGACTACGTCGATGCCAAGCGCGACTTTGAAACGGATCAACAGCTGCTGCAACAGTTGAGGCTCAAATTGATCGGTGAAACGATCACCAAGAAGATGCCGGATGAGAGCATTGAAATTCACGAAGAGCCGCAAATCGCGCAAGGGCCATCGAGCCCCAACGTCACGCTCAATCTCGTGCTTGGAGGCGTGGTGGGTTTGATTTTCGGCATCGGTATTGCGTTTTTCCTCGAGTATCTCGACACATCGGTCAAGAGCCTTGAGGATGTAGAGCGCTACTTGCAAGTGGCGGTGCTGGCCGTGATTCCCAAAGACGTCGGAGTTCTCTACAAGCAAAGCGGCATGAGCCCAGACGCCGAGGCCTATCGAATCCTGCGCACGAACATCGAGTTCAACCGCAAGAATCCCGAGGACAACGCCATCACCCTTGTCTCTGGGGGCGCGGGCGAAGGTAAATCCACCACACTTATCAACCTCGCCTATATTTGCGCCCAAGGCGGTTACACGACGCTGATGATCGACGCCGACTTGCGCCGTCCTCGTCTGCACACTTTCCTCGACATCAATAACTCGGTAGGCTTGACGAACTACCTGACCACCGAACTGATGTTGGAAGACGTGATTCTCCAAACGCCGGTCGAAAACCTGTATTTCATGCCATCCGGAATCTTGCCAGCGGATGCTGCGGGTATTCTCAACTCGCGCCGGATGTCCGAACTCATCCAGGACGTGAAGCAGCGCTTTGACTTGGTGCTGGTGGATAGTCCGCCGATTCTTGGTGTTAGCGATGCCTCGGTGTTGGCCAGTGAAGTCGATCTTACGATCATCGTCGTTCAGCACCGCAAACTGCCGAGAAACATGCTGATGCGCGTGAAGCAGGCGGTGGAAAATGTGGGCGGCCAAATCATTGGCGTGGTCCTCAACAACGTGGACGTGCGCAGTGATAGCCAGTATCAATACTACACGAGTTATTACACCTACTATGCGCCATCGGAAGCCCAGGTTGGACCGCCGGTAAACTCGGCATCCAAGCCTGCCAAGGCGACCGTTGCCGCCTCGGCCAGCAATGATTCAGAATTGTACTAAAATCTCTAACCCTATCACATCGTGAACTGTAAAAAACTGTTGCTTGGGATGTTGGCACTGATTTTCGTGTCAGGGTCAGTCTCTGCCCAGATTCAAGCCGGCAAGGCGATCAATATAACGATTTCCAATGTTCCGGATCAGGATAAATCGACGGTCAATAACGTCTATCCGGTCTCTGATAGTGGCATGATCAACATGCCGTTCATCGGTGCGGTGCGTGCCCAGGGACTGCGCAACGAAGAGTTGGCAGCCACCCTTCAGGCGCGCTACATCAGTGCTGGGATCTACACGCATCCCACGATCCAGGTCATCACCAACAGCGTCAACAAGGGCGTGGATGAAGAGACGGTGACTTTGGGTGGCCAAATTAGAAAAACGGGTCCTGTCCTTTTCTTTAAAGGGCTGACCATTTGGCAGGCCATTCAGAATGCCGGTGGTCCCACCGAGTTTGGCAGCATGTACCGTGTGACCCTGTTCCGGGATGGCAACCAGAAGACCTACGACCTGACTAAAACGGAGTTCATGCAGATTCCCCTGCAACGGAACGACGCGATCGACATTCCGCAGAAAAATCCCTGGGGGCGTTGAGATCGCTTCTCATGGTGGGGCATGCAGCGGGATGCCCGGCCTAGGGTTCCGCGGCGGACGGTGGCTGGGGCTAGTCGAAATGCCCGATGGGAGGAAAATCGGGTTTTTATAAATCGACTTTCCTGAAAATGATGGCATCTCTTTTGGGGTTCACTTAATCTCGTCCCGACTGATTTTCATGACAATATCTTGGTTCCGAAAAGCGACTTCGGTCTTGGCCCTGGCCACGATCACCTGCCTTGCCGAGGCGCAGCAGGCGGACTTCAATGAGGTCGGCAGGCAGATGTCGATCATGCTGCAGAACAGCCACTTCGCGCGGTTGCCCTTTGACGAGGAATTGAGCCGACGCTTTCTGGACGATTACCTCAAAGATCTCGACTCCCAGCGCCTTTATTTTACCCAAGAGGACGTCGATCAATTCAACGAAAAATACGGAGTCCAGCTGCACACGCTATTGCTCCATGGCAAAAGCATCGAAGCCGCGACGGAGATTTATCGGGTGTTTGAGAAGCGGGTCGAAGATCGCGTCGCACTTGCTGAAAAGTTGTTGAGCGGGAACAATTTCGATTTTTCCGGCAAGGAGTCCGTCATGCTCAGTCGGAAAGACGCCGCGTGGCCGAAGAATGAAAAAGAGGCGGTAAAACTCTGGCAGCTGCAGATCAAGGAAGCCATTTTAGGGGAGACCTTGCGCCGGGAGCTGCTCACCAAGATGGCCAAGGAACAGGGCAAGGCCGACCCCGGAAGCGACGATCGCCAGCCCAAGGATAAAGTTTCGCTGCGCTACAAGCGCTTTCTGAGCAGCGTCAAGGACGTGGATGACGAAGAGATCGCCAACTACTTCCTCAGCGCGGTCGCGCGGGCCTATGATCCGCACACGGATTACATGAGTTTTCGCGAAATGAATCGCTTTCGCGATGGCATGAAAAACGAGCTCGTGGGCATCGGCGCGCTCCTGCAAGCCGAAGAGGATGGAGCGACCAAGATCATGGGCATCGTCATCGGTGGCCCGGCGGATCGCGATGGGACGCTCAAGCTCAACGATCGTGTCGTAGCAGTAGATACGCTCAACAGCGGCAAAGCGGAGGACATGACGGACATCATGTTCATGAAAATCGACAAGGTTGTCGATCTCATCCGGGGCAAGGAGGGGACGGCGGTCGCGCTGAAAGTCGAGCCCGCCGCCGGACCGTCTGGCGTCACCAAAATCGTCGTGATCCAGCGTGGCAAAGTGGAGATGAAGGACGAGCAGGCGAAGGGCGATATCATCGAAATTAAATCGGAAAAGGGAGCCGCCCGTCGTCTGGGGGTGATCACGCTGCCATCATTTTATGCGGATTTCGAGGAAGGAAAAATCCGCTGTTCGGTCGATGTGGAGAAAATTCTCAATCGTCTCAACGACGAGAAAATCGACGGGCTCCTGCTGGATCTGCGCAACAACGGCGGCGGATCGCTGGAGGAGGTGCGGCGCATGACTGGGTTTTTCATGGACAGCGGACCCGTGGTCCAAGTGAAGAACACCTTGGGACAAGTCCAGGTGAAGGACTCAGACAAGGGCAAGCCGATCTACAGCGGGCCGATGGTCGTGGTGATCGATAAGACCAGTGCTTCCGCGAGTGAGATTTTGGCAGGCGCCCTTCAAGACTTCAATCGTGCGGTCATCGTCGGCGACTCCTCGACTTTCGGCAAAGGCACGGTTCAACAACCGATGGACATCGGCCGGATGCTGCCGTTGTTCGCCTCGCGCAATCGCGCTGGATTTCTGAAGGTGACCATCCAGAAGTTTTACCGCCCCTCCGGTTCCTCGACTCAGATGGACGGCGTCGTGCCTCAGTTGGTGCTGCCGAGCCTGTCAGATGCCTTGGAAATCGGCGAAGCGTTTCTGGAGCATCCACTGCCGCACGATCTCATTCGGTCGGCACCCAACTTTAAGCCTCTCGATCCCCAAGCGCTGTATGTCCCGCGCTTGTTGGAAGCGAGCCAGAAGCGCATCAACAGCTGCAAGGATTTTTCCTATCTGATTGAGGATGTCTTGAAGGCCAAGGATCGCATTAAGGCCAATCAGCTTTTGCTCAACAAAGCGGCCCGTCAAAAAGAGCTCGCTGAATCCGACGCGCTTCAAAAAGAGCGCAACGCCGAGCGCCGTGCACGCTTCGCCAAGATGAGCGAAGTCGACCAGACGACAATGAGCTTTTTCAAAGTCAGACTCGATGACCTAGACGCGGGCGGCGAATTGAAGCGCTACAATCCCGCCGACGAAAACACCGAGTACATGCGCAAGGCCAAGGACGCCACCGCCGATCTCGACGAAACGCCCAAATGGCCGAGCGGGCTGGACCCTTTGAAGCGCGAATCCCTGTCCGTACTTAAGGATCTCGTCGATCTGACAACGAGTGCCCCGCTCGTGGGGGCTGCGAAAGAGAGTTCGGAAGTCCGCTGATGTCAGAGGTGGCGGAAAATCTAGCGGACGTGTCTGCCCAAATCGCGGCAGCCTGCCGGCGGGCAGGGCGGGAGCCGAGTTCCGTCGAACTGATCGCGGTTTCAAAAACCTTCCCTGTCGAATCGATCCGGCAAGCCGTGGTGGCCGGGCAACTGCACTTCGGTGAAAGTAAAATTCAGGAGGCCGAGCCAAAGATCGCCGCGCTACCCGGGGCGTTGCACTGGCACTTCATCGGCCGGGTGCAGCGCAACAAGGTGCGCAAGCTGCTTCAGAACTTCGGGGTGATCCACGCCATCGATTCCCTCCGGCTCGCTGCCTATGCCAACGAAATCGCCCGCGAGCTAGGGCTCTTTCCCAAGGTTTTCCTGCAGGTCAACGTCGGCGGCGAAGCTTCGAAAGGCGGCTTCGAGCCCGCTATCTTGCGCGCCGAAATGGAAAACCTCTTGCAGTTAGACCGGCTTGAGATCATCGGCTTGATGTGCATCCCGCCCGCTGGACCCGATCCCGCTGCGGCCAGACCGTGGTTCGTTTCCCTGCGCGAATTGCGCGATGCCTTGGAGTCCGAATTCAGCCTAAAACTTCCGTCTCTCAGCATGGGAATGAGTGGCGACTACGCGGTGGCGATCGAAGAGGGGGCCACCCATGTGCGGGTCGGATCCGCGATTTTCGGAAAACGAGCCTATCGGGTGGACGGCGAACTCGGATAAGTCCAGATTCTGCCAATGACCTTCATTCTTGAAAACGCCACCGTCATCGGCAGTGAGTTGGCACTATCATTTTCTGATGGGTTAGAGGCCTACTTGGCGCTGCCCATGCTCCGCCGCGCCTGTCCCTGTGCCGCCTGCCAGGGCGAACCCGATGCCATGGGTCGCGTGCTTCGGCCGGTGGTCGAACACGGCGCACAGGCCTTCACGCTCCAGAAATTTGAAACGGTCGGCGGCTACGCCATCCAGCTCTTCTGGGGTGACGGCCACTCCACGGGCATCTACAGTTACGCCTACCTGCAAAAACTCGGCGAGCTGCCGCCGGCCTAGCCTGTTTTCCGCGCCCACCCATTCGTTCACGTGCGATCCGCCCAAGATGATCTGGCTTCCCAACCGCTTCTTCATGTTAGGGAGGTGGAGTTGCTCGCTGCTGCTGGCTTCAGCACCGCAGTCGATTTGCTAGAGCATTTCCCGAAGCGTTACGAAGACCGCCGCCGCTTCGATGCCTTTCCTAACGAAGCATCGCCGCACGCTGTCTGCCTTCGTGGCGCAGTGATTGATGCCTCGCTCAAATATTCCGGACCGGGTCGGCGGTTTTACGAGGCGCTGATCATGGACGGCTCCGGCGGCGTCTTCGGCTCCGGTAAAATCACCTGCCGCTGGTTCAATATGCCCTACATCCAGAAGTTGTTAGCTACGGGGCACGAGGTCAGCATCTATGGTAAGGTCAAAGAGTCCAACGGCCGGCTGATCATCGACCACCCCGAGTTTGAAATCCTACGTGATGAAGACGAAGCATCGATCCATCTCGAACGGATCGTTCCCATTTATAAAAACATCTCAGGCATCGCGCAGCGGCGCTTGCGCGAAATCATCCACCAGTTGCTTGAACAAACCGATCCGGCCACTCTCGCGGTGATTTATGATCTGGCCCCGGCTTCTCCGCGCGCCGAGGCTTTCAAAGTCATTCATTTTCCCGGATCGCTCGATTCGGCCCAGGCGGCCCGCCGCCGCTTTGCCCTCGAAGAGTTCTTCCTCCTTCAGCTCAATGTCGTTTGGCGGCGCACTCGCTATGCCGAGCAAAACGGCCGCGTGCTGGGGCAAAACACGGCCTTCCTCAAGCAGTTCTACAGCAGCCTACCCTTCGATCTGACAGGTGCGCAGAAACGCTCCATCAAGGAAATCCTCGCCGACATGCGGACCGCCCGCCCGATGAACCGCCTGTTGCAGGGCGACGTCGGTGCCGGTAAAACCTTTGTCGCCATGGCGGCCATGCTGCTAGCCATTGGCTCTGGTTGTCAGGCGGCGCTGATGGCGCCGACCCAGATTCTCGCAGAACAACACTACCTCACCTTTCGCCGCTGGTTAGAGCCACTGGGCATCCGCGTCGCCCTGCGCACGGGCAATCGGGACGAAGGCAGTCACCCCGCAACGGAGGGCGATCCCCAGATCATCATCGGCACCCACGCCTTGTTGTATGATTCGGTCAGCTTCCGAGATCTGGGATTGGTGATCATCGACGAGCAGCATAAATTCGGAGTCGCCCAGCGCGCCGCCCTCATCCGCCAAGGCACCGTGCCCGATGTGCTGGTCATGACCGCCACGCCGATTCCGCGGACTCTGACGATGACGATCTACGGGGATCTCGATGTCTCCTTGTTGGATGAAAAGCCACCCGGTCGCGGCAAGATCATCACCGCCATGCGCGTGGCTCCCAAGCAAACTGATGTCACCAAGTTTGTGAAAGAGCAGTTAGCCTCAGGCCGCCAAGCTTATCTGGTCTATCCGCTCGTCGAAGAAAGCGAAACGCTCAAGGCAGAGTCCGCCACCGAGGCATTCGAAAAATGGACCAAGCGCCTCTGCTCTCACGAGGTGGGATTGATCCACGGTAAGCTGCGCCCAGAAGAAAAAGAAGCGGTGATGCGCCGCTTTCGCGAAGGCCAGACGGCAGCACTGGTCGCGACCACCGTGATCGAAGTGGGCGTGGATGTGCCCAATGCCAGCGTCATGATCCTTCACCACGCCGAGCGCTTCGGTCTGGCCCAGCTTCATCAGCTGCGCGGCCGGATTGGCCGCGGCGGGCATAAGAGTTACTGCGTCCTACTGACCGACGGCAAAAACCCCGAAGCCCTCGAAAAACTCAGAGTGCTGGAGCAAAGCTCCGACGGATTCGAAATCGCCGAGGCCGACCTGCGCCTGCGCGGGCCCGGCGATGTGTTAGGCACCGTCCAGAGCGGCCTGTCCGATCTCCGCTTTGCCGATTTCCTAGCAGACACGCCCCTGCTGCGGGAAGCCCGCGCCATGGCGGATCAAGTCCTCGCGGAGGACCCGCACTTGGATTCGATCCACCAGAACCTGCGCGGGATGATTCATGATTCAGGTCATGTGGCCGCGCTGCCGAGCACGGCATGAAGCGGTAGTTTTGCATCCGCCAAAATCTGGATTGATCTGTTGCGGGGGATGGCGTGAAACTTGGCCGTGCGCTACGAACCGATTTCTCCTGAATTTTTTGTCCGCAACCGCGAAAACCTGCGCGGTCTGCTCAAGCCCCACAGCATGGTGATCGTGCTGGCGAATGACATCTATCCGACCAACGCGGATGGGACCATGGCCTTCAAGCAGAACAGCGATCTTTTCTATCTGACGGGGGTGGACCAGGAGGAGACCGCACTGGTGCTGATGCCAGACGCGGTGGATCCGAACGAGCGGGAGATTCTCTTCGTGAAGGAAACGAGCGAGTTGATTGCGATCTGGGAGGGCGAAAAACTCAATAAGGAACAGGCGCGGGCGGCGACGGGGATCACGCGGATCGAGTGGTCGGGTCAGTTCGATAGTTTTCTGCACCGCATGGTGCCGCAGGTGGAGCATATCTATCTATTGACCAACGAGCATTTGCGGGCGAGCGTGGTGGTAGAAACGCGCAACGCGCGGTTCATCAAGGAATGCCAGTCGCGTTATCCGCTCCACCGCTATGAGCGCCTCGCGCCATTGATGCACCGGCTGCGGATCACCAAGGATCCGGAGGAGCTCAAGCACATCCAGCGCGCTTGCGATATCACCGAGGCCGGATTCCGGCGCTTGTTAGGATTCATCAAGCCGGGCGTGGGGGAGTGGGAAATCGAGGCAGAGCTGCTGCACGAGTTCGTGCGCCGGGGCTCGCGCGGTTTTGCCTATGCGCCGATCATTGGCACTGGAAAAAACGCCTGTGTGCTGCACTATGTGGAGAACGACACGGTGTGCCAGGATGGACAAATGGTGCTGATGGATGTGGCGGCAGAGTATGCGGGCTGGGCCTCGGATCTGACGCGGACGGTGCCGGTGAATGGCAAGTTCACCCCGCGACAGCGCGCGGTGTACGATGCAGTGCTGCGGGTTTTCCGCGGTGCGAATGAGATCCTGCGCCCGGGCAACACGCCGATCCAGTACCAGAGGCAGGTGATCGAGCTGATGGAGGTCGAACTCGTAGGCTTGGGGCTATTCACTGCGGAAGAAGCGAAGGCGCAGGGGCCGGACAAGGCGCTGGTGAAGAAGTATTTCATGCACGGCACCTCCCACCACCTGGGCTTGGATGTGCACGACGTTTGTCCGCCGCACGAGCCGTTTGCCGAAGGAATGGTCTTCACCATCGAGCCGGGGATCTATATCCGCGAAGAAGCACTGGGCGTGCGCATTGAAAATGACGTGCTCATCGGCAAGGACGGCAATCTCGACCTCATGGCCAACATCCCGATCGAGGCGGATGAGATCGAAGCGCTGATGCGCACGCCGCAGCGCTGATTATGGCGTCAGTACTTCCGACTTTAGTCGGTTTTTCATGTGGCCGGAAAGCTTTACCAAGCCGGATAGGGGGCTTTTCAAATCGCCGAGGACTCTTTGCGGTGCTGCCGTCGACTCGGGTTGACCGAAGATCAACCCTCCGCACAGCTTGCCCGCATCTTCGAGACGAAACCCCGCCCCGTCGGGGATGGCCAAACAGACGGCGGCGATCAACCGGCGAATTGTTGGACGATGGGCATGCGGCGGCCGATGCCGAAGGCTTTGGATGTCACGCGGATGCCGGGGGCGGCTTGCTGGCGTTTCCACTCGTTGAGGTCGACGCGACGTTGGACCCAGCGGACGGTGGTTTCGTCATAGCCGCGGGAGATGATTTCATCGGCGGAGAGGTGGTGTTCGACGTAGAGTTCGAGGATGCCGTCGAGGATTTCGTAGGGCGGGAGGGTGTCTTGATCCTTTTGGTCGGGGCGGAGTTCGGCGCTGGGGGGCTTGTCGATGGTGTTCCAAGGGATGATTTCGCGCTCGCGGTTGATCCAGCGGGAGACTTCGTAGACGCGGACTTTCGGCAGGTCGGAAATGGCAGCGAGGCCGCCGCACATGTCGCCGTAGATCGTGCAGTAGCCGACGGCGAGTTCGCTTTTGTTGCCAGTGGTGAGCAGGAGGTGGTTTTCCTTGTTGGAAAGCGCCATGAGCATGAGTCCGCGGATGCGGGCCTGCATGTTTTCTTCGGTGACGTCTTCGGGTTTGCCATCGAAGACCGGCAGCAGGGTGGTTTTGATCGTTTCAAAAGCGCTGCTGATCGGTAGTTCGTCGCAGCGGATGCCGAGGTTTTTGGCGAGGGCAAACGAGTCGTCGACGCTGCCGCCCGAGGAGTAAGGGCTGGGCATGGTGAGGCCGCGGACATTGGCCGGGCCGAGAGCATCGGCCGCAATGGTGGCGGTGAGCGCGGAGTCGATGCCGCCGCTCAGGCCCAGGCAGACGCTGGCGAATCCGCATTTGGTGACGTAGTCGCGGACGCCGAGCACGAGGGCGTGGTAAAGTTGTTCGGCGTCGCAGGAGTCGAGTGGAACTTCATTTTCGACGCTGGCGAAGGGATTGATGACGAGGCTGGTCTCGCGGAACCCAGCCATTTGGGCGATCAGGCGGCCTTGGGCGTCGGTGACGAGCGAGTGGCCGTCGAACACGAGCTGGTCATTGGCGCCGACCGCGTTGCAATAAACGGCGGGGACTTGGGCCTTGTGGGCGACGCCGCCGAGCATGGCGCGGCGCAGCAGGGGCTTGCCGAGGTGGAAGGGCGAGGCGCTGAGATTGAGCAGCAGGTCGATGCCTTTTGCCGAGAGCTCATCGACGGGGTTGCGGTCGTAAAGGGGGCGGGGGAGGGAGTCTTCGGTCCAGACGTCTTCGCAGATGGTCACGCCAATGCGGTGGCCCTTCCAGACGATGGGCTGGCAGGATTCGCTGGGTTCGAAGTAGCGGAGCTCGTCGAAGACATCGTAGGTGGGGAGCAGGGTTTTCCAGACGCGGTGCTGGATTTCGCCGTTCTCCAGCCAGGCAGCGGCGTTGCGGAACGGCTTGCCGGGGTGGGACGGGTGGTGGTGATCGACGTAGCCGACCAGCAGCGGGACCTCGCGGATTTCGCCGGCGAGGTAGTCGAGCGCCTGCAGGCACTTCGGCACAAACTGGGATTTGAAGACGAGATCGCGCGGCGGATAGCCGACTAGCGACAGTTCGGGGGTGATGACGAGCTCGGCGCCGGCGTCGAGGCATTCGCGGTAGGCGGCGAGGATGCGTTTCACGTTGCCGGGAAAATCTCCGACGACCGAGTTGATTTGAGCGATGCCGATGTTCATGGTCGCACCTAGAAAACACCCGCAGCCGCCATGGGCGAAAGGAAAAACCGAGTTGGCGCGCGAAGATCTGCCGCCACAGGGGATGAAATCTGCGTGAACGACGGCTTGCCGTCTGTGATTTTGCGGTCTAAGTTTCGACTCATCGACCGCCTATGAAAGCCATTACCCTTCTTTCCTTATTTGTTTTAGCAAGCCCGCTCATCGCTCAAGATGGCGCAGTCGCTTTGAAAAAGGCTGCCGTCAGCAAGGAATCTTTGGCTCCGAACCAGCAGGCATTCCTCAATCTTCCCGAAGAAAGTCGCAACAATTTCGTCAAGCACCTAGGCGAAGCAAACCGCCTATTCCAACAAAAGCGGATCTTTGAAACGCTCGAGGAGCTTGACAAGGCTTCGAAAATTTTCAGCGACAGCCCGGAGATCTACAACATGCGCGGCAGTTGCTTTGTGGAAATGCGGTCCTTTGACAAGGCGCTCGTTGACTTTGAGAAAGCCCGCTCGTTTTCGGTCGATAATGTCAGCATCGATTTCAACATTGGCGAAGTTTACTTTGTCACCAAGCAGTGGCAAAAATGTGCGGATCTGTTTGAGAAGATCCTGAAAACCCTGCCCAAGGAAAACACCGCCCTCAGCCGCTTGGTCGAATTCAAGATCCTGCTGTGCAAGAACAAGCTCGGGCTGAAAAACGACGTCGTCATCCTCTCCGAAAAATACGATTTCCTCGATGATTCTCCCTATTATTATTACGCGCAGGCGGCTCTTGCCTACGAGGCGAAGAATCTGACCAAGGCGGAAGAGTGGCTGGCGATCGCGGGGCGTGTTTTCAAGGATCCCAATGTCCTCGCCCCTTGGCAGGACACGCTCGTTGAGTACGGCTACATCAAGAGCTTTTACGGCGACGATGCGGCGGCTGGCGAGTAAGGCCAGCGCCTGAGTGGACGGTCGCGGTGCGCGGCGGTTTCCGACCTTTCGGCTGCGCGGTTTTCGTCGCAGCCGGAGCCCCGTGCGGATAAAATGGCAAGCGATGCGTTGCGGACCGGGCTTGTTTCTGTTATAGTGTCCCAAATCAACGGCCATGGGACTCGAAAAAACCACTCAAAAACTTCAAGAGGCATTGCAGTCGGCTCAGAGCATTGCCTCCAAATCGGCTCATCCAGAACTCAAAAGCGTGCATGTCCTGTTGGCGCTTCTGCAGCAGGAAGGCGGGATTACCACACCCATTCTGCAAAAAGCGGGCGTCGACGTGCCGCGGCTCAAGGCATCGGTCGCCTCGGCGCTGGCCCGCGAACCCAGCGTGCAGGGTGCCACCACGCAGCCGCAGATCAGCGTCGGCCTGCGCGCGACCCTGGATGCCGCGGATACGGCCCGCCAATCGCTGGGCGACGATTATCTGAGCGTTGAGCATTTTATTCTCGGGGCTTTGAAAGGGGATTCTCCTGCTGGCAAGCTGCTCAAGGAGGCGGGCTTGGATGAGAAAAAGGCACGCGATGCGATCACGGGGGTCCGTGGTTCGCAGAAAGTCACCGACGATTCCCCTGAGGGGAAATATCAGACCCTCGAAAAATACGGCAGCGACATCACGGCCCGTGCCCGTGAAGGGAAGATCGACCCGGTCATCGGTCGCGATCACGAAATCCGCCGCGTCCTCCAAGTCCTTTCGCGCCGCACCAAAAACAATCCGGTCCTCATCGGCGAGCCGGGCGTGGGCAAGACTGCGATCGTCGAAGGCCTCGCCCGCCGCATCGTCTCGGGCGATGTGCCGGATTCGATGAAGGACAAGCGCATCATCTCCATGGATCTGGGCGGAATGTTGGCGGGGGCAAAGTACCGCGGCGAATTCGAGGAGCGCCTCAAGGCTTTCCTCAAAGAAGTCACCGACTCCGAGGGGCAGATCATCCTGTTTATCGACGAGCTTCACACCATCGTCGGTGCCGGTGCCAGCGAGGGCGCGGTCGATGCCTCGAACTTGCTCAAGCCTCAGCTCGCCCGCGGCGAACTCCGCACCATCGGTGCCACCACGCTCGACGAGTACCGCAAGCACATCGAAAAGGATGCGGCGCTGGAACGTCGATTCCAGCCCGTGATGGTCGGCGAGCCGTCGGTGGAAGATTCCATCGCCATCCTGCGCGGTCTCAAGGAGCGCTACGAAGTCCACCACGGTGTCCGCATCCAAGATGGCGCGCTGGTCGCCGCAGCCACCTTGTCGGACCGCTATATTTCCGGCCGGTTTCTGCCCGACAAGGCGGTCGATTTGATCGACGAAGCCGCTGCCCGCTTGAAAATCGAACTCGACTCGATGCCCACTGAGATCGACGTGCTGGAGCGCCAGATCCTCCAATTGGAAATGGAGAAAAAGGCGCTCGAAAAGGAAACCGACAAGGCCTCGATGACCCGCCTGGAAAAGGTCAAGGAGGAGCAGGCCAATCTCCGCGAAAAATCCGCAGGGCTGATGGCACAGTGGCGCAATGAAAAGGCGATCATCGACCAAGTCCGCGCGGCTCAGGGGATGATTGAATCGCTCAAGGTCGAGACCGAGCGAGCCCAGCGCATCGGCGATTTGAGCCGTGCCTCGCAAATCACCTATGGCGATCTGCCAGAAGCCCACCGCCAGCTCGAGGCGGCGAAAGACCAGCTGTCCGCACTCCAGACGCAAGGCGCTTTGCTCAAAGAGGAAGTCACCGAGGACGACGTGGCGCGCATTGTTTCGTCTTGGACTGGCATCCCGGTGAACCGCCTGCAGGAGGGCGAAAAGCAGAAGCTTGTCAGCATGGAGCAGCGACTGGGCGAGCGCGTCGTGGGTCAGAAAAATGCGATCCGGGCCGTCTCCAACGCCGTCCGCCGCGCGCGTGCCGGGCTGCAGGATGAGAACCGGCCGATTGGCTCGTTTATTTTCCTCGGCCCCACGGGCGTTGGTAAAACCGAGCTGTGCAAAGCCCTCGCCGAATTCCTGTTCGACGACGAGGGCGCAATGGTTCGCATCGACATGTCCGAATACATGGAAAAGCACAGCGTCGCCCGCCTCATCGGCGCGCCTCCGGGCTACGTCGGCTACGAAGAGGGCGGGCAGCTCAGCGAGCAAGTGCGCCGCAAGCCCTACTCGGTCGTGCTATTCGACGAAATTGAAAAGGCGCATCCCGATGTTTTCAATGTCTTGCTGCAGGTGCTCGACGACGGCCGCATCACCGATGGTCAGGGCCGCACCGTGGATTTCCGAAACACGGTGCTGATCATGACCTCCAACGTCGGTTCCCAGTTTATCCTCCACGAGGAAAATGCCGAACAGCGCGAGGCCAAAGTCACCGAGGCCCTGCGCGGCCTTTTCCGCCCCGAATTCCTCAATCGCATCGATGAAACTATTATCTTCGACCGTCTCCAGCGCGATGAAATCACCACCATCGTCGATCTCCAGTTGGCCCGTGTCCGCCAGCGCCTCGCCAAGCAAGGGCTGGCTCTGGCCCTGACGGAGGCCGCCAAAGAACGCATCGGCAACCAGGGTTACGACCCGATCTACGGCGCGCGCCCTCTCAAGCGAGTCATTCAACACCTGCTGCTCGACCCGCTCAGCCTCGACGTCCTGGAAGGCAAGTTCGTCGAGGGGGATGTCATCCAGGCCGACGTCAGCGATGGACAAATAGTTTTCACCAAATAAAGCGGCGTCCGCCGGCGCGGGGGGCTTGGCCGGACGGCTGCAATCGAACCCACTATCAAAAAATCAGGCCTGATGCGCATGAATCTTGATTTTTCTCCTAGCCCACGGCGCAAAGCCATTTACTCTCACGGCGGCGTGAGTCGCAGCGAATCAAGCCCATCCATTTCCACCCACGCATCGAAATTCTCATGAATCTGACACTCAAAGTCTGGCGCCAATCCGGGCCCAATGCCCAAGGCAAGATCGAAACCTACGATGCCAAGGGGATCCCAGCGGAGGCATCGTTCCTCGAAATGCTCGATATCGTCAACGAGCGTCTGATTGTCGCGGGCAAAGAACCGATCCATTTCGAACACGATTGTCGCGAAGGAATCTGCGGTTCCTGTTCATTGACGATCAATGGCATACCGCACAGTAAAGAGCGCGCTACCGCCACTTGCCAAATCCACATGCGGAAGTTTGCCGATGGCGACACGATCTGGATCGAGCCGTTTCGCGCCAATCCCTTCCCGATCGTTCGCGACTTGATCGTGGATCGCTCCGCCTTTGACCGGATTGTCGCTGCGGGCGGCTACATCGACGTGCGTACGGGCTCCAGTGTGGATGCCAATACCCTTCCCATTTCAAAAGCGGACGCCGACACGGCCTTTGACGCCGCCGCCTGCATCGGCTGCGGTGCCTGCGTGGCATCCTGCAAGAATGCCTCCGCCATGCTGTTTGTTGCGGCCAAGGTTTCTCACCTCGGGCATCTGCCACAAGGCCAGCCAGAGCGCCAAAAACGCGTGCTCGCGATGGTCCGCCAGATGGACTCGGAAGGCTTTGGCAACTGCACCAACCAGTATGAATGCGAAGCGGCCTGCCCCAAGGAAATCAGCGTCGATCACATCGCCCGCCTCAACCGCGACTACCACAAGGCCGTTCTCATGGAGCAATTTGCCTGAATCAAATGGGAAAAGCGCGGGATCGCGAATCGCAATACCATGATCACTGCCCGTTCCTTTTCCATTCTGGTTTGCTCCCTTGTACTTGCCGCTTGTTCCGCCGAGGAAAAAAAGAAGTCCGCCATGCCGACCCGCGCTGAAACTCCCGCCGAACCCGTAGGCCAAGTCGTCAAGACCGACGCCGAATGGAAAAAACAACTCACCGCTGAGCAGTACCACATCCTGCGCGAAGCCGGCACCGAACGTCCCAACGGCGACGTTTACAAGGAATTCAAAAATCAAAGCAAGGGCCGCTACCACTGCGCCGGCTGCCATGCCTTGCTGTTTTCCTCCGACCACAAGTTCGATTCCGGCTGCGGCTGGCCGTCGTTCTACGATCCGGCCAAGGCGGAAAACGTGATTCTCAAAAAGGACAGCTCGATGGGCGTCGTCCGCACCGAAGTCGTTTGTGCCAAATGCAGCGGCCACCTCGGTCACGTCTTCGAGGGCGAGGGCTACAACACCCCCAGCGACCAGCGCTACTGCATCAATGGGGGTGGATTGATCTTCGTCCCCGCCGAGCCCTGAGGCCTGATACCAAATTCAAATTTCAATGTGACTTTTAATTTTGTGAAGAAACTACTGATTTCACAGATTTACTGAT
>CAJXYV010000027.1 GCA_913063525.1 uncultured Verrucomicrobiota bacterium
CGTCAACCGGTCCCGTTCGAGCGTCAACCGGTCCCGTTCGAGCGTCAACCGGTCCCGTTCGCGCGTGGCAAAAGACCTAAACTGGGGGTAGGTGCAAGAAGGACACGTGCCCTTCAGGACTCAAAAATGACTCAGATGCCCGCACGTCGGTTGTTTTTTGACCATTCACTTTCTCATCTGCCTTCGCGACTTTGCTTTGCGCGACCCTCTCTCTCGATATTCCCCCCTCCCAGCGGATCACTGGAGCGACCACTGATCCTGCCAACGGATTTCGGGTTTGCCGTCTGGAGTGAAGGTGATGGGCAGCCAGATGTAGCGGGAGTCGCTTAGGTTGTCTTTGTTCCAGCGGTCGGCCATGAAGATGAAAGTGTCGGGCTTGCCGGCGACGGGCAGGACGTAGGTGCTTTGGGATTGAAAGGTGATGTCGGCCTTGTCGCCTTGGCAGGGGTTACCGAGTTCGGTCCACGGGCCCCAGATCGAGTCGGCGACAGCGGATCGGGCGGCATTGGGCTCCCACGCGGTGCAACCGGAGTTGATCATGTAGTACTTGCCGTTGCGCTTGAAGACGGTCGGAGCTTCCATCGAGCGGCCTTTGAAGACGCGGATGTATTTGCCGGTGGTCTTGAGGTAATCGTCGCTGAGCTCGGAGATTTGCAGGGTGGGATTCCCCTCGGAGGCGGCGACGAGGTAGGCTTTGGCGTCGTCATCGACAAAGACGGTCAGGTCGCGGGCCATTTGGCCAACGGGAAAGTCTTTGACGAGCTGGCTTTGGGCATCGGCTTTGTCCGCATCGGTGACGTCGACAGGCCATTGGCCGACGTTAGGGCGGAAGTTGCCCAAGTACTTGAATGGGCCGGTAGGGGTGTCGCTGACGGCCACTCCGCAGCGGGCGGCGGCGTAATTGACGCTGTCGCTGTGGAACCACAGCACGAACTTTTTGGTTTTGGCGTTATAGACGACTTTCGGGCGTTCGAGAACTTTTTTCGGGTCGAGATCGCTTTTGGGGTCGTTGGTGACGGCGGGCAGGACGTTGCCGCGGTTTTCCCAGTGGAGCAGATCCGTGGAGGAATAGCAGGAAACGCCGACGACATCGACGCGGGTACCGCCCCACGAGGCGTTGACTTTGGGTAGGTAGGTTTTGCCCTGTTTGATTTCGCCGTACCAGTAGTAGGTGCCGTCGTGGAAGAGCATGCCGCCGCCGTGGGCATTGATCGGTTTCCCCGCAGTATCGGCCCAAACCGCGCCGGGGCGGATTTGGGGAACGGTGGAAATGGCGGGTTTGCCAAACAACTCAGGAGCGCCGAGACCTAAAACGCTGAGGCCGGCGATGAAAAAGCGACGGGATATCCATTCGTGCATGGCGGATGGAATACCGAGTCCGCTGCGGGCTGGCAAGGAATCTTAGCGAATGCAGGCTGGACAGCCCGCGGGGGGCGTTTCACGGTTCCGCGCATGGATCTGAACAACGTGTTTGCCCCGCGGGGCGGTAAGGCTGAAGTGGAAGAGGGATTGGATTTCACCCCAAAATTCGACGCGGATGGCCTGGTCCCGGCGCTGGCGATGGATGCGATCACCCGCGAACCGCTGATGCTGGCGTACATGAACGAGGAATCGCTGCGGCGGACGCTGGAAATCGGCGAGGCGGTCTACTGGTCGCGCTCGCGCCAGGAATTCTGGCACAAGGGTGCGACGTCAGGGCACATCCAACGGATCGTCGAGATCCGCACCGATTGCGACCAGGACGCGTTGATCCTGATGGTGGAACAAATCGGTGCGGGCGCGTGCCACACCGGCCGCAATACCTGCTTTTACCGGAAAGTCACCACCACCGTCGGCGGCAGCACGGCCAAACTGGAGTCGATCGGGGGCGAAAAATCGTTCGATCCGGCGGCGGTTTACGGCAAAGCGTGAATTTTGATTCATTTCGCAGTTGCAATGTCGGAATTGATCCGCTAGCTCTCGCGCCCCGCAAGTCAGGGCACACCGCTAAGACACCGCAGGCAGCACACTAATTTTCCGCGAAGGAGCACCCCATGCATATCATTAAGAAGATCGAGTCAGAGCAATTGAAACAAGACGTCGCTGATTTCAACGTCGGCGACACCGTGAAGGTCCATTGCCGGGTTGTTGAAGGTGGCAAAGAGCGCGTCCAGATTTTTGCTGGTATCGTCTTGGCTCGCGGCGGTTCCGGCGTGAACGCGGCTTTCACCGTGCGTAAGATTTCCTACGGCGAAGGCGTGGAGCGGGTTTTCCCACTCCACACTCCACGGATTTCGAAAATCGAAGTCACCAACCGCGGCAAAGTGCGCCGTGCGAAGCTCCACTACCTCCGCGAACGCGTGGGCAAGCGCGCTCTCCTGGTGAAGAGCGCCAACTAATTTCTGGGTAATTGTTTGTTTTCATTGTCAAAGCGCCTCGCTCGGTTTCCGAGCGGGGTGTTTTGTTTTTAGCGGGGTGCGTGATTTCCGCTTTGCGGAATCGCCGGGCCGCGCCACCTTGCCGACGTGCGCGTTCCCATCCCGATAGCGATCCTACTCATCCTGACAGTTGTCGGCGGAGTCTGGTGGAGCAGCACCCGTGACATGGATTTCACCACGCCGCCGTCTGCGGCTAGACTGGAGCAAGTGCGGGCGAGGGTGGAATCAACGCTCCCCCGCATCGAGCCCGACCCCGTTCCTCTTGCCGCGCCACCGGCCGCGGAGCCACCACCCGCACCACCGCCGCCTGTGGAAAAGCCCAAGCCGATCGTGGATTTGGGCGATCTCAAATTGCCGCCGTCTCTGCACGATTACACCAAGATCGCACCGCAAGGAGCCGAATATCTCGTCGAGCTGGCCACACAGCTCGAAGCAAAAGGCGAACCCAAACGCGCCCTGCTGGCGTGGGAACGGGTCATCGATCTCACTAAACCCGACGACAGCCAAGCCGCTGCCGCCATTTCGGCGATCCGGCGTTTGCGCTCGGCGCTGCCCATCTGGAATGCCAAGCCATCGCTCGCCATTCCCATCGTCCTCCACGCCAGTGCGGGCAAAAAAATCGCCAAAACACTCACCGCCACCCTCGAAGGAGTGGCCCGCGATCTGGAACAAGCATCCTCCGGGGTCGTCAAAGTCACGACTGAAGTCGCTGCCGGCAAAACTAACTCGACCAACCAAGATGCCGTGCCTGTCGCGATCTGGCTCTCTGGCCCCGGCAAAAAGTGCGTTTCCACCGGGGTACTCTCGTTTACCGTTAATTCACCCGATGCACTGCGCCAAGATCTCCTCAAAACCATTTTCCGCCTCACCTGCAGTTACCTCAGCCGCTCCACCACTTTCACCCCACCCGCTGACTTAGCGGATAGAGAAAACCCGCAGGACGCGCTCAATTTCCGCGTGACCCGCTTGTGCTGGAGTGAATTTGCGACATCCCTGAATCTCCCGCTGAAAAAGAAGCCGTAATCCGCCCCATCGTCCTCAACCATCATGCTTCTTCGTCTGCTTTCACTCATCGCGATCGGCTCGTCTTTTGCACTGGCACAAGCCCCCGAGTCAGCCTCGGAACCGGTCAAGCCGTCTGTCAAAAAACTCGATGGCACGCACTACCAGATCGGCGATGTCACCTTCGACCAACAATCGCGGGAGATCCGCTTCCCTGCCGAGGTCGGCGAGCCGAATCGCACGCTCGAGTTTCTTGTTGTTCACGAAAATGGCAAAACCTACGAGTCGCTACTGAGCACCAAAATCTCCGCCACCCACCTCAGCCTCGCCTTCAATCTGCTGCGCTACCTGCCATCGCGCGAACTCTATCCCCTGCCGAATGGCAGAGGCGGCGTCACTGACAAGTTTCCAGAAGTCGCGGCCGATGTGAAGGCCCGCGCCCGCATCAACATCGAGGTGGAATGGACCGCCGACGGCCAAGTCCGCCGCGTCCCGGCGAATGATTGGATCCAGCACAGCGCCAAAACCACCGCCATGCCTGCCGGACCCTGGGTCTATGGCGGCTCGGAGTTCTTCGAGGGGAAATACATCCCTGAAACGACTGGCGACATCATCGCCATTTTAGTTGCACCCTCGGCCCTCATCAACTACCCCGGCAAGGACAACGACGACGGCAATGTTTGGACGACTTTCGCCGCCCGCATCCCGCCCGCGGGAACCCGCGTCACCGTGATCATCACTCCCATCCATAATACCCCGCCTTTAGCAAAACCATGAAACTCCTGTCCTCACTGATCCTTCTTGGCACCGCCTTCAGCAGCACGGCGGCGGTCAATCCCAACCGCTACGAGTCGCTCAAACAAGAGATGCGCCAAGCGATCGCCCGCGGCAATAGCTGGCTCAAATCCCAACAAAAACCGGCCGGCAACTGGGACGACGAAGGGACGCCCGCCTTCACCGCGCTCGCCCTAACGGCTGCTGTCCGCGATCCCAATCTCGACCGCAAAGCCGCCTTCCCCGAGTCGATCGAAAAAGGCCTGAGCTGGGTGCTGGCCCAGCAAAAGGAAGACGGCGGTATCTATAACCGCGGTCTTTCCGTTTATAATACCGCCACCTCCGTGACGGCGCTCGTCTCCGCTGGCCGTCCGACGGACGAACCCGCCATCGTCAAAGCCCGCAAGCATCTCATCGACAACCAATGGGACATCGACAAAAAAAAGGAAACGGACAACCCGAATGACGGCGGTATCGGCTACGGCTCCAGCAACCAGCACACCGACATGTCTAACAGCTACCTCGCAATCGAGGCGCTCGCTCTTTCCAAAAAGGTGATCGAAGACGGTAAACACGGCGACCAACCCGACCTCGACTGGGACGCGGCCGTCACCTTCCTTTCGCGCTGCCAGAATCTCGAAAAAACCAACGACCAGCCGTGGGCCTCCGACGATGCCAAAAATAAGGGCGGTTTCGTTTACGACTCGCTCGAATCCAAAGCCGGCGAGGAAAAACTGCCCGACGGCCGCACCGCGCTGCGCTCCTACGGTTCCATGTCCTATGCCGGGCTCCTGTCATTCATCTATGCCAAAGTCAGCGCCGATGACCCGCGCGTCATCGCCGTTAAGGAATGGCTCGGCAAAAACTATACTATCGATGAAAACCCCAACATGGGCAGCCAAGGTTTGTACTATTACTATCAGACCATGTCCAAGGCCCTCAGCGCCGCCAACATCGACCAGCTCAAACTTGAAAATGGCAAAGACGCCGACTGGCGCAAGGAGCTGGGCGAAAAACTCCTCTCCACCCAGCGCGGCGATGGGTCATGGGTCAACGCCAACGGCCGCTGGATGGAATCCAACCCCGTGCTTGTCACCGCCTACACCGTGCTTTCACTCGAACAAATCTACGACTCCATCCCCGGCAAGTAAGCGGCACTCGGTTGGCTATTTTAACAGTTGATCCATGACTTCGGCGGCGCAGCGCCATGTTTGCTTTGTGAGGAGATCGGTGGCATGATGAAGAATCATCCCGATCCCCCCAACCAAAGCATTCCCCTTGCGCCATTCATGAAATCGCCCCCCGCCCCCTCATCCACCGAAGATTCGGCAGCTGGACTTGCTTTTACCACCCGTTTCGCCACGCCCGGAGTCTCGTCCTTCGACGAAATCGAGTGGGACCACCGCACTGCGGAAATCACCGACGACAGCGGCAAGGCTCTCTTCCGCCAGGAAAACGTCGAAGTCCCCAAGGCATGGAGCGAACTCGCCACCAAGATCGCCGTCTCCAAATACTTCTACGGTGACGCCAGCATCGGCAACGATCCGCACCACGGCGGCCGCGAACAATCGGTCCGCCAGTTGATCCACCGCGTCACCCGCACCATCGCCGACTGGGGATGGGAGGACGGCTACTTCGCCGACGCTGCGAGCGCGGAAAACTTCTATCAGGATCTAACCTGGTTGTGCCTGCACCAACACGGCGCGTTCAACTCGCCGGTGTGGTTCAACGTCGGACTCTATGCCCAATACGGCGTCGGCGAAAACGGCAGCGAAGGCAGTTGGTTCTGGGACGAGGCCAAAGGCAAAGCCCGCCGCGCGCCCGGCCAATACCACTACCCGCAAGCCAGCGCGTGTTTCATCCAAGGCGTCAAAGACAACATGGAAGACATCATGCGGCTGGCCACTTCCGAGGCGATGCTCTTCAAGTACGGCTCGGGCACCGGCACAGATCTCTCGACCCTCCGCTCGTCGCGCGAAAAACTTTCCGGCGGCGGTCGGCCCTCGGGCCCGCTGTCGTTCCTGCGGATTTATGACCAAGTCGCCAACGCGGTGAAGTCGGGCGGCAAGACCCGCCGCGCGGCCAAGATGAACACCCTCAAAGACTGGCACCCCGACATCGAGGACTTCATCGAAGCTAAAACCATCGAGGAGAAAAAAGCCTGGGCGCTCATCGAACAAGGCTACGACGGGAGCTACAACGGCGACGCCTACGGCTCCGTGATGTTTCAAAACGAAAACCTCTCGGTGCGCGCGAGCGACGAGTTCATGCAAGCCGCCGCCACCGGTGCCGACTGGTGGACGCGCCGCGTTTGCGACGGCGAGCCCTGCGAAAAGAAAAACGCCCGCGAGCTGCTGCGCAAAATCTCGCTCGGCACCTGGACCTGCGGCGACCCCGGCATGCAGTTCGACTCGACCATCCACCAATGGCACACCTGCAAAGGCAGCGGCCGCCAGAACTCCACCAATCCCTGCTCCGAGTACCTGTTCCTCGACGACACCGCCTGCAATCTCGCGTCGCTCAACCTCGTGCATTTCCAGCAAGCCGATGGTTCCTTCGACACCGCCCGCTTCCAAGCTGCCATCCGTCTCTTCATCGTCGCCCAGGAAATCCTCGTCGACCGCGCCAGCTACCCGACCCAGCCGATCGCCGAAAACTCCCACGCCTTCCGCACCCTCGGCCTCGGCTACGCCAATCTCGGCGCCCTCATCATGGGTCGCGGGCTCGGCTACGACAGCGATGAAGGCCGCAGCTTCGCCGGAGCCATCACCGCCCTGATGACCGGCCAAGCCTACGAAATCAGCGCCGAACTCGCCACCGCCAAAGGCCCCTTCCCTTCCTACCGGGATGCCCGCTACGGCAGCGTCGCCCATCCGCCCGCGCCTTCCAACGAACCGTCGATGCTCGAGGTCATCGAACGCCACCGCAGCCTCGCCGAAAAACTCGAAGGCCACGGCGATTGCGCGCCCATCATCGCCAGCGCCCGCGCCGCGTGGGATCGCGCCTTGCAGGTCGGCAGCCAGCACGGATTCCGCAATGCCCAAGTCAGCGTGCTCTCCCCCACCGGCACCATCGGTTTCCTGATGGACTGCGACACCACCGGCATCGAGCCCGACATCGCCCTCGTCAAATACAAGCTGCTCGCTGGCGGCGGCATGTTGAAAATCGTCAACCGCACCGTCTCGCCCGCCCTCAAATTCCTCAACTACACCGCCGAGCAAATCGCCGCCATCCTCGCCCACATCGAACAATTCGACACCATCGAAGACGTCGCCGACGAAACCACCGGCGCGCCGATCCGCAGCGGACTCGACCCCGCCCACCTGTCGATCTTCGACTGCGCCTTCAAACCTTACAACGGCCACCGCAGCCTCCACTACCGCGGCCACTTGCGGATGATGGCCGCCGCCCAACCCTTCCTCAGCGGCGCCATTTCCAAAACCGTCAACCTACCGGAAAACGCCACCGTCGAGGACATCATGCAAACCTACACCGAAGCGTGGCAGCTCGGGCTCAAGGCCGTGGCCATCTACCGCGACGGCTCCAAGCGCAGCGCCCCACTCAACACCCGCAAAACCACCGGCATGGGCGGCAGCCTCGACGACGTCACCCCGCTCACCGACACCTTTGCCGAACTCGCCCGCGAAAATGACGCCCTGCGCCAGCAACTCGCCGCCCCCGTCCGCCGCCCGCTCACCGACACCCACCTGTCGGTCACCCACAAATTCGAAATCGCCGGCCACAAAGGCTACCTCACCGTCGGCTTCTACCCCGATGGCCAACCCGGCGAAATCTTCATCCAAATGTCCAAAGAAGGCAGCACCATCGGCGGCCTCATGGACACCGTTGCCACCCTCACCTCCATCGCCCTCCAATACGGCGTGCCCTTGGAAGAACTCGTCAACAAATTCGCCTACCAGCGCTTCGAACCCAGCGGCTACACCAACAACCCCGACATCCGCACCGCCTTCAGCATCACCGACTACGTCTTCCGCTGGATGGGCTGCGAATTCATCCAAGGCTACCGCCAAGCCACCTCCCCCGAACACGGCCAGGCCGAGCTCCCGCTGCCCGAAGTCGCCGACATGGAACAATCCGCGATCAACCGCCCCGTCCGCGATCTCCGCATCGACCCCGCGCCAGAAGCCACCCAAGCCCGTGTCAAACGCGCCCTCGGCACCGCCTACATGGGCATCCTCTGCTCCCACTGCGGCTCCGACAAAGTCATCCGCGCCGGTGCCTGTGGCGTCTGCACCCAATGCGGCACCAGCCAAGGCTGCAGCTGATTCCTTCTATAATAAGATCGGCCGCGTTCAGTCAAACTGCCGCCGCGTGACTCCATTGCGCGGGACGGAGAAACCATCTGCTCATTTGCGCGAGCGGCCTTTTTTGCCGGCGGGATATTTCACCGGTTTCATCGGCGGTGGCGGGCTGTCGCTTTTCAGTGCGGCGATTTGGTCGCGGAGGTGGGCGGCGCGTTCGAACTCCAGCCGCGACGAGGCTTCGCGCATTTCCTCCTCCAGATCGGCGATGACACGCAGCTTGTCGTAGGTTTCGACATTTTCGGCGACCATCGAGCGGTTGAGGTTTTCCGCGTGTTCGCGGGCATGTTCGTGGGTGTGCAGGCTTTCCTGAAGTGCGCGTTTGACGCTTTGCGGAGTGATGCCGTGTTTTTCGTTGTGTGCCTGCTGGCGGGTCCGGCGGTAATCGGTGATGTCGATGAGGGCCTGGATCGAGTCGGTGATCTTGTCGCAGAACAACACGCATTCGCCGCCGATGTGGCGCGCGGCGCGGCCTGCCGTCTGGATCATCGAGGTCTCGTTGCGTAGGAATCCCTCCTTGTCGGCGTCGAGAATGCAGACCAGCGAGACTTCCGGTAGGTCGAGCCCTTCCCGCAGCAGGTTGATGCCGATAAGGATGTCGAAGGTGGCGGCGCGCAGCTGGCGAAGGATTTCCACCCGCTCGACCGCGTCGATGTCGGAGTGCAGGTAGCGGACTTTGAGGCCGGTGCCTTGCAGGTATTCGCTCAGGTCTTCGGCGGTTTTTTTCGTCAGCGTGGTGATCAGCACCCGCTCGTGGCGTTCGACGCGCTGGCGGCAGAGTTCGATGGTCTCGTCGATCTGGCCCTTGAGCGGGCGCAGGATCAACACCGGATCGAGCAGGCCCGTCGGGCGGATGATTTGTTCGACGACCAGCGGGGTGCCGCGGCGCGTCGGGTTGAAGTCGGCCAACAACTCGTCGTTGCCACTCGGTTTGACGCGGAGTTTTTTGAAGTCGAACAGCGGCACGTTGCCCTCCGCGGTTTTCGATTTCACCGGGATGAAGGTTTTGTTTTCGGGCCGCGAATTGACGATTTCAAAGGGCCCCGGCGTGGCGGAAACATAAACGCGCTGGCCGGTCATCTCCATGAATTCCTCGAAGCGCAGCGGCCGGTTGTCCAGCGCGCTCGGCAGGCGGAAGCCGTGGTCGACCAGCACGGTCTTGCGGCTTTTGTCGCCTTCGTACATCCCGCCGACCTGCGGGATCGTCGCGTGGCTTTCGTCGACCAGCAGCAGGAAGTCGCGCGGAAAGAAGTCGAGCAGGGTGTGCGGCCGCGCACCCGGTTCGCGGCCAGTCATGTGGCGCGAGTAGTTTTCGATGCCTTGGCAGAAGCCCATCTCCGCCATCATTTCCAGATCGTAGTCCGTGCGCATCCGCAGCCGCTGCGCTTCGATGAGTTTGTTGTCTTTTTCGAACGCCTTCACCTGCTCGTCGGCCTCCTTGCGGATCGCGAGCATCGCCCGTTTCATCTTGTCGCCGGGCGTGACGAATTGTTTCGCCGGGAAAAACGTGTGGGTTTCCAGGCGGTCGATAACGTGGCCGGTCAACGTGTGAATGCTGGTGATGCGCTCCACCTCATCGTCGAAAAACTCGATGCGGATCGCCGTTTCATCGAGGTAGGCCGGGTGGACTTCGACCACGTCGCCGCGCACCCGGAATTTGCCGCGGCCGAAGGCGATGTCGTTGCGCTCGAAAAGCATGCCGACCAGCTGGCCGAGGAATTCCTCGCGCGTTAGCTTCTGGCCGACCCACACGGGGACCATCATGTTTTGGTAATCCTCCGGCGAACCCAAGCCGTAGATGCAGGAAACGGAGGCGACCACAATCGTGTCCTGCCGCGTCAGCAGCGAGCCCATCGTGCTGAGCCGCAGCCGCTCGATCTCGTCGTTGATCGCCGAATCCTTTTCGATATAAGTGTCGCTGCGCGGGATGTAGGCTTCCGGCTGATAGTAGTCGAAGTACGAGACGAAGTACTCGACCGCGTTGTGCGGAAAAAAGTTTTTGAACTCCGAGTAGAGCTGGGCTGCGAGCGTCTTGTTGTGGCTCATGATCAGCGTCGGCTTGCCGTGCGCCTGGATCAGATTGGCCATCGTGAACGTTTTCCCCGAGCCCGTCACACCGAGCAAGGTCTGGTGCGTGTTCCCCGCCGCCAGCGACTTGGAGAGCTTCGCGATCGCGTGGCCCTGATCTCCTTGGGGTTGGTAGTTACTGACGAGCTGGAACGGCATCCGTGCGGATTTATAAACCCGCCGCCGCCGACCCGCAAGGGCCCTGATTATTTCAGTCGCGCTGAAAAGACACCGGAATCACTCCTCGCGCGCCGCATAGCCGCGGCGCTCGTCGATGAAGAGCGTGAGGATCAGACCGACTAACAAAAATCCCGCCAGCACCAGCAGCGCGGCAGAGGTTCCCATCGTATCCTTGGCCCAGGCGAAGGGGAAGGTTGTGACTGCGGAGAGTTTCCACATCAGCCCCCACACGCCGAAGACTTCGGCTTCCCGGTTCGGAGGGGCGAGGTAACTGACAAAGGCCCGATTCGCCGAGCCTAAGGACCCGAGCCCAAAACCCAGCAGATTGCCGACCAGCCACAGCGGCCATGTCGGATAGCTACCGCCCGCGCCGCTCTGTGCGTGAACTTCATAGAGGTGGGCGTAAAGGGCAAATCCCAGCGCGGTCGCCAGCCAGATGAATAGGAAAATCAAGACCGAGCGGCGGTGGCCGATTTTGTCCTGATAGAGTGTTGGTACAATCGTGCCAAGGATTCCCGAGACGGTGATGACCGCGACAAATAGCACCAGCGCGACCTGTTGGAAGCCGTATTCCACGGCCAGCTTGCTGGCGAAAAACACCACCACACTCATCCCCGTGCCGTAAAACAGCGAGGCGGCTAACAGCAGTGCGAGATCCCGGTAGCGTGCGGTTTCGCGAAGGGTTTCCAGCAGGCGCACGAAGCCGACGGTGAAAAGATTCCGCCCGGCATGGGCGGCCCGCGTAACCTCGGGCTCTTCTAACCAGAGCTGGGTCGGAATCAGAAAAGCGAGGAACCACAGACCGGCGAAGACGAAAAACGGCCGCCACGCATCGGGGGATTCAAGTTTGAGCAGCAGCATCGCCCCTGCGGTGAAAATCAGCAGCAGCAGCGCCGCACCGTAGGCGCAGGCCCACGAAAAGCCGCTCACGCGCCCCACTTGATCGTACCGCGCAAGGCTGGGCAGAAAGCTGGCGAGGAAGTTTTCGCCGATTGAAAAAGCGAAGTTGGCCGGAACATAGAGCAGCACCGCCAGCCAGATTTGCCCGGGTTGAACGAATCCCAGCCCGCAGGTGAAAATCCCGCACATCAACCCCGAACCGATGAGAAAGCGCTTTTTCCATCCACGCTCGTCCGCCGCAGCCCCTGCGAGTGGCGACAAGATCGCCGTGAGCAGCATACTGCCGCCGTAGGTCAGCGCCCAGACCCGGTCGTCGATCGCGTCGTTGCGCACCACCACCGCCGAGAAGAAAATCGAGAATAGCAGCGTGTTGATGATCAGCGTGAACGACTGATTGGCAACGTCGAACGAGATCCAAGACCAGAGCTGGCGCTGCTGGGACAATCCATTCAAAGGGTAGAGGCGGCGCAGGTTCATTGGCTTGACGCTGATTTAGAACGGCAACGATGCCGATCGCAAGAGCGGCGGACGCTTATATTTTGGGGTGCTGAATGTTTGCCAAGCGGGATGCGGTCGTTTAAACGTGGCGCGGATGGTGGTGATTAAAACGTTGCAAGCAGTCTCGGGGTGGCTGGAGCTGGGGCTGGCGGATGAAGCGCTGTTCGAGCTTCAGGGCTTGCCGTCTGAAGTTCAAATGCAGCGCGAGGCGCTGGAGCTGAAGCTGGAGGCACAAATGGAATCCGAGCTATGGAACTCCGCCTCGGAAACCGCCCGCCTCTTGTGCTTGAAGGCGGAAGATGAGCCAGAGTTTTTCATCCGCGCGGCGTACTGCCTGCACGAGACTGGCGACACGCTGGCTGCCTGCAATCAACTGCTGCGCGGGCCCAAGGCGCTGTTTGAAATGCCGGTCTTTCACTACAATCTAGCCTGTTATCTCTGGACTCTGGGCGAAGGGCCACGCGCGCGCAGCCATCTGAAACAGGCGATCGCCATGGATGAGTCGTTTTTGGAATCAGCGTTAGAGGACCGCGACTTGATCGGCATCGGGCCCATTTAAACTGCGTGCGCATTGCGTTCGTTCGTTTTTTTGCTTGGCCCAAAAATTGTTCCTATCCTACTGCAATCCACCCGACAATCACTGCGCAGCTCACCCGAAAAATGGAATTCCAAACAATTGGCACACCCACGTGATCCTTGGCGGGTCGACATCGTGCCCTCCATCTTGTTGGGTCTGGCCATCCGGATTCAGCATATTCTCGCAGTTCGCTGAAATGCGGAGTTACACGGGGACGTACACTTCTGCTCCGGCCTTGGCGAACTCCTTGCTCTTTTCTGCCATTCCTTGGGCGAGTGCATCGTCTTCGGCGATACCCTGCTCCGCGGCGTACTGCCGCACATCCTCGCTGATTTTCATCGAGCAGAAATGGGGGCCACACATCGAGCAAAAGTGAGCCGTCTTCGCGCCGTCTTGTGGCAGCGTTTCGTCGTGATAGAGCCGCGCGGTGACGGGATCGAGACCGAGGTTGAATTGATCCTCCCAGCGGAATTCAAAGCGCGCCTTGCTCAGTGCATTGTCGCGGTACTGGGAACCCGGGTGACCCTTCGCAAGGTCGGCCGCGTGGGCGGCGAGTTTATAAGTAATGACCCCCACTTTCACATCGTCCTTGTTCGGCAGGCCGAGGTGCTCCTTGGGCGTCACATAACAGAGCATTGCGCAACCATACCAACCGATCATCGCAGCACCGATGCCGCTAGTGATGTGGTCGTAGCCGGGAGCGATGTCCGTGGTCAAGGGCCCGAGCGTGTAGAACGGCGCTTCGTGGCACCATTCCAGTTGCTTGGCCATGTTCTCTTCGATCATGTGCATCGGCACGTGGCCGGGGCCTTCGTTCATCACTTGGCAACCCTTGGCCCATGCGCGGGTGGTCAGCTCGCCCTGCACTTCCAGCTCACCGAACTGGGCTGGATCATTGGCATCCGCGATCGAACCGGGGCGCAGGCCGTCGCCGATCGAGAAACTCACATCATACGCGGCGCAAATGTCGCAGATCTCATCCCAGTGGGTGTAGAGGAAGTTTTCCTTGTGATGGGAAAGGCACCACTTCGCCATGATCGAGCCGCCGCGCGAAACGATGCCGGTCATCCGGCTGGCCGTCATTGGCACAAAGCGCAGCAACACGCCCGCGTGGATGGTGAAATAATCGACGCCTTGCTCGGCTTGCTCGATGAGCGTGTCGCGGTAGATTTCCCAAGTCAGGTCCTCGGCCTTGCCGTTGACCTTTTCCAGTGCCTGATAGATCGGCACCGTGCCAATCGGGACCGGGGAGTTGCGCAGGATCCACTCGCGAGTGGCGTGAATGTTTTTGCCGGTGGAAAGATCCATCACCGTGTCTGCGCCCCACTTGGTCGCCCAGCGCATCTTCTCGACCTCCTCTTCGATCGAAGAAGCGACCGCGGAGTTGCCGATATTGGCGTTGATTTTCACCAGAAAGTTGCGGCCGATGATCATCGGTTCGCACTCCGGGTGATTGACATTGAGCGGGATAATCGCGCGGCCGGCGGCGACTTCGCTGCGGACAAATTCAGGCGTGATCTCGGCGGGAATGCGCTGCGGAAAGCGGCCGAATATCGAGGGCGTGTAGGGGCTGGCCGCCTGTTGGGTCGAGCCCTGGTGCTGCTTGTCGAGGTTGTTGCGGACGATGTCGGCCGCCAAGTCAGCGATCTTGGCGCGGCGCATGTTCTCGCGGATGGCGATGTATTCCATCTCCGCGGTGATGATGCCCTGGTCGGCATAGTATTTCTGGGTGACGGGTTTGCCGGTAGCGCGCAGCGGCTGGCGTCGGTCGGCGGTCAGCCCGGGAAACTCGACGAAGCGGTTCGCGCGCTCGGACTTGGAAGCGAACTCGGCGTGTTTTTCCGTGAGGTAACCGTTGTCCTGCGGCTGGACTTCGCGGCCGTCGTAGGCCTCCACATCGCCACGAGCCAGAACCCAATCGCGGCGGAGAGCCGGCAGCCCCTCTTCCGGTGTGCCTTTGAAATCAGGGTCGCCCCACGGGCCGGAGCAATCATAGACGCGCACCGCCTCATTTTTCTCGATGCGGCCGTTGAACGACTTCGTATCAGAAAGGGCGATCTCGCGCATCGGCACGCGGATCTGCGGGTGCAGCTGGCCCTCGACATAAACACGGGTGGAAGCCGGGAGCGGAGCAAGCGAAGCATCGTGGGTCGCCGCAGCGCCGGTAGTTTCTTCAGGAGAGATCATGGCAAAAAAAGAGCGAGTATTCGGGAGATGCGTTGTTGATAAAAAATCGAAAAAGCCGTGCGGATCAGGCACGGCCGGGGAAAGGGAAACTGGGGGCGGTTTCGACTTCCTACGGCGGCATGACCCGCGTCAGGTTCGGAGGGTCTTTTCCGCGCGTCGGAAAATCTCGGCTTTACGGTCGCAAAGCACCCCTGTCGTCTGTGCAGACCGTGACCGAAGAACCGCCACGTGCCAAGGAGAAGTTTTCGCAGAAAACGAGAGTCACGCAGCACTCTTTCAGCCTCGAAGTCGAAAAGACAACAGCAAACACAAGATCGACTCACCCCACAAATTCCAGCCGCACTTCAAAAATGAATAAGCTGTTGCTCCTTGCCCGAAGCCCCTCGATCGGCCCACCCTGAAGACGGGATCCCAGCGCATCCCGACACATATCCCACCATCACCCCCCTTCGTGCGATCCCTATCTCGACCTTCAACGCATAAACCGCTAGGATTCAGCAGATAGGGAGCCATGAGGGCCACCGATGCGATGATCGATTTCACCAGGGAGATGACCCAGAATCAGCGTGACTCTAGGCGAAAAAACGCAGCACGGTCCGACGAACTAAACTGAAATTCCATTTCGCCCTGGGCATTGAGCGCGGCTGCATCGGAAGTGATCGGCAATGAGACAAACGTTGAAAGATCCGTGCTTTTTTTGACAGCGATGGTCAGTTTGAACTTCCCCGTGGTCGGATCCTTTGCCAGCAGCGGTGCATCCACATGCAGTGCCTGCACCTGATCCAGGGTGTAGAGCGCCGAGTCGTTCGGCGCGGCGATGACTTGCGCCCGACCAGCCTGCACGCCATCTCCACGGATCATGTCATATAACCCTTGATCCAATTGAGTACAGACCACGCCAGCCAAGGTCTCACCCCAGCCCGTGGCACCTGGTAAATAGTTGATAATCGTATTCGCCCCAGTCGCGAAAACATTAAAATAGCCAGTGCTGGGCGCGTCGCCATGAAAATAAATGTGGCCCAAACTTGAGCAGCCATAAAAAGCCAAATCCTCAATGTGGGTGACACTGCTTGGAATCACGATGGAAGTCAGGGCCGTGCAATTGCAAAATGCATATTGGGGAATGTTCGTAATTGAGGGAGAAAGAGTCAACTGAGTGAGTCCGCTGCATTCGGAAAAGGAGGCAAAACTGATACTTGTCACATTCGCTGGCAGAATCAAGCGAGTCAGCTTGCTATTATAGGCAAACGCAGCAGCGCCTATGTGGGTGACGCTACTGGGAACGGTAAAATCTCCGGATTTGCCGTTGGGATATTGCAGCAAGGCAGTCTGATCTTTATTAAATAAGATCCCCCCGCTGCTGCTGTAGTTTGGATTATTCGAATCGACAATAATTTCTGTCAGAGCGGAGCATAACGAAAATACATAATCTCCGATGACAGTGACACTGCTACTGATGGAAGCACTTGTCAGGCCGCTGCAGTTTGCGAATGCTTCATTCATGATGCAAGTCACTCCTTCAGGAATGGTGACACTGGTCAACCCCGTGCAGTTGTAGAATGCACCCTGGCCGATCGTCGTCGTGTTGGCGGGAATGGTAATGCCAGTCAGCCCGGTACAGCCAATAAATACACCATAGCCGATTTCAGTTACATTGCTGGGGATGGTGATGCTGGTCAGACCCGTGCAGTTGTAAAATGTAGATACACCGAGATTCGTAACGCTGTTTGGAATCGTCACACTCGACAGGCGGGAGCAATCTGAAAACATTTGATCACCAATGAGTGCGAGGCCATCGTTAAACGTCACACGAGTCAGACCACCACACTTGTTGAAGACGGCATTTCCAAAGCTGGTAACGCTGTTCGGGATCGTCACCTCGGTCAGACTGTCGCAGTTGCTAAATGCCAATGCGCCAATGCTGGTAACGCTGTTCGGGATCGTCACCTCGGTCAGACTGTCGCATTTGATAAATGCGAATGCGCCAATGCTGGTGAGATTATTGCCAAACGTCACACTCGCCAGCGCATAGCAATAGCGAAAGGCACCATACCCTAGGCTAGTAAGACCATTGCCCAAGGTCACTTGAGTCAAGCCACTGCAACCGTGGAAGGCAATGTCTCCCACGCTGGTGACGCTGTCAGGAAGAGTCAGACTGGTCAGCCCCGAACAATTGTAGAATGCTTGGTAATAAATATTCGTGACGCCGCTGCCGATAGACACGCTAGTCAGGCCGCTGCAACTGCTGAAAGCACCACTGTAAATACTGGTGACACTATCAGGGATGACAACCCGAGTGAGTTGAGTCTTAAACTGAAAGGCCAGTTCGCCGATGCGGATCACAGGCTTGTAATTGATCGAGCTAGGAATAGTCGCCACGCTACCAGAACCTTGGTAGCCCGTGATGGTGACCGTCTCGCCATCTGGATTCACCTCGTACAAGTAGTCGCCGTAAGGGATTGCCTGCACGGTGAGCGTGGCCGCACCGAACAGTAAAAACAATAGGAACGAGTGGAAAATCCGACGATGTGATTTCATTTGAGTAGTATTGCTGGTTCGCGACACATGAATGTCGAGGGACATTCAAAAGGTAAATCTCTGACTATCAAGCCGAAAAAACCGGAATTCTACACGCCAGCCGGCTTCCCGCCACAAAGTCGAAAGCACAGCGCGGCTGGGGCCCTAGGCCAAAGGCGGGCGACTGGCCGACAGCGCTGAAAACTGCGCATGTAGCTCGAATCAAGGCGGTTTTCGAGGCGATTACGGGGCGCGATGGGCTGCACAGTGAAAATTTCACTAAAAATGACCGAGTCGACGCGCTTTCGCAGCGAGTAGCGGCAATTTATCAGAGGGCGCAAGATGGGAAAGAGCTCTCATTGTTGTGCAGTATTCCGACGAGACCGACTTTCGCATTCCGAAGATGGACCTTCGCATTCCGAAGATGGACTTTCGAACTCCGAAGATGGACTTTCGCACTCCGAAGATGGACCTTCGCACTCCGAAGATGGACCTTCGCATTCCGAAGATGGATTTTCGCACTCCGAAGATGGACCTTCGCACTCCGAAGATGGACCTTCGCACTCCGAAGATGGACCTTAGCACTCCGAAGATGGACTTTCGCCTTCCGAAGATGGACCTTAGCACTCCGAAGATGGAGATTCGCCCCCGAAGATGCAGTTTCGTGTTCCAAAGGGGGGAGTGCGGATTTTACGAAATCTCGGGCCGTGGCCGCCTTTTTTGGATCCACCGGCACGTTTTTGACGGGCAAGACTCCCCCAATCTGTGCCGGCGCCTAGGATGTTGGCCCGGCTCATGCTTTCATCGTTTACCTGAGGATCCATTCGCCTTCAATGTAGGGACACTTCGTCCTACCTCAGATTATTCCACATGAATCGATTACGCGTCCTTAAACTCGGCTGGGAATTCCCGCCGCTGGTCAATGGCGGCTTGGGCATCGCCTGCCTTGGGCTGTCGCAGGCGCTGGCCAAACACGTCGATCTGACGGTGATCGTGCCGAAGTCGGCGCCCGATGCGGCATTCGACAACTTCCAGCTGCGCGGACTGAACCAGATGACCGTGGAGAATTTGCAGCCCGCCGAGGCGCGCTACCGCTACGAGAGTTTCGCCCAAGTCCGCCATATCCCGATCTCGCTCGATCCCTACGAAAATGCCAGCCTTAGCCCCCGCTTAGGCACTGAGGTGATGACAGTCGCCGAGGAGGTGGCGTTTTCCAAAACTACCCGCGAGCAATTGGCTGCCTTCAGCGTCGGCGAACTTTACGGGTCAGATCTAGCCAGCAAGGTGGTCGAGTTTTCCAAAGTCGCCGCCAAGCTGGCGATGCAGGAAGAGTTCGACGTGATCCATGCCCACGACTGGATGACTTTCCTCGCGGGGGCCGAAGTGAAAAAAGCGACGGGCAAGCCGCTCGTCGTCCACGTCCACGCCCTGCAGTACGACCGCGCCGGGGCCGATGCCCGCGACTGGATTTATGACATCGAACGCTATGGCATGAATCAGGCCGATCGTGTCATCCCGGTCAGCCGCTACACGGCGGAGATTATCTCCGGCCACTATGGCATCGCGCCCGACAAAGTCCGCTACGTCCACAACGGGGCCGAGCCGGTGGAAGTTTACAGCCAGAAGAAGAAGTTCCCCGAAAAGCTCGTGCTCTTTCTCGGTCGGCTCACCGCGCAGAAAGGGCCGGAGTTTTTTCTGGAGACCGCCTCGCGCGTCATCGCGCAGAATCCCCACGTCCGCTTTGTGGTGGCCGGCACCGGTGAAAAATTGCGCCCACTCATCGAATCGGGCGCGTTCCGCGGACTCGGCGGCCACTTCCATTTCACCGGCTTTCTCAACAAGGAAAAGGTCAACGAGCTGCTGTCGATGACGGATGTTTACTGCATGCCATCGGTCTCCGAGCCGTTCGGTCTATCAGCATTGGAAGCTGCGCAGTTCGGCATTCCCGCAGTGATTTCTAACCAGTCCGGTGTCGCCGAAGTGCTCAAGGGCGCGCTCAAGGCGGACTATTGGGACGTCGATCTGATGGCAAAACACATCAACGATCTTCTCACCGATGACGAACTTCGCGAACGAGTGATCGCACAGGCCAAGCTGGATATCGTGGCCTCCACCTGGGACGCCGCAGCGGCCAAGGTGATCCATATCTATCAGGAAGTGGTCCGCCAGCCGCCGTCATAAATTTCTCCCAACAAGCCCATGCCTGACGTTTGTCTCTATTTCCAAGTGCATCAGCCAAATCGTTTGTTGCCCTATGATTTTTTTCGTATCGGTGAAAACGCGACTTACGAGGACGAGGCGATGAACGCCGAGATCCTCAGCAAGGTGGCCGAAAACTGTTACCTCCCGGCCAACCGGATGTTTAAACGGCTGATCGAGGAAAACGAGGGCCGCTTCCGCATGGCGCTGTCGATCAGCGGCGTCGTCATCGAGCAACTGCAGCGCTACCGGCCGGACGTGTTGGAGTCGTTCCAGCAGCTCGTCGCCACCGGCGGCGTGGAGTTGTTAGCAGAAACCTATTACCACTCGCTCGCCTTCGTCCACTCGAACAAAGAGTTCGACCGCCAAGTGGAATTGCATCTGCAAATGCTCGAAGAAGTCTTCTCGGTGCGGCCACGGGTTTTCCGTAACACCGAGCTGATCTATAACGATGCCATCGCCGCGAAGGCGGAGACGATGGGCTTCGACGGTGTCATCGCCGAGGGTATCGAATGGAACCTCAACGGCCAGTCGCCGAATTTCCCATACCGCGCGCCGACCACGGCGCGGATCAAAACCCTACTGCGCAATCACGGGCTGTCCGACGACCTCGGCTTTCGCATCGTCGATCCTGCATGGAGCGAATACCCGCTGACGCCGGCAAAGTTCACCGGATGGCTGGCCGAGTGCGATGGCGATGTGGTGAACCTGTTCATGGACTACGAGACCATCGGCGAACACCAGTCCAAAGACACGGGAATCTTCGACTTCTGGGAGGCGATGCCCAGCGCTGTCGATGAGGCGGGCCTGCAGTGGGTGACGCCCTCCGAGGCGGTCGATCTCTACCGCGCCTCGCGGGAATACAGCAGCCAAAAGCTCAGCTCGTGGGCGGATCAAGAGCGCGACCTATCGGCGTGGATGGGCAATGTGATGCAGCAAGAAGCCATCGCCAAGGTACATCGGTTAGAGGCAGAAATCCTCGCGGCGAATGATCCCGAGCTAACGGACATCTGGGCGAAGATGCAGACTTCCGACCACTTCTACTGGATGTCCACCAAGGGCGGCACGGACGGCAGCATCCACTCGTATATCACGCCTTACCCGAGCCCGTACGATGCGTATATCTATTTCATGAACGTGCTGGCAGACCTGCAAATCCGACTGCGGCGGGCGAGTGCGGGATGAGATGGAGGGACAGGAGTGTCCCTACTCCTTAGCCCCGATCTACAAATCGAGTTTGGCCAGTAACTCTTCTACGCTGAGGTGGTGGTGTGCGGCCACGGGTTTCAAAACCCCACCTAACAAAGTGCCGGTTTTCAGCGGACGGTGATTTGGAATCGTGATGTGGTGAGTACCACCCACAAGAGTCGTTAGACGAATGTGAGATCCCTCCTGACGCACACTCTCGTAACCTAAGGCCCGCAGCGCGCGCACTAGGTCCAAAGCATCGATGTCGCGTGGGATTTTCACACCGCCAGCGCTTCATCGCGCACGAAGTGCAAACGGATAATGCGCGGCATTGGAGCTGGCGCGTCGTCACCAAAATGGCAGTGAACGGCATCGCGCACCATTTTACGCAGTTCCTCGACCGTGTCGCCTTGCGTGGCAATGGCGTGACCCAGTGCGGTGGCGACATAGCCGCCATCCACTTCGTCTTCACGCACTTCGAAAATGATTTCGCTCACGAATTATCAATGTCATACGAAGCGACCGCAGGCAAGACGCAATATGATGGAGGAACAGGAGTACCCCTCCTCCGATCAGTCGCCGCTTTTGAGGACTTTGATGAAGGCGTCCTGGGGGATGTTGACCTTGCCGAACATCTTCATCTTCTTTTTGCCTTCCTTCTGCTTTTCGAGCAGCTTGCGCTTGCGGGTGATATCGCCGCCGTAACACTTGGCGGTGACGTTTTTGCGCATGGCGGAGATGGATTCGCGGGCGACGATTTTACCGCCGACCGCCGCCTGGATGGCGACGACAAAGAGGTGGGACGGAATGACTTCCTTGAGCTTGCCGGCGAGCATACGGCCGTAGGATTCGGCCTTATCGCGGTGGACGATGGTGGAGAACGCTTCGACCGGATCGCCGGCAATGAGCATGTCCATTTTGACCATCTTCGCCGCGCGGTAGCCGGCGTGTTCGTAGTCCATCGAGCCGTAACCGCGGGTCATCGACTTGAGCTTGTCGTTGAAGTCGACGAGGATTTCGGAAAGCGGCAGAACGCAGGAAAGCATGACGCGGGAGTCGTCGATAGTTTCGGTGTTGGTGACTTCGCCGCGCTTTTCTAACACCAACTGCATCATGTCGCCGATGTATTCGCCGGGCACCATGATATAGACATTCACGACGGGCTCGCGGATTTCTTGGATGCCTTGCGGATCGGGGAACAGCGTGGGGTTGTCGATGATGCGCTCGGTGCCATCGGTCATGGTGACATTATAAATCACCGACGGGTAGGTGGAGATGACGTCCATGTCGAACTCGCGGCGGAGGCGCTCTTGGATGATCTCCATGTGCAGGAGACCGAGGAAACCGCAGCGGAAACCGAAGCCGAGCGCAGTTGAGCTTTCGGAAGCGTAGGTGAAGGCCGGATCGTTGATCTGGAGTTTGCCCATCGCCAGTTTGAGCGCCTCGTAGTCGGATGAATCGACCGGATAGATGCCCGAGAAGACCATCGGCTGGATTTCTTTGTATCCGGGCAGCGCTTCGGGGCACGGGTGGGTGTTATCGGTCATTGTGTCGCCGACTTTCACCTCGCTGGCGGACTTCATGTTGGCGATTACATAGCCGACATCGCCCGCGAAGAGGATGTCGCGGGCGCTCATTTTCGGAGTGAAGACGCCGACTTCCTTGACCTCGTAAGTTTTGCCGGTGGCCATCAGCTTGACTCGCTGGCCCTTCTTGACGGTGCCCGAGAAAACGCGGACGTAGGAAACGACGCCGCGATAGGTGTCGTAAAGGGAATCGAAAACCGAGCAGCGCAGTAGCTTGTCGGGGTTTTCCACGGGAGCTGGGACGCGGGCGACGATGGCTTCGAGAATCTCTTCGATGCCGATGCCAGCCTTGGCCGAGGCGGGGATGCAGTCTTCGGCGGGGATGCAGAGGATTTCCTCCAACTGCTTTTTGCACTTGTCGACGTCGGCGGCAGGCAGGTCGATTTTGTTGAGAACCGGAATGATGAGCAGGTTTTGCTCGGTGGCGAGGTGGAGGTTGGCCACCGTTTGCGCTTCCACCCCTTGAGCGGCGTCGACCATCAGGATCGCGCCTTCGCAAGCGGCGAGGGCGCGGGAAACTTCATAGGAGAAATCGACGTGGCCGGGGGTGTCGAGCAGGTTGAGTTTGTAGGTTTTGCCATCCTTGGCCTTGTACTCCATCGCGACCGGGTGGGACTTGATGGTGATGCCCTTTTCGCGCTCCAGATCCATGGAATCGAGCTGTTGGGCGCTGCTTTCGCGCATCGTCACGGTGCTCGTCATTTCCATCAGACGGTCGGAAAGCGTGGTTTTGCCGTGGTCGATGTGGGCGATGATGGAGAAATTACGGGTCAGCTCGGTGGACATGGGCAGTGGAAAGTCAGCGGGGACAGGGCGAGGGAAAGCAGGAAACCGACAACAAGGCACGAAAAATAAGAAGTGAAGCTGCGGAGACATCGATTCGCCCGCCGTCAAATGCGAACTTCAGCGCCCCAAGAAGGAGACTGGGGCCACCGTGAGCAGCTCAACCAAACGCAGCGAAGAACTCGACCCTGCCACTTTTCAACCGATCTCGGCTTCTTCCTCTTTTTCCTCTGGCGATAGCTTGCGGAAGTGAACTTGACCGACACGGCGGCCATCGGTGCTGGTCACGCGGGCTTCATAGCCGAGGATTTCCAAGGTTTCGCCGACTTCGGGGAAACGTTCAAGCTGCTGGGTGAGGTAACCGCCGACGGTGGTGACTTCGCCGCTTTCGATGAACAATTCGGACACGTGGCCGGCGAGGTCGTTGAGCGTCATCGCGCCTTCGATCACAAATTCGTCATCGCTGATGCGGGTAAAGGAGGAGCGCTCGTTGTCGAACTCGTCTTGAATGTCGCCGACCAGCTCTTCCATCACGTTGTCGAGGAACACGATGCCCACGGGCGTACCGAATTCATCGACAGCCATGGCCAAATGCGCGTGTTCGCGGAGAAAAAACTGGAGCAAGCGGTCGAGCGGCATCGTGTCGGGCACGATTTTCAGCTCGCGCTTGATACGCATCAGATCCGGATCGGGGTCTTGCAGTAGTTTGAAGAGATCCTTGATGTGGATCAGGCCGATGGCTTGGTCGAGATGGCCCTTCACCAGCGGGAAGCGGGTGTGTTTGCTGCGCATCGCAATATCGAGCGTCTTTTCAAACGACTCATCGGCATCGAGGATGATCACCTTGTTGCGAGGGGTCATCACATCGCGGACCCACAGTTCGTTCAAGCCGAGGGCGTTGATCAGGATCTGGCGCTCGGTTTCGGTGACTTCCTGGGATTGGCCGCTCTGGGTGACCAGCAGCGCCAGTTCTTCGGCGGAGTGGATGTGCTCGCTCTCGCTGATCGGGTCGATGCGGAAAATCGCTTTCAGCACCCAGTTCGCCGTGCCGTTGAAAAAGACGATGACCCACTGGAAACCTTTGTAAAACAAATGCAACGGCCGCACCAGCGCCATGGTCACGGGCACCGACTTGCGGATGGCGATCGACTTGGGCACCAGCTCGCCGATGACGACGTGCAGAAAGGTGAACGAGGCGTAGGCGAGGATCAGCGAGATCCAGTAGATCCAGGTCTGCGGTAGGCCGGTGGCGTGCAGCAGCGGATAAACCAGCGCCTTCACAAACGGTTCGCCGAGGAAACCGAGCGCCAGCGAGGAGATCGTGATCCCCAGCTGATTGGCCGACAGGTAGCCGTCGAGATTGTTGAGGACGTGCAGCGCCAGTTTAGGGTTGCTGCCATTCTCTTTAGAGATCGCCTCCAGCTGGCTCGGCCGGACTTTCACGATCGCAAATTCCGACGCGACAAAAAACGCGTTGAGCAGCAGGAAAAAGACGATGCCAACGATGTAAGCCAGCGATTCCGCCAACGATGGGAAAACGTGCTCTGCGGTGGCCGCGAGGCATGGGGTGACGAGGTCGAAAATCACGGCGTCAGAGTTTTTCGTAAACGCCTTGGTCGCGCCGTTCGAGGATGGTGAATCCCGCCTTTTTCGCATCGCTCACCGAGAGCGGTTTGGTGATCGTCGGCGTATTGATCCGCGAAATCACTTTCTTGACCGGAGCCTTGCAAAGCGGGCAGGCCACCAAGGGGGCGCGGTCAATAGGGCGTCTGAGCTCGAATCCTCGGGCACAGACGCGGCAAGAATGCTCCGGGTCTTCCGGAGCTTCAGATACATATTCGTAAATCGGCATAAAAACGACGTGGAAACGGGTAACAATATCCGTCCCACGTCAAAAAATAGCGCAAACCGTGCCAGCTTACCAGCTCGACTTGGTCACGCCTGGGAGCATCCCGGCGGAAGCAAGTTCGCGGAAGGTAATCCGGGAAAGACGGAAGCGGCGCAGGAAAGCACGGCGACGGCCGGTGATTTCGCAGCGGTTGACCAAGCGCGTCGGGCTCGCATTGCGTGGAAGCATGGAAAGACCGACATAGTCCTTCTCTGCCTTCAGCTTGAGACGGAGTGCAGCGTATTTCTCGACAGTTTCTTTTTTGCGCGCGTTGCGAGCGATCCAACTTTTCTTAGCCATAATTCGGGACGCATTTGTTAAAGGCTGAGCCAGGGCTTGCCAAGCGCAAAGTCACCATTTCTCCGTTTTTCCCACAAAATCACTAAAAACACCCCCATGAGCCGCAGCAAAACCATCGGAATCGCACGATTCGCAGGCTAATTTGGTGGAGAATCCCCCTGCGCCGGGTCTGTTTGACCTCTGCGAGGACGCTGAATTTGTCCCGGCTGGCGCTGACTTTCCACCTGCCGCTGGCGCGATTGCTCCTGCTGACGTTGTTGAGCCTGCTCCTGCTCGGCCTGTTGGCGCTGCCGGGCGATTGCCTCTTGCTGTGCTTCGCGGGCTTGTTCCTGCTGTAGCTCGCGCTGCCGGGCGATTGCTTCTCGCTGCGCTTCGCGGGCTTGCTCCTGTTGCTGTTCGCGTTGCCGGGCGACTGCCTCTTGCTGCGCTTCGCGGGCTTGTTCCTGCTGTAACTCGCGCTGCCGGGCTGTTGCTTCTCGCTGCGCTTCGCGGACTTGGTTGGCTTGGAGCTCCCGTTGTGAATCCAATAAGGATTGCTCTCTTTTGCTTCGATCCAACGCTTGCTGCTGTGCCTGTTCGGCCTGGCGCTGTTGTTCGAGCAATTGCCTCTGCTGAGCCTGCTCCGATTGAAGTTTCTGCTGAGCTTGTTCCGCCTGACGTCGGCCCTGCAACGCCCGTTGTTCTTGTTCGTTTTTACTGCGATCCAACGCTTGCTGCTGGGTCTGGCGGGCCTGTTCGGCTTGGCGCTGCTGTTCGAGCAATTGCCTCTGCTGAGCCTGCTCCGATTGAAGTTTCTGCTGAGCTTGTTCCGCCTGACG
>CAJXYV010000028.1 GCA_913063525.1 uncultured Verrucomicrobiota bacterium
CCAGCCCTCTCTTCCCTTCGCGTTCTCCACCCTTTGGCGGTGACCCCCTCTGAATTCCATCATCTCGCGCAAAGCCGCAAAGACGCCAAGTTTTTCAGATTGAGGATCCAAAAACACGCCACCCAGCCGCATCCCCCGAAAACCAACAAACCTCTATCTTCCTTAGCGTCTTCGCGCCTCTGCGCGAGCCCCCCTGAATCAGATCACCTCGCGCCAAGCCGCCGCCATGACGCGGAGGGCGCTAAGGGACGAGGGGGGGGCGGCGGCTTTTTGATTTTTGAATTTGGATGATTGAACCACAGATGACACCGAAAACACAGATGGAAGAGGATCTGGGATATTTTTTTTTGGATCCGTGCTCATCCGAGAAATCCGTGGTTAAATCTGGCGATTTGGGGGTTGCGGGGTTGGGATGTGGCTTTAGGGTCGGCGTGTTGTCGATGAAGGGCGTGAAAAAACAGAACCTGCCGGAAAAGATCTGCCTCCACTGCGGGCGGCCGTTCGCTTGGCGGAAGAAGTGGGCGCGGGATTGGGAAAATGTCCGCTACTGCAGCGATGCTTGTCGCGGCGGCAAAACTCCAGCCAAGGGATCGCACTTCACGTCCGGAATCACCGCTAGTCCCACATGACCTCGATTTTCCACACCCGCACCCTCGTCAACGCCAGCGCGGAGGCGTTGTTTGATTTCCACAGCGATCCCAACAACCTGACCGTCGTGATGCCGCCCAGCTTGAAGCTGGTGAGCCTGAAGACCGATGGCCCGGCGCAGGAGGGACGCTTGATCGAGCTGGATTGCCGTGACTGGTGGGTCATCCCGATGCGCTGGACTTGCCGCTGGAAGACGGTGAGGCGGCCGGATCTGCTGGAAGACGAAATCGTGAAGGGGCCGTTCGCGGTTTTCATCCACCAGCACCGCTTCGAGGCGCAGGGGCCGGATCGCTGTTTGATGCATGACACGATCACGTATCAGTGGGGGCGCTCTTGGTGGGGGCGTCTCGTTTCGGAAACGGGGGTGCGGCTTTATCTCACGCTGCTGTTCAAGTACCGGCACTACCGGACGCGGAAGTGGGCGCTGGGGGCGTGATGGCGCGGGGGAGCCATGGGACCTATGGGACCTATGGTGCTGGCTCCCGGCAAAGCCGGACAGGGCTTGTTCGTGGAGCTGCGCCAGTGGCCACGCAGGCCATCGTATTGCTGGACGATGCTGACGCCGGAAAGTCCGGGGAAGCACGAGCGATCCTGCGATCGTAAGCGAATCGCGGATTTAGGCGTTCGCTGACCTGCGGCGGCGAACGCCAGCAAAGATTACGGAAAGTCCAACGAGGCCGTAGATCGATGGCTCGGGGATAGACGAAGTGGCCGCGCCGGAGATCAAAGTGCCTCCAAAGCCGCCGCTGGCGTTAATCATGAACATGTCGTAACTACCATTGGTGCCGAGAATAAAATCGGCAGGGCCATTGGAGGCGGTGGAAATTGTGCCGGCGTTTAGGGTGACGACATCGCCGATGTTCAAAGCAACGGTCGATTGCCAAAAGGTATAACTGTCATTTGCCGTGATGGCACCACTTGAGTATCCGTTATCAACCCACCCGCTCATATTGTAGCTGCCGCTGCCGTTGATGGAGAACGTCCATTTGGTGCTGAGCGTACCGGCCAAGGTTTGGCTGTCGGGGGTAGCTTGGACGTTGCGAATGGCGAAGAGGATAAAGTTGCCAGAAATCGTGCTGGAGGTGATGTTAAAAGTCGCGCTCTGTGGCAACGTCATCGAGATCGGGGTCGATCCGGGGGTGCCAGACCAAGTGACTTCGGTTGCAGCATGGGCGGAAACAGTGGCCAATGCCATGGACAGTACGGAGATAGTAATAGTGCGCATGGCATTGATTATTTATAAGTCACAGTCTTGTTCAAGTTTTAAATTCAGTAAAACGGAACCTGACTCAGTGGTGCTGGCTCCCGGCAAAGCCGGACAGGGCTTGCTCGTGGAGCTGGGCCATGACGGAGGCGGGGATGGCGCTGGGGTCGGGGTATTCGAAGATTTCGCCCTCGAAGTTGCGCAGGGTGACGCGGCCGGTGCTGGTGTCGACGAGGTAATTCGGGTTGATGGGGATTTTGCCGCCACCGCCAGGGCCGTCGATGACAAATTGGGGGATGGCGTAGCCGGTGGTGTGGCCGCGCAGGCCTTCGATGACGGCGACGCCTTCCGCGACGGAGGTGCGGAGGTGGGAGGAGCCGGTGATGAGGTCGCACTGGTAGAGGTAGTACGGCCGGACGCGGCACATGAGTAGCTTGTGAACGAGGGCTTTCTGGACCTCGACGTCATCATTGACGCCGCGCAGGAGGACACTTTGGTTGCCGAGGGGGATGCCGGCATCGGCGAGGCGGCCGAGGGCGTCGCGGACTTCGGTGGTGAGTTCGCGGGGGTGGTTGGTGTGGATCGAGATGAAGAGCGGGTGGTGCTTTTTCAACATGGTGCACAGCTCCGGGGTGATGCGCTGGGGTAGGAAGACGGGGATGCGCGAGCCGATGCGGATGAACTGGAGGTGGGGGATCTGGCGCAGGCGGGTGAGGATTTTGTCGAGCCGGTCGTCGGAAAACAGCAGGGGATCGCCGCCGGAGAGGAGGACGTCGCGGACTTCGGTGTGTTGTTCGAGGTATTTGAACGCCGGTTCCCACTGGGTTTCGAGGTGCTGTTCGCCGACGCCGGAGACGACCCGCGAGCGGGTGCAGTAGCGGCAGTAGGAGGCGCAGCGGTCGGTGACGAGGAAGAGCACGCGGTCGGGGTAGCGGTGGACGAGGCCGGGTACCGGCATGTGGGAGTCTTCGCCGCAGGGGTCGTTCATTTCCTCGGGCGCGTTCCAGCCTTCCTCGATGCGGGGGATGACTTGGCGGCGGATCGGGCAGTCCGGGTCGTCGCGGTCGATCAGGTTGAAAAAGTGCGGGGTGATGGACATCGCCAGCTTGGTGCCGGCGAGTAGGACGCCGGCGCGTTCTTCGTCGGTGAGGTTGAGGCGCAGGTCGAGATCGGCGAGGGAGTCGACGCGGTTTCTGAGTTGCCAGCGGTGGTCATCCCATTTTTCAACGGCGTCTGCGGGCCAATAGCCGGGTGCGTGGGAGATGAAGGCGGGGTCGAAGTCGGTGGCGCGCATGGAACGTGGGGAGGGAATGAGATGAAGAACGGAAATGGGGGCGCTGATTTTTGTCAGAGTTAGATTTTGGACGGCATTGGCGAATCCGCAACCCGGAATCTTTGGACAGGGCTATTTTGCCGAGCAGCGGCGGATCAGTTCGATCAGGCGGCCGGTCGAGGCGGCGACGGTGGGTGCAAAGGGCAGACGATCGTCTTTTTCATCGGGGGTGAGCAGCGGGCGGGTGGCGACGCGGACGGCGGGCAGGTTCATTTCGAACAGGGTGCTGGCGAGGTCGGTGTCCTCGCCGAGGCAGACGACTTCCGCGCCGTAAACCGCGCCCAGCCCCTTTGCGAGATTGAGCGGCAGGGCCGAAACGTCGCGCGAGCTGAGCCACAACGACTCGCCCGCACCCATGGCTTCGACGCAGAGCACGGCCTTGGCCGGACCGCTGGCCTTGGCGAGTTCGAGGAATTTGGCGGCAGTTTCAACGACGGGCGACTCCATGTCATTTGCATGAGGCAGAAAAATGAAGTGGATGGGTGCCTTTGGCTGGTCGCGGGCCAATGCTTGAGCTGCAGCGAGGGTGGCGGCGAGCCCCGTGGCATTGGCCTCGGCCCCGCGCGATCCGGCACGGCTGTCGTAGGAGGTGAGCACCCAGACGGCGGGCGCGGCGGGATTTTTCCCGGCGACGGTGACTTGGAGGATCGGCCACGCGGCGGGGCCTTTGGTTTTGCGGAGGGTGTAGCCGGTGTTGGAGGGGCCTAGCAGTCCCTCGATCATCGACGCGGTGCGGGATAAATTGGCCGCAGCGGTAGGGGGGGCGGTGTTGCGTTCGCCGATGACTTCGACGATTTTGCGCAGATCATCGGCCAGCAGCGGGGTGGAGACCGCTTGGGCAAAGCGCTCTTGTTCGGCCAGCACCTGGGATTTTTCGCGGTGAAAATAATACCACAATGCCCCTCCGCCCGATCCGACCAGCCACAACGGCAGCAGGATCAATAGCAAGATGACCCAGCGAGGGCGGCGTCGGGGTGCGTCCATGTCTAGTCCCCTTGGTTCGTCGGGTCATCCAGCGATTCGTCGTCGCCATCGTCTTCCACCTCGATCTCCTTGCGCAGCCGTTGGGAAATCCATGGCCGGATGAAGCCGTAGAGCAGGAATAGGCTGAATAACACCACCGGCATGATGTAGCGAAACTGAATGGTCGCAAAAACCAGAAGCATCGCGATGACGATGGCACCCAGGGTGCCCCGCGTATTCCAGCCCACTTTCTTGAAACTCGGGTAGCGCACATCGCTGATCATCAGCAGGGAAAGCCCGAGCATGGCCCCTGCGAGAATGTATTTCCAAAATCCGAGTTCGAGGTCGTTGTCGTTCTGATAAAGGTCGATGAGCAAAAACGTCAGCGAGGCGATGAAGCCCGCCGCCATGGGGATGGGCAGGCCGCGGAAATCGCTGGAGGCACCCGGTTTTTTGGGCAGCGCGGCGAGACAGTTGAAGCGCGCAAGACGCATGGCACCACAGACCAGATAGATCAGCGCGATCGCCCAGCCGATGTTGCCCAGTGGAAAGAGAACCGCCTTGGAAAGCAGCATCGCCGGTGCCATGCCGAAGGAGATGATATCGGCGAGCGAATCAAATTCTCGGCCAAACGGCGATTCCTGGCCGCCGAGTCGGGCGAGCCGCCCATCGAGCAAGTCGAACAAGCAGGAGCCGAAGATCAGCAGGATCGCGTATTCGTAGTAGCGGCGGGAGATTTCGTAGTACTCCTTGGCCGACAAGGGAATTTCGCCCGACATCTTCTGAACCTCGATCAAGCCCTTGAAAATCATCAGCACGGCGAAGAATCCGCACGCGAGGTTGCAGGCCGTCATCAAATTCGGCAAAAAGTAGATTTTCGGTTCGTCTGGGTCGCGGTCCCTCGGCATGCGGCGAGTTTATGGCACGGCCGACTGATAGAAAACAGCGCAAAATAAATCGCGGCGTGCCATTGGGGCGGGAGCTGCTAGGTTGCGTCCATGCAAGCGTCCCAACTTACCGCCGATTCGCCGATGGGGGTGATCCTCGAAACCCTGCCCGGCGCCAAGCGCGCGATTTTCGCCCGCTACCACCTCGGCGGCTGCCAGAGCTGCGCGTTCTCCAACGATGAGACGCTGGCCGAACTCTGCGCCCGTTCGGAAATCCCGGTGGCCGAGGTGCTCGACCACCTGCTGGCCAGCCACGTCCACGACTCGGCGATGCTGATGGAACCCGCAGCGGCCAAGGCGGAAATCTCGGGGCTGCGGCTCATCGACCTGCGCACGCGCGAGGAGCACGAAGCGGTGGTGATCCCGGGTTCGGAGTTTTTCACGCAAGAACTCCAACAACAGCTTTTTGCCGCCGACGCCAGCACCCGCATCCTGCTTTACGACCACAGCGGGAAAAACGTGCTCGACCAAGTCGCGTGGTTCCGTGGCCACGGGTTGAACGAGACCTTCGGCCTGCGCGGCGGTATCGACGCATGGAGCCGCGAGGTGGATCCGTCGATCCAGCGCTATCGGCTGGAGATGGATGGCTGACTATTTCCCCGGCCGATGGCCAAATGGCAGTGCCAGCAGAAGAAAGAAGAGCAGAGCGATCGCCTGCATCGAAACCAGATACCACGGCCATGGGCCGAGATGATCGATCAAACTCGGGTTGTCCGGCGGGTGCGAGGCGAAGCCGAAGTTGCTTCCTAACATACGGTTGGCCGTCATCGCGACGGCGAGATAAACCACCGAGCAGCCATAAATTTCGAGTGGGCTTTTCCAGAAAGGCAGCTTCGGCCGCCAGCCAGCGACGATCGGCAGGTAGAGCGCCGCAGTCACGATGGCGAAGTGCTGGACGAAAAACATCACGAACGGCAACTGCGGAAATCCGACAGTGAGTGCGGGGGTGAGGAGTGCTTGGATGGTCGCGGCCAGTCCCCAGAAATAGGTCAGAGCGCACCACAAGGGGCGCTGGGTCAGTAGGGCGACGCCCGCCGTGATCGCTGCGATGTCGCACAGGTGGAGCGGCAGGAAGTTGTCGATCGACTTGGGCGCATCGACCGACCCCCACGCGGCGAGGCTGAGCGGATAGGCGCTCAGGTTGAGAAACGCCAGCAACAGCGTCGCCCGACTGCGGCCATTTCCGCCGCGCCGACCCACGCTAACAAAGACCGCAGTCGCGATTGCACCAAGGCCAAGCGCCACAAAATGTTCGCGCGTGAAGGGGTGAAACGGATGCGTCATGTCGTTACGGCTGGTCGTTTGAGCCTTCCCCGATCTCTGCCATCGCCGGTGCGTGGTTGAGGAAAACTTCGCGGGCAATCGCTTGGACCTCCGCATCGGTGACGGCCATCACCTTGGCCCGCCAGTCGGCAGGCGAGGGGATGTGGCCGAAGTCGAGCACACCTTCGCCCGCCCATGAGGCGTGCGAGCCGGTCGATTCGAAGGCGAGTTTGCTTTGTGCAATGGTCAGGCGTTTTGCGCGATCGAGTTCACCGGCGCGCGGGCCGTTCGCGACGAGGTCGTCGATCTCGCGGTGGATGCAGGCCAGCGCTTCATCGCGCGATTCGGGATCTAATCCGGCACTGATTTCAAAGGCACCCGTTTCGTCGAAAAACGTCACGTCACTGCTGATCTGATAACAAAGTCCGCGCTCTTCGCGCAGTTCGAGAAACAGCCGTGAGCTCGCCGATTCTCCTAACATCGTGCTCAACAACCGCAGCGCGTGGCGCGATTCCGCGTGCCGCCCCGGCGTGTGCCAGGCCAGCGCCAACTGGAGCTGGTCGGTTTCGCGCTCGTCGCTAACGGTCCGTGGAAGCGCCTGAGTTCGGTCAAACGGCAGTGTCGGCGTGGCGGGATGGAATTCCTGCGGCAAATGCGGCGCGATCATCGCCATGATCTCGTCCGCAGAGAATGGACCGGCCGCGGCGATGACCACATCGCTGCGGAAATAATGGCGGTCTCTGAAGTCGAGCAGAGTCGCGCGGTCGATCCGGGTGATCGATTCCAAGGAGCCGGAAATCGAATTGCCCAAGGGGTGTTTGTCCCACAACGCCGACGAAATCAGATCGCCGATGTGATCCGCGGGCGACTCCTTGTACATCGTGATTTCCTCGCCGATGACCTCGCGTTCGAGCGCGATTTCCGGCTCGGGAAACGTCGCGTGCCAGACCATGTCGGACAATACGTCGGCGAGGATCGGCATCAGGTCCGCCTCGCCGCGGCCTTCGTAAACCGTCTGGTCCTCGGAGGTGCTGGCATTGAGCTGGCCGCCCGCGTTTTCGATTTCAAAACTCAAGTCGCGCGCGCTGCGGCGCTCGGTGCCTTTGAAGACCATGTGCTCGACAAAGTGGGCGAGGCCCGCCGGGTAATCGGACTCGTCGCGGCTGCCAGCGGGGATATAGATCGAGAGCGCGGCGCACTCGGAATCGGCGACGTTTGCCACGGCGAGGCGGGGGCCGTTAGGAATCTGCCGCCATTCGTAATCTGCCTTGCTCATGGTAATAGGGCCTCCGCCAGCGCGAGGTCGGCGGGCGTGGTGATTTTTAAATTGGGATGGCGCGACACCACCAGCTTCACTCGCGCGCCGATGGCTTCTAACGCCGAAACTTCATCCGTCACGGCGAGGCCCTGTGACGCGACCGCCTGATAGGCCTGCCGTAGCAGTGAGATCGCGAAAACCTGCGGGGTTTCCATGAACCATAACTGCTCGCGCGAGACCGCGGCCGAGCTGAAATCGTCAGCGTCGGATCGCTTTAGCGTTTCGGTCACGCGCCGCGCCAGTGCGGCAGCCCGATGTTCGACCGCAGCCGCCACACAGCGGTCGATGTCCTCAGGCGAAACCAAGGGCCGAGCGCCGTCGTGCACCGCGACGAATCGAGAATCCGGAGACAAGGCGGCGAGTCCGGCCGCAACCGAGTCCTGACGATCCGTCCCGCCGTCCACCCGCTTGACAGGTTTCGTGAAATCACCGTCCAGCAGTTCCCAGCGCTCTTGCGGGCAGACGACCACTACTTCCGCGATCGATTCCGCGGCGAGGAATGCCTCAAGCGTCCGCCGCAGCACGGGCAGTCCGCCGAGGGGCGACGCGAGTTTGTCGAAGCCCATTCGGCGGCTCGATCCCGCCGCCACCAGAATGGCGGAACAAATCGGAGGTTGGTGAGCGGCTGCCATGTGCAGCACATGATCGGGCTCTTTCCCGTGGAGGGAAAGAGCCAAATATCACACGGGCCTTAGATGAACTCGTTGAAGAGGCCTTCGAGCATTTCCTGGCGGCCGCTGGCAATCGACGGTTCGCCGTGGGCGAGTGCGTATTTTTCCAGATCGGCGAGGGTGGTTTTCCCGCTTTCGACTTCAGCGCCGATGCCGCTGTCCCAGGTTTGGTAGCGGCTTTGGATGAACCCATCGAGTCGGCCATCGGCGCGGATCGCGGCGGCGGTTTTGAGGCCGCGGGCAAAGGCGTCCATCCCGACGACGTGGGCGTGGAGGAGATCGACTGGTTCCCACGATTCGCGGCGGCGCTTGGCGTCGAAGTTGAGGCCGCCGGTGGTGAAACCGCCCATTTTCATCAACACCAGCATGGTGTGGGTCGTGAGATAGAGATCGGTCGGAAACTGGTCGGTGTCCCAGCCGACGTTGGGTGTGCCCATGTTGGCATCGATGCTGCCGAGTGCGCCGGCTTCAAAGGCGACCGTGAGCTCGTGCTCCATCGTGTGGCCGGCGAGGGTGGCGTGGTTGGTTTCGATGTTGAGTTTGAAGTGCTCTAACAAGTCATACTCGCGCAGGAAGTTGAGGCAGGCGGCGGAGTCGGAATCGTATTGGTGGGTGGTCGGCTCTTGTGGCTTGGGTTCGATGTAGAACTGGCCCTTGAAACCAATCTCTTTTTTGTAATCCACCGCCATGTGCAGGAAGCGGGCGAGGTGATCGAGCTCGCGCTTCATGTCGGTGTTGAGCAGGGTGGTGTAACCTTCGCGGCCACCCCAGAAGGTGTATCCTTCACCGCCGAGGCGATGGGTGATTTCCATGGCCTTCTTCAGCTGCGCGCCGGCGTAGGCATAGACCTGCGCATTCGGACTGGTGGCGGCACCTTGCTGATAGCGCGGGTGGGAGAACAGGCAGGCGGTGCCCCAAAGCAGTTTTTTACCCGTGCGTTTTTGCTCCTCTTCAAGCACATCGGCGACGGCATCGAGGGCTTTGTTCGACTCTGCGAGGGTGGCGCACTCGGGCGCGACATCGCGGTCGTGGAAACAATAGTAGTCGATTCCGACCTTCTCCATGAAGTCGAAAAACACGCGGGCGCGGTTCTGGGCGTTGGCCACCGAGTTCGTGCCATCGTCCCACGGGTGGGCTGCGGTGCCGGCGCCAAATGGATCTGAGCCATTGCCGCGCATCGTGTGCCAATAGGCGCAGCCGAAGCGGAACCATTCGCTCATGGTTTTGCCCGCGACGACTTCCGCCGCGTTGTAGTTTTTGAAAGATAGCGGATTTTTCGAGTTGGGTCCTTCGTAGGACACGGCGTCACAGGGAAATCGGTTCATGGCGATCGGTGGTTTGGTGTTGGGTTGGCTGGCGCGATGGTCGCCAGAGAATGGAAAACTACCCAAATTACCGCTGGCCACGCTACCGCAAATTCCGGTAGCTTCTTGATGAAATGCGACACGCCGATTCCACCATTTCCCGCCGCATTGCCGTTGTGCAGTCGTCGGTGAACGTGCGCAGGCTCACGCCGGGCCTCGCGCCGTTTGCCGGCATGGGCTACGATTTTTGGATCATCGACCTCTACCGCCAGCCGGATTTACTGCTCGCCAGCCTGCGGGAATGGCAGCCCAGCGCCATCGTCACCGAATGGCTGCCCGGACTAACCGAAGCACTGGTGGGCCTGGGTTGTCCGGTGGTGATCGTGCCATCGGACGAGCTGATCGCTGGAGCCTTTAGCGTGGACATCGACGATGTGGCGATCGGGCGCTTGGCGGCGGAACATCTGATCGCGCGCGGCTATCAGAACTTCGCCTTTGTTGGCCGCGGCGATGCCCATTACGCCAAACAACGGCTGGCGGGATTTCAATCGGTCGTCGGCGAAGTCCCGGTCTATTGGGAGGAATTCCGCGATTGGCGGCAGTACGACGAGTACTGGCGCGACCCCGACGAAGACATGGTCGGCTGGCTGGCTGCTCAAACAACGCCGCTGGGAATTTTCACCGCCCACGACCCCACCGGCCGCCACGTGCTCGAGGCCGCCGCGCAAGCTGGACTCGAAGTCCCGTTTGCGATCGGCGTGATATCCGCCAACGACGACGAGACCGTCTGCGAAATGGCGCGGCCCGCACTCTCCAGCATCCGCCTGCCCTGGCGGCGACTGGCTGCCGAAGTGGTGCAAACCATCGAGGCCATCTGGGCCGGCCATCCACCCACCTCGCCGATTCTCGTTCAGCCACTGGACATTGTCGCCCGCGGATCGAGCTCCTACGAAGCCGTGGCCGATCCCGTCGTGCGGCGGGCAATGCAGTATCTGGTCGCACAAATCGCCAGCATCGCCTCGGTCGAAGAATGGGCCTCACAGATCGGCGTTTCCCGGCGCGTTTTGGAACGGCGTTTGCATGAGTGCCTCGACCGTTCGCCGCTCGCCATGATCCAGCACGAGCGGGTCGAGCGTGCCAAAAACCTACTCACCACCACTGACCTACCCATCGCGATCATCGCCGAACGCTGTGGTTTCCAAAGCAACGAGCGTCTCACCGTCAACTTCCGCGCAGCCGTCGGCGTGCCACCTGCCACCTATCGCCGAGACTCGCGAAACCAAGCCGACCAGGCATCCTTTGGAAATGGCGAAACTGGCACATCATCCGACAAGACAGTTGGCATGGCAGGTGCTTTTATCTGATTTGTCGCAAGACAAGGCGGTTCGACTGAGATGCCGGAGAGTTAATGGGTTTTTCTCGAAGGATGATCAGTCGGACCGCTTCTTTTTGGCTGTTGTTCAGGGATTAGAGGCCTTGAATTAAGCCGCAGCAACACGCCTGTTGCTGCTTCATAAGGGGGCCTCTTTGTTTCCCATTCACCTGATCCGCTTACGCGAGGATTTGGTTGAGCACGTAAGGCAGGATGCCGCCGGCGTTGAAGTAATCGACTTCGGCCGGGGTATCGAGGCGGACCTTGAGCGGGATTTCCAGGGTGCTGCCATCGGCCTTGTGGGCGGTGAGGGTGGCGGTCTGCATCGGCTTGAGCTCGCCGGCGATGCCGGTGATGTCGAAGGTCGCATCGACGAGGTCCTTCACTTGGTCGTAGTCTTCCTTATTGATGAAGTTGAGCGGCAGCACGCCCATCCCGATGAGGTTGGAACGGTGGATGCGCTCGAACGACTTGGTGATGACGGCGCTGATGCCTAACAAGCGGGTGCCTTTGGCCGCCCAGTCGCGGGACGATCCCATGCCGTAGTCTTCGCCGCCGATGACGATGAGCTTGGTGGCTTGCGCCTGATAGGCCATCGATGCGTCGTAGATGAAGGCTGGCTTGGCACCGGCTGCGGCGGTGATTTCGCGGTCGGGGGCGTGGACCTCAGAGCCGCCGAAATACTGGGTGTAGCCGCCCTCGACGCCGGGGCACATCAGGTTTTTGATGCGGACGTTGGCAAAGGTGCCGCGGGTCATCACGCGGTCGTTGCCACGGCGCGCGCCGTAGGAGTTGAACGATGCGGCATCGACGCCGTTATCGAGCAGGTACTTGCCGGCAGGCGAGCTGGCCTTGATCGAACCGGCGGGCGAAATGTGGTCGGTGGTGACCGAGTCGCCGAAGATGCCGAGCGGGCGGGCGGCGAGGATGTTTTCGCTTTCGCCTTGTTTGGTTTCGAAAAACGGCGGCGATTGGACGTAGGTCGACTTGAGGTTCCAGTCGTAGGTCGCGCCGGTGCTGCCGGGGATCTCGGCCCACTTCGGATTGGCGCTGTCGACGTTGCCGTACAGTTTGGCGTAAACTTGGGGCTTGAGGGCGGCATCGAGCTGCTCGGCGATCTCGGCCTGGGTTGGCCACAGATCCTTGAGGAAAACCGGATGGCCATTCTTGTCGGTGCCGAGCGGCTCGGTGGTGAGGTCGAGATCGACGCGGCCCGCGAGGGCGTAGGCGACAACCAGCGGCGGGCTCATCAGGAAGTTCGCCTTGATCGAGCCGTGGACGCGGGCTTCGAAGTTGCGGTTACCCGAAAGCACCGAGGTGCAAACGAGGTCGCCTTCTTTGATCGCGCCTTCGATGGCAGGGTGGAGCGGGCCGGAGTTGCCGATGCAGGTGGTGCAACCGTAGCCGACCGTTTGGAAACCGAGTTGGTCGAGCTCCTTGGTGAGGCCGGTGGCGTCGAGATAGTCCGTGACCACCCTCGAGCCAGGTCCGAGCGAAGTCTTGACGAAGGGCGCAATGGTCAGGCCGAGGGCGTTTGCCTTCTTGGCGACCAGACCAGCGGCAAGCATCACGCTCGGGTTGCTGGTGTTGGTGCAGGAAGTGATCGCCGCGATGAGCACCGAGCCGTGGGCCAGTTCCGTTTCGCGCGGGCCGCCGACGAAGTTGTCGTCGATCGCGTCGGGTGAGGGGCGGTTGGAAATCATTTCGACTTCGTTCTGCGGCCCACCTTCGAAGGACTCGTGGCCGCAATCGGTGGAAAGCAGCGAGTCGATGGAGACCCCGGCCTTTTCCTTCATCGTCAGCTTCACGCGGCGATCGCGTTGGTCGGCGGCGAGGCCAAAACCACCGGCGGACGCAGGTGCGGTGAAGAGCGTGTTGAACTGGTCGCGCAAGTCCGTGACCGCAACGCGGTCCTGCGGGCGCTTCGGTCCGGCGACGGAAGGAACGATGGTCGCGAGGTCGAGCTCGAGCAGGTCGGTGTATTCGCAATCGCCCTTGTCAGGAATGCCGAACAGGCCTTGGGCCTTGTAGTAGTTTTCGACGGTTTGGCAAAGTTCCTCGGGACGGCCGGTGCCGCGGAGGTACTTGATCGTTTCGTCGTCGACGGGGAAAAAGCCCATCGTCGCGCCGTACTCGGGGGCCATGTTGGCGATCGTCGCGCGGTCGGGCAGGCTGAGCGCCTTGGCACCGGGGCCGAAAAATTCGACAAACTTGCCGACCACGCCGTGTTTCCGCAGCACCTCGGTGACGCGCAGCGTAAGGTCGGTGGCGGTGACGCCTTCCGCCAGCGAACCGTGCAGGTAAACGCCGACCACTTCGGGCACGAGGAATGTCACAGGCTGGCCGAGCATGCCGGCTTCCGCCTCGATGCCGCCCACGCCCCAACCGACGACACCGAGGCCGTTGATCATCGTCGTGTGGGAATCCGTGCCGACGAGCGTGTCGGGATAATAAACGCCGTCTTTCGAGAGCACACCCTTGGCGAGGAACTCGAGGTTGACTTGGTGGACGATGCCGATGCCGGGAGGCACGACGGAGAAAGTTTCAAACGCCTGCTGACCCCACTTCAGGAATTCGTAGCGCTCGCGGTTGCGGATGAACTCGATGGCCATGTTGCGGTCCAGCGCGGCTTGCGAACCCGAGAAATCGACCTGCACCGAGTGGTCGACGACCAGATCGACAGGAACCAGCGGCTCGATCTTTTCGGGCGAGGCACCACGGGCGACGGCGGCATCGCGCATCGCGGCGACATCCACTAACAACGGCACACCGGTGAAATCCTGCAGCACGATGCGAGCGACGGTGAAGGGGATTTCATACTCGCCGGGAGCCTTCGCGTTGTAGCTGGCGAGGTTCTTGACGTCCTTTTCCGTGACCTTGCGGCCATCGACGCAGCGGAGCACCGACTCCAGCACGATACGGATCGAGACCGGCAGGCGCGACAAGTTAGGAAAGCCTTGCTCGGCGAGGGCGGGCAGGGAGTGGAAATTGCCTTGGGCTCCAGAGCCGGTGGTGAAGGTGCGGAGTGTGTTCATGGATCAGAGGTGGTGGAAAAGCAGACTGGCGTGTCGCAGTCGATTGGAATGCGCGGAGGTTAGGGGTGTCGGGTGATTTGTCAAAATTGTTCAACCAGAGAATGAAGGTTGTTTTATGGGATTGAGTGGATCTTCGCAGCCAGCATAGAATCCCACCATGCAAGGCAGATGGATCAAGTTGGCAGTGACGGTGTGCATGCTAGGCATGATTTCCTGCGGCGGAATGAAATCCACGCCGGTCATGGGCGACTTGGAAGCAGGTAACGAGCCAGCAGAGGGGGGAATTGCCGATGTGCCCAATCCCACCGCCGCAATGGCCAAAAAAAGCGGGTTTCCGCTGGAGAAAATTCAACGCGGCCACGAAGTTTACATGCTCAAGTGCGGCGAATGCCACGTCTACCAGCTGCCGCAGAACCTCGATGTGGACGAGTGGCAAGTGACCGTGCCCAAGATGATCAAACACGCCGGCCTCGAACCCGCCGACGAAAAAGCCGTCCTCGCCTACGTCGTGGCCGTCAAGACGCAGCGCGGGGATTGAGCGATTTTTTCTCCAAAAACTTTCTTTTTTTTTGTTGACTCACTTCGGTCTTATCTCATTTGCTCCGCCGCAGATGAGAATCGTTCTCAATAAGAGAGCGCCTCGAGTCTTAAACATCCAACCGAACTAAATATGTTAGCAAATCGTATTCCTGCCACCTTCCGCCACGCCCTTCCCTGCTTCGCCACGGTCTTCGCGCTGACCTGTTTCGCCGATGCAAGCAGCCGCCGTTTTACCTACAGCTACGAGACCACCACGATGGCCGCCGGTGCCATGGAGCTGGAAAGCTGGGTGACGCGCAAGAGCGACATGGATGCCGATCGCGAGTTCGAGCGCTTCGATATTCGCCACGAATTCGAGTACGGGGTGAGCGATCGCCTCCAGCTCGCGTTCTATTTTGCCGACTGGCGCTATGAAGAATCCGCCGACGCATCGGGCAAGGCCAAGTTCCGCGACGTGGCGATCGAGGCCATTTACAACCTAACCGATCCGAATGCGCATCCCTTCGGCTCTGCCCTCTACGCAGAGGTCAAGGGCAGCGACGACTTTATCAATCTGGAAGGAAAACTCCTTCTGCAGAAAAACATCGGCGACTGGATGCTGGTCTACAACATCGGTGGGGAAATCGAATGGGAAGACCGCTACGAAAACGACCAAGCCGAGCTGATGCAAAGTGCCGGCCTCAGTTACGCGTTCAACCCAGCATGGTCCGCAGGGCTCGAGTTCCTGCACGAGATGGCCGTACCCGATGTTGAAGAGTTTGGCAGCAGCACCGTCTATTTCGGGCCTAACGTTACGTGGCGGAAAGGCGATTTCTCAGTCGCGCTCACCGGCATGCGTCAGCTGACCTCGCGCGCCGATGAGCCGAATTTCCAAATTCGCACCATCATCTCCGTCGATTTCTGACCGTGGGTTCGCAACCTCATCAAACGGCGAATGCCAGTGCTTGCTGCCGCGCCATCCGTGCGGCGGCACCTGTCTTGCTGCTGCTGCCATCTTCGTGCAGTCCCAGCTACCAGGCACCGCCACTGAGTGCGTCGCTCATCCAAGCTTCGCACGCACCTGTTTCGCAGTTAGAACGCGGCCACGTCGTCCACCAGGCAAAGTGCGCCAAGTGCCATGGGTTCGAAGATCCGGCCGATTACTCAGTCGCCGATCTTACATCCGAAATCATGCCGAACATGGCGAGGAAGGCCAAACTCGAAATGTCTGATCAACAGGCAGTACTCGTGTATTTGTTGGCTGCCCGAAAAACATCAACAGCCCGCTGAGTCATTTGGCTCGCACAAGGAGTGCTTTTACTCACGCCAGGGAGTGATTTTCCATCCGCAAGCGAATCCAATCCTACCGATAGAAAAAGCTGTTGTGGGAAAAAGCTTGCGGTTCTCCGGGGCTGCCGTAAAGAACCCGCAGCGCATCAGCTTTTGATGTCTGGGAGTCGATTGAATGGCTCCACCCTTTTCCGGTCTTCATCGATGAGAGATTGTTTGAGGTTACTCCAACCGCTCATCGACACCGCCTGCCGCCGATATCGGATTGGGCAGGCAATTTACACACATGACCCCGACTGAATTCGAGGCGTTGCCATTGGCTGCGCCCCTCCAACGCGTTTTGCGCGAATTGAACTATAACACGCCTTCTCCTGTCCAAGCACAGGCGATCCCACTGCTGCTTGCAGGCCGCGACCTTCTCGGTTGCGCCCAAACGGGCACGGGTAAAACGGCGAGTTTTGCGCTGCCGATCCTGCACGCAATCCACGAGCGCCCGCGCCAAATCCGCCCGAGAACTTGCCGCACGCTGGTGCTGGCACCGACTCGCGAGCTGGCTGGCCAAGTGGGCAAAAGCTTTACGACCTACGGCCAACACGTCCGTTTTCGCCAAACGCTGATCTACGGCGGCGTCGGCCAGAATCCGCAAGTCTCTGCGATGCGCGGTGGTGTGGATGTGCTGGTGGCGACTCCGGGACGTTTGCTCGACCTCATCGATCAACGTGCGGTCGATCTCTCCGAGGTTGAGTTTTTCGTTTTGGACGAAGTGGACCGCATGCTCGACATGGGCTTTGCCCGCGACGTGAAGCGCATCGTTTCGCTGCTGCCGCCGAACCGCCAATCGCTGTTCTTCTCCGCGACTCTCGCCCCGAATATCGTCGAGCTTGCGCAGACGATTCTGCGCAACCCCGCCCGCGTCACGATCGATCCCGGCACGACGACGGCAGAGCGCATCGAGCACCAAGTCTGCTTTCTCGACCGTGACAACAAGCGCCCGCTACTGGAACAACTGCTTCGCGGTCAAGCCGCTGCGACCAGCGGCAAACTCACGATCGTTTTCAGCCGCACCAAACACGGCGCGAACAAGCTGGCCAAAAGCCTGTGCGAAGCAGGTTTCCCAGCCGATGCCATTCACGGCAACAAGTCTCAAGCCCAGCGCGAAAAGGCGTTGGAGAAATTCAAAAAGGGCCTCACTCCCGTACTCGTTGCGACGGATGTTGCGGCTCGCGGCGTCGACGTGAAAGATGTAGGCCTCGTCGTCAACTTCGACCTTCCTAACGAACCAGAAGCCTACGTTCACCGCATCGGCCGCACCGGTCGCGCGGGTGCTGAAGGCCGCGCTGTTTCATTCTGCGCCGAAGACGAGCGCGAATTCCTGCGGGAAATCGAAAAAGTCATCAAGATGCCCGTTCCACGCTGGGACGACCACGCTTGGCACGACGAGAGCTTGGCCGATCGCCACTTGCGGATGAGAACGGGCGGCGGCATGGTCCAAGGCGGTGGCAATCGCGGCCGCCAAGGAGGCGGAGGAAATCGTGGTGGTGGAAATCGCGGGGGCAATGGTGGTGGAGGCCGCGACTACAGCAACGCTTCCGGTCGCAACAATCGTCGCGGACCTGCATCCCGCTGAGATTCTCGCGATTGAAGCGCCCGAATGATCGTTCTTTCTGGCGCTTCATCGGCGGCGGGTGTATTCTCTTGGCATGGATGCCTTGATTCATCACCTCGAAGAAAAGCAGGAACTCACGCCGCAAGAAGTGGCCGTCGCTGCTGAGCTGCTGCTGGACCCGGAGGCTCCCGATGCCAAAAAAGAGCGTTTGCTCGAAGCCCTAGCGCTCAAAGGTGAAACACCTGGCGAGATTGCGGGCTTCGTGGAGGCGTTTCTTGAACAAGCCGTCGATCCCCACCTGAAACTTCTCGATCTGGAAGGACCGACGCTGGACGTCTGCGGCACGGGCGGCGACCAGCTCGATCTTTTCAACGTTTCGACCACGGCGATGTTCATCGCTGCGGCGGCGGGTGCGGTGGTCGTGAAGCACGGCAACCGCGGCATCACCTCGAAAAGCGGTGGCGCGGATGTGCTAGAGGCACTGGGGGTTCGCATCGATTTGCCTGCGGACCAGTTCCGCGATTGCGTCGAAAAAGCGGGCATCGGCTTCATGTTCGCGCCGCTGTACCACCCCGCATTCAAGGCGGTCGTCGGCGTGCGCAAATCGCTGGCGGCGCGGGGCGTGAAAACGATTTTCAACTTGATCGGGCCGCTGCTCAATCCCGCTCGCCCTCAGTGCCAGCTCGTCGGGGTTTTCTCTCGCGATCTCTGCCCCGCCTTTGCCGAAATTCTCCAACGCCTCGGTCGCGAGAGCGCTTGGGTCGTGCATGGCACCACCGGCGACGGCCGCTGCGTCGATGAAGTCAGTCTCATGGGGTCGACCCGCATCTGCAAATCCGGCTTGTTCCAAGATATCGATGACGAGGAAGTCCGCCCGCGCGACTTTGGGCTGAAACACGCCGAGGTCGAAGACCTCCAAGGCGGCGATGCCGTCGCCAACGCGGCGATCCTCGAAGCAATTCTCGCCGGCCGCGAAACAGGTCCCAAGCGCGACATGGTTCTCATGAACTCGGGCGCAGCTCTCGCCTGCGCCGGGCTCGCCGATAACATGGGCGACGGCATCGAGATTTCCCGCGAGATAATCGCCAGCGGCGCCGCCCTAGAGCGACTTCGCCTGTTGCAAAAGGCATCGCAACGATGATCAACGATCGACAAACCAGCGGGTGATCAAGCGCGCCAGCGCCAGCCCCGCCACCAGCGCGCAAATGGTCAGCAGGATGATGACGATGTGAAACATCCCATCAATCTGTCCCGCTCGCTGTTGATGTCAACCGATCAAGTTTCCGATCGCGATTTTTCAAATCGCCAAGTCTTGTCGGTTCCTCAATATTTCGGACTTAGGTTTTTTGCAGACATTCATGAAGCTCACTTTCCGCCTGAATTATCACACCGTGCCCGGTCAGTCGCTGTGGCTTAAATGCCTGATCACGGGCGACGGCGCTGAACGTGGCGAACAAGTCGTTCCGTTGCACTGGATCAATCCCGAGCAGTGGGAGGCCAGGGTGGAGGTGCAAAAAACCGGCCATTTTCGCCTGGAATACCACTATCAGCTCCGTCAGGAATCCAACGGCGTTGCGCTGGATGAATGGCACTCTCCCCGAATCATCGAGGTGGGCGCGGGGCGGCATGACGCGTGCTGGCTGCTAGACACGTGGTGTTCCGCGGGCACGGTGGACTATGCTTTTGAGACCAACGCTTTCCTAGCAGTTCTGCCCGCTCGCGGGCCGTTTCAAAAAATCGCGCCGTCCGCGGCAGCGAATCATCGTTTCCAGCTGCGGATGGCGGCCGTGCCCGCTGGACACGTGCCTTGCCTGATCGGCAGCGTCGATGAGATCGGCAACTGGGGTTGGCATTCCGCGATCCCGCTTCAGGAAATCGCGGCCAATGTCTGGCAAACGAGTCTCTATCTGCCGATCGATCGCGACATCGAGTACAAGTACGCGCTCTTCGACCTTGCGAAGCGATGTGTGGTTAGCTTTGAGCTGGGCGATAATCGGGTTCTCCCATCTCGCGCCGATTCCCGCCGCGACTGGACGAGTGTTAGCGATGAATGCTACCGCAGAGATAGCGCCGGGCTTTTCCGCGGGGCAGGGGTGGCGATGCCGGTTTTCTCGCTGCGCAGTGAGCAAGGTCTCGGCGTCGGCGAGTTCGCCGACCTCAAAGCCTTCGGCGATTGGTCGAAAAGCGTCGGTCTCAAGCTGATCCAAATTCTGCCGATCAACGACACCACCTCATCGCACGATTGGACGGATTCTTATCCCTATTCGGCGATCAGTGTTTTTGCGCTGCACCCGCTCTATTTGCGAATTGATGATTTGGATTATGCGATGCCTCCCATTTTTCAGCGGGAGCTCAACGCCACACGAGACCAGCTCAACGCGCTGCATCAAGTCGATTACGAGGCCGTGATGCGGGTGAAGGCGGTACTCACGCGGCAGATTTTCAATCAACACCGCGCCAAGATCCTTGCCAGCGAATCCTTCAACGCGTTCCTCAAAAACAACCAACATTGGGTCGCCGACTATGCCGTTTTTTGTGTGAAGCGGGATTATTATGGCACGGCCGATTTTAGCCGCTGGCAGGAATGGGCGAACTTTGATCAAACACGGGTCGACGAACTCGTCCACCCGGATCACCCCGAGTGGCCGCAAGTGGCTTATCATATTTGGCTGCAATCCGAGCTGGATCTGCAACTCACCGCGGCCGTCGGCCATCTCAATGAATTAGGCATCGCGCTGAAGGGCGACCTGCCGATCGGGATCGATCGTCAATCGGTGGATGCCTGGTCAGCGCCGCATCTGTTCAAGATGAACGAGCAGGCCGGTGCTCCGCCGGATGCGTTTGCCATGAAAGGCCAAAACTGGGGATTCCCGACTTATCATTGGGAAGTGATGCAGCGCGACGACTACGCGTGGTGGCGCTCCCGGTTCGCCCAGCTGAGCCGCTACTTTGACGCCTATCGCATCGACCACATCCTCGGATTTTTCCGGATCTGGCAGGTGCCGTACGATCAGGTCGAGGGCATCATGGGGTACTTCGACCCGGCGCTGCCGATCCCAGTTGGCGACTTTGCCCAACGCGGAATTGACTTCAACTTTGAACGCTTCTGCCGCCCTTACCTTCGCGAGTCCGTCCTGCGGCAGCGCTTTGGCCATGCCTTCGAACAAGTGCGGGAAGACTATCTAACCGATCGCGGCGCAGGCTTGTTTCAGTTGAATGATAACGTGGCGACCCAGCGTCAAGTCGTCGGCCACTCGCTGGATGCCGCGCTTGAGCAGGGACTGCTCGATTGTGTCAGCGAGGTGCTCTTTTTCGAAGTGCCCGGCTCGGGTGGTAAGCTCTTCCACCCGCGCTGTATGATGCAGATGACAGATTCCTATCAGCAGCTCGATCCGGTGACCCGCCAGCGAGTCGAGGATCTTTACAACAGCTATTTCTATCAGCGTCAGGAAGATTTCTGGCAGGCCCGCGGCTACGAGAAACTTCCCGCGATGCGCAAAGCGAGCCCGATGCTGCTCTGCGGTGAAGACCTCGGGATGGTGCCGGCCTGTGTGCCCGGCGTCCTCAACGAACTCGGGATTCTTTCGTTAGAAATCCAGCGCATGCCGAAGACCTCCGTCAGTGAGTTCTTCGATCTACGGAATGCGCCGTACATGAGTGTGGTGAGCCCATCCACCCACGACATGACCACGCTGCGCGCTTGGTGGGCAGAGGATCATCAACGCGCCGCTCGATTTGCCAAGCAGATGCTGGGGCTCCAGTCCGCCGCCGCCGATCTCTCGGGCGAAGTCGCGAGCAGGATCCTCTGGCAACACCTTCAATCCCCAGCGATGTGGGCGATTTTCCCGCTCCAGGATCTGCTGGCGATCGATGAATCGATCCGCCATCCCCAGCCCGAAGCCGAGCGGATCAACGTCCCAGCGATCATGCCCTACTATTGGCGCTACCGCATGCACCTCGGCCTCGACGAACTCGCCGCAGCGGATGGATTCAACCACAAGCTCGCACGGTTGGTGAAAATGGCGATCCGCTGATCGCCGGCGGGGTGCGGCGGCTCCGATTCTCGGCGGCAAGCTCAAGGAAATAAATTGATTCTTTGATGGGAAGAAGTAAGATATTCCCACCATGACGACTGTTCTCTCACCAAAAGGGCAGGTTGTTCTGCCCAGCGCAGTGCGGGAGCAGATGCATCTGGAGCCGGGGCAGGATTTTGAAGTCTTTATCGACGATGAAGACACCATCACCCTCCGCCGGATCAATGGCCCTCCCAACCACGGCTTGGTGGATCACCTACTCGCCTGTCCCTATCCTTTCGAAGTTCCTCCACGGGCCAAAGATTCTACCACGGCCCTTTCCCTGTGAGCTACCTTGTGGATACCAATGTCTTCAGCGAACTCGCCAAGGCTAGGCCGGATGCTCAAGTCGTGGCATGGATTCGCGACCACGAGTCGGAAATCTACCTAAGCACCATCAGCATCGGCGAACTCCGCCGTGGCATCGAGAGCCTGCCTGCCGGAAAGCGAAAAACGAGCCTACAATCCTGGTTCACTGAACTCTGCAAGCGCATGCAAGGCCGCATTCTCAGCTTCAACACCAGCACCGCTCACGTCTGGGGCCAACGGGTGGCCGCATGGGATAAGAAGGGGATCACCGTCTCATCGCTCGATAGCCAGCTCGCCGCTACCGCGCATCGTCACGGCTTGACGATGGTCACGCGGAATATCTCTGATTTTCAAAACACGGGGGTGAAGCTTTTTAATCCCTTTGCACTCTAGCAGCTGCGCACTGCAAATTTCATAGCCGCATCCCTTCATTGGACGCTGCAGGCATCGTGCTTCGGTGATCTCTTTAGTGAAGCCAGCAATTTCCTTTTTTCCAACAGGATGCCTTGACCCGCTGAGGGGTAGGGGACTAGTGTGCCGCCGTTTCCGTGTTAGCGCACGGTTCCTGAAGCCACCATGAACATCCACGAATACCAAGCCAAAGAGCTTTTCGATCGCTTCCAAGTCCCCAGTCCGCGCGGCGCTGTCGCCAGCACCCCCGCCGAGGCGGAAGCCGCTGCCCGCCAATTCAGCGGCGCCAAGCTGGTCATCAAGGCACAGGTCCACGCCGGTGGCCGCGGTAAGGGTCACTTCAAAAACGGTTTTCAAGGTGGCGTCCACCTCATCGAATCGCCCGAACAAGCCGCGGAACTTGCCGCGAAAATGCTCAACGAAACTCTGGTCACCGTGCAAACGGGCGAAGCGGGTAAACTGGTGAGCAAGGTCATGGTCGCCGAAGCGGTGGACATCACCCACGAATATTACCTCGCCATCCTGATGGACCGCGACACCAGCCGTCCGGTCATCGTCGTTTCCACCGAAGGCGGCATGAGCATCGAAGACGTGGCCCACAACACGCCGGAAAAAATCGTCCGCCAGTTTGTCCACCCGTTGTTAGGCCTTCAGGCCTACGAAGTCCGCAAGCTCACCGCCGCCCTCGGCCTCAGCGGCGACATCGCCAAGCAATTCGCCAAACTGCTCGGTAACATCTACAAGCTTTTCATCTCCTGCGATTGCGCGATGTTAGAGATCAACCCGCTCGTCACCACCCCCGACGGCCGCGTGCTCGCGCTCGACGCCAAGTTCGGCTTCGATGACAACGCACTCTATCGCCACCCGGACATCGTCGCCATGCGCGACAAGACCGAAGAAGATCCGCGCGAAGTCGCCGCTTCCGAGTTCGACCTCAACTACATCGGCCTCGATGGCAACATCGCCTGCCTTGTCAACGGTGCCGGCCTCGCCATGGCCACCATGGACATCATCAAACACTTCGGTGGTGATCCGGCAAACTTCTTGGACGTCGGGGGCGGCGCCTCCAAAGAGCAGGTGACTGCGGCGTTCAAGATCATCCTTGGTGATCCGAACGTGAAGGGCATCCTGATCAACATCTTCGGTGGCATCATGGACTGCAACATCATCGCCGAAGGCGTGATCGCCGCCGCCAAGGAAACCGGCCTGCCGATCCCGCTCGTCGTTCGCCTCGAAGGCAACAACGTCGACATGGGCAAAGCGACCCTCGCCGCATCCGGTCTCAACATCGTCGCCGCCAGCGACATGTCGGACGCTGCCAAGAAAATCGTCGCCGCGGTCAACTAGCCTTCGCCACACTGCATGACGCAACGGCAATTTTACGACTGGCAAACCTTGGGCGGGAGCGGCGACGATTCTTCCCTGGTCAGCGCCTTGGAGCAGCGTGAAATTGCGTGGTGCATGATCGGCGGTCTCGCGGTGAACCATTGGGCCGAAGAGCCTATGGCCACCGCCGATGTCGATCTGGTGATTGCCGCCGAGCGGGTGGATGAGGCGGTTCAGGCATTCAAAGACGCTGGCTTTTCTGAAAATCGTTTCGAAAGGTCGGTCAATTTGAAAGGCCAGTCCAAAGTCAGCATTCAGATCAGCACGGAGTCATTCTATCAGGAATTTCCCTCGCGCGCGGTCCCTGCCGATGTGCATGGAATCCTCATGCGTGTCGCCAGTCTGGAAGACACGCTGCGCGGCAAGCTCGCGGCCTATGCCGATGCGACCCGCCGCCCGAGCAAACGCCAAAAAGATCTAGCGGATATTGCCCGCCTTGTCGAAGCTCACCCTGAATTGATCTCACTCCTGCCCACTGCCGTTTCCGAACGACTCGAACACTAACAGGATCGGCATCGCCGCCTCCTTGCAAACCGAATACTGAAAAACTAGCTTACTTTTTATATGTCCATTCTCGTTGACGAAAACACCAAAATCCTGGTTCAAGGAATCACCGGCAGCTTCGGCGCACGCCACGCCTCGCTGTCACTCGCCTACGGCACCCAACTGGTCGCCGGCGTCACTCCCGGCAAGGGCGGTCAGAAGTTTGAAAACGTCGTGCCGATCTTCGACACCGTCAGCCAGGCGGTGAATGAAACCGGTGCCACGGCCACTGCAATCTTCGTGCCGCCGCCGTTTGCGGCCGACGCCATCCTCGAAGCGGCGGACGCCGGCATCGAGCTCATCGTCTGCATCACCGAAGGCATCCCCGTCATGGACATGATGCGGGTGAAGGAAGCGCTCCGTGGCTCGAAGTCGCGCCTGCTCGGCCCGAACTGCCCCGGCATCGTCACCCCCGGCCGCGGCGAAAAAAGCCAAGGCGGCTGCCGCATCGGCATCGCCCCCGGTTACATTCATAAGCGCGGCAACGTCGGCGTGGTTTCCCGCTCCGGCACGCTCACCTACGAAGCCGTGTTCCAGCTCACCCAGCTCGGTTACGGCCAGAGCACCTGCGTAGGCATCGGCGGCGACCCGATCAATGGCACCAACCACCAGGAAGTGCTCGAAATGTTCAACAACGACCCCGAGACCGAAGCGATCATCATGATCGGCGAAATCGGCGGCAACGCCGAAGTCGAAGCCGCACGTTGGGCCAAAGAGTTTTGTAAAAAACCGATTGCCGGTTTCATCGCGGGTGCCACGGCACCTCCGGGACGCCGCATGGGCCACGCCGGCGCCATCGTCGGCGGCGAGGACGACACCGCCCAAGCCAAAAAGCGCATCCTCGCTGAATGCGGCATCGCCGTCGCAGAGACCCCCTCCGACATGGCGACCACGCTGCTCGAGCGCTGGGGCAAATGATCTAACTGGAATGATCCCGGTGGCGTGTTAGAGTAACTCCTGAAACCCAGAAAACTCTGACACGCCGCGTTTCCGGGATTTCCCGATCGTCCTAACAAGACAGGGCATCTGCCCGTCGCATCGCTTGAATGTCCCACTGGGACCCGCGCGGAGATCGAAGCACGCCATTCGCGGAGGATGGTGTTGGCATGCTAGACACGGCGCTGTCCCGCCGTCGGTCTCGCTCTGCCTGATGAGGCGAAAAGTCATTCGTCCGCGTTGTAGCGTCGCGGATCTCGCCGGCTGCGTCGCCGCGAAGCGCTTCTTTAGTGCGTCACCGCATAAACCGCGCCGCGAGGCGCGCGGCTGCTACTTCGAGATTATCTTGCCGAGATCAGACGCTGGTTCATTTGGTTCGCGACCTGTCTCATTGAATTGCTAACTCAAGGCGTTGATTTGCTAATTCGTTAATGTGAATTCGCAATTCAAATAAACAAGTTGGCAAATGATTAAGATGAATTAGCAATTTGCTAAAACGATTTACTAAATCAAGATCTAAAGTTGCTAACTTGTTATATCAAATTGATAATTCGTAGCAGCAAATTAGCAATTCAGCTAGATCATTTGATGAATCATTGGCAATTGTCTTGATCTCGGGGCGGTAATCGGTTAGTCATTTTGCAGCGCCTGCCAGAGGAATATGGGGATCATTCGACGCGACTGATGAATCGGCGAAGGGAACCGGATGATCTTGGTGGGCGAATGCCGCGCTTCGAAGAATTACTGACCCGACTGACATGACCACCAAACTGACGCCTAAATTTATCGCCGCG
>CAJXYV010000029.1 GCA_913063525.1 uncultured Verrucomicrobiota bacterium
TTCGTACTCGCGGTGCAAGCCTTGGTGCATCGCCTCCAACTCCGCGACGCTGAGCGGATCGGCCGCAAAGCATGGCGAATAGGGTCATTAAAGACGGCCTTTCCAATAATCGGGATGCCGACTCGCGTGCGCCACCGCCGCAACCACGACGGTCTGGCCGCGAATCAAGTACGCGATGTAGTAAGGAAACACGGGGCAGTTGACTCGCCGAAAACCGTCTTCGCGCTCGCGCCACCGCAGTGGGTCTTTTGAAATGGCCGAGCAAAGCTCCCGGATTTCGGCTAGGAACCGCTTCCCCCGCGCCCCTGGCAAAAATTCCAGGCTCACTGGGCAAAACGTTCGTCGAGCTCCGCGAATACCTCTGATGCCGGAATGCCAGGAGTCTCGCCTGAATCGTAACGGCCGATCCGCTCGCGGATCTCTGCCGCCCAAGCGGCGTCGATGGCGGCGTGTCCTTGAGGCTCGACGCTGGCAAGGATCCGTTGGGCGAGCGCAAAACGCTGATCCGGCGGCAGCAGAACCGCACCTTGCGCGAGATCGTCGATGGTCTGAATCACGCCTTATCAGTAAACGATTCGGGTTTCCGCGTCGAGTCCGATTTTCCACCCGTCTAGGGTGGCGCGGTCCGTGGCAAGAATGAAAGCCGCTGCGAGCGGCGGCCGTTCTTCTTTCGATTGGATCGGAGCGACGAATGGTGGTATGCTGGGAGTTCTATGGTCGGCACGCAGTTTCTTCAAAACCTCGGCATCATTATGGTTGCTGCGGCGGTGCTGAGTATGGCGGGGCGCATGATCCAGATGCCGACGATTGTGTCTTACTTGCTGGCGGGGATCTTGGTCGGGCCGGTGTTGGGCTGGGTCGGGATGTCACCGGGTCTGCATCTGTTTGCCGATATCGGGATCGCGCTGCTGTTGTTTTTGGTGGGCTTGGAGCTGCCGTTTTGGCGGATCCGCGACATCGGGAGGGTCGCGGTGGTGGGCGGGATCGCGCAGTTTGTGTTCACGGCGGTGATCGGCTACTGGCTGTGCCGCCAACTCGACTTCACGGCGCGGGAGGCGATTTTCCTGTCCACGGCGCTGACCTTTAGCAGCACGGTGGTGGTGGTAAAACTGCTGGATGAAAAGGGCGAGCGGGATCGGCTCTATGGCCGGATCGCGGTGGGGATCTTTCTCGTCCAAGACTTGTTGGCAATGTTGATGCTGGCATTTCTGGTGAGCTTTTCCAGCGGGGTGGACCGCGGACTGGCAAGGGTGCTGGCGGATATGGGCCAGGCGTTTGCAGGGCTGGCGCTGCTGCTGGGGCTGGCGTGGGTGGCTGCGCGGCGTCTTTTCAGGCGGCCCTTCGCCTGGGCGGCGCATTCACCGGATTTGTTGTTCATTTCTTCGCTGGCATGGTGTTTTGCGCTGGCATGGGTGGCGGATTTTTTCCACCTGGCACCGGCGATCGGGGCATTTCTGGCGGGGCTGAGCTTGGCGCAGCTGCCGTTCAACGAACACCTGATGCGACGGGTCAATCCGCTGATGAATCTTTTTCTGGCGGTGTTTTTCGTCACGCTGGGACTGAGCGCCGATGTCGCTGGAGCACTGTCCCACCGCTGGAGCACGCTGCTGCTTTCGCTGTTTGTGCTGATCGGCAATCCGCTGATTTTCATGATGGTCATTCGCTGGATGGGCTACAGCCGGCGGGCCTCATTCCTGGCGAGTTTGACCGTGGCGCAGATCAGCGAGTTTTCCTTCATCTTTATCGGCGTGGGGCTGAGCCACGGCTGGCTGGGCCAGAATATCCTTTCCATCACCGCGCTGGTCGGGATGGTGACCATGGCGGCATCGGCCTATATGATTCTCTACAATCACGAGCTGCACCGATTCTTCGAGCGTCACGGGATCCTGAAGTGGTGGATCTTCCGGCTGCCGCTGCGGCGCAAACGCATGACCCGCGTGGTCTGCAACGGCAACGGAGAGCTGTTGGAGGATCACATCATCGTCGTGGGGATGAATTCCCTGGGCCGGAAAATCGTCGGCGATCTGCACGCGCTGGGCGAGACCGTGCTGGCGGTGGACTACGACTGGGGGAAACTGGAGGATCTGCCGGTGCGGGTACTATTGGGCAGCGTGGAATATCTGGCGCTGCTGGATCAGGCCGGGCTGGAGCGGGCGAAAATGTTGGTTTCCTGCCTCAAAAACGACGACACGAATGAGCTGCTGGCCTACCGCTGCCAACTGGCCAAGGTGCCGTGTTCGGTGCACCTATTGACATTTTGTAGGCTCGGTCGGCTGCAGGCTATGGGTGTGGGGCAAGCGATACTGCCGAAAGAGGTAGGGACGCGGTTGACGATGGAACAGCTCCGCAACATGGGGATTCTCAAATCATGAATGCTATCGGGATTACCTTATTGGGAGCCGCCGTGGCCTACGGAATCGCGTTTCGCTTCCGACTGCCGGCGTTACCGTTATTGCTCGGGGCAGGCATCATACTACAATCCATGGGATGGCTGCCGTTCGGCGTCATTTTGGGTAGTGCGATCCACGATGAACATGCCGCGGTGATTCGCTTCAGTCTGGTGTTTTTGATTTTTGCCACCGGTGCCGAACTGGAGCCACGACACCTATTCATTCACCGGAAGCAAGTGCTGTGGATCACCGGCGGCCAGTTTGCGGGGGTCGCGTTGAGCGGATTTGCCTTCGCGCGCTGGCTCGGGTTCGGGGCTTTGGAGGGGACTTATCTGGGTCTCGGGTTGGCGGCGAGTTCCACGTTGGTGGTGATGCGGCAGTTCGAACTGCGCAATACGCATCACGAGCCGTTTGCGCAGACGGTCAGCGGGATCTTGCTGTTGCAGGACGTGATGTTGATTTTTGGAATCGCCCTGTTGGCACGCATCGACGGTGGATGGCTGGGAATCAGCCACGCCATCGCGGCGGTGGCCGGACTGGGCATGACCTCATGGCTGTTGCAGCGCTGGGGAGTTCCGCGATTGATCCAATGGTTCAAGCCACAGGACGAGCTGCTTTTGTTAGCAATGTTTGGCGTATTGTTTGGCTTTCTCGCGCTGGCGCAGGCCTTGGGTGCGCCACCGATGATCGGCGCGTTTGCGGGCGGTTTTGCGTTTTCACGGTTTCCAGCCAATGGGGTGATGCGCGGCAATCTGTTGTCGCTGGCGGGCTTTTTCCAGGCCTTGTTTTTCGTCGCGCTGGGAGCATGGATCGGGGTGCCGGATGGCGCGCAGTGGTTGAGTGCACTGGGATTTTCCGCGCTGCTGCTTCTGGTCACCGTCCCCATCGTGAGCGTGCTGGGAATACGAAACGGCCTGAGTACCCGCACCGCGATCGAAAGCGGACTGATCCTGTCACAAACCAGCGAACTTTCGCTATTGCTCGGCATCAGCGGCTTGGGGCTGGGCCACCTTTCGACCGAGGGGTTCAAGATTTTATCGACCACGGCGGTGATTTCGATGACCCTGACGCCCTTCGTCGGCCGGGGGCTGGTGGCGCAGGCGCTGATGCCGCTGCGGCACCCGTTCCGCCGCCGCAGTGATCCAGCACTCATCCCGCACGACCATGTTTTACTGCTGGGCCTGGGGGCATCCGGGATGAATCTGGTGAAGCCGCTGCGCGACCAAGGCGAAAATGTCTTGGTGGTGGACGACGACGAAACCGCCTGCCAGATGCTGAAGGAACTGGGGGTGCCCGTGCTGCGCGGCGACGGCACGGATCAAGAACTGCTGGCGGAAGTAGGCGCGCAACAGGCCAAGGTGATCGTCACCTCGATGCGGCGGGTGACGGACTCGCTCAAGGTACTGAAACAGGTGAAGGGGGTGCCCGTGTTGGCGCTGGTGTTTGAAGAAGATGAAACTGAGCCGGTCCGCGCGGCGGGCGGAATCCCGATCCTGACCTCCGACGCGACGGCCAAGAGTTTTCTGGAGTGGTTTCATTCGACGGGCTTGGCCAAGGATCGCGACGGGCATTGAGATTCCAGCGACGGATTGGGTTTGGCTATTGGCGAACGGGCGGTCTAAATAGCCGGGCCGATGTCCAAGATCCGTGTGCTATCCGATATTCTCGCCAGCCAAGTGGCCGCGGGCGAGGTGGTCGAGCGCCCGGCATCGGTGGTGAAGGAATTGGTGGAAAACAGCATCGACGCCGGGGCGCGGGAGATCCGCGTGGACATCGACCGCGGTGGCTCGGCACTGATCCGGGTCAGCGATGACGGCTGCGGGATGTCGCGCGAGGATGCGCTGCTTTCGCTGGAACGCCACGCGACCAGCAAGCTGCGGACGGCGGGAGATTTAGCAGCCATCATGACGCTGGGTTTTCGCGGCGAAGCGGTGCCGAGCATCGCCAGCGTTTCGCGGTTCCGGCTGGTGACCCGTGAAACCGATGCGGTGGCAGGCACGGAGATCGTGGTGGACGGTGGAAAAGTGAGCGATGTGCGCGATGCGGGCTGTGCGCCAGGCACGGTGATCGAGGCGAAGGCGTTATTTTACAACATGCCGGCGCGGCGGAAATTCCTGCGGGCGGAAACGACGGAATCCGCGCACGTGGAGCACCAGCTGCGGCTGCACGCGCTGGCAGCCCCGAACATCCGCTTTCGGCTGCGGCGCGATGAGCGCGAGGTTTTTGATTTGCCACCGGCGGCGAAGTCGGTGGACCGGGTGCGGCAGTTGCTGGGCGCGGAGTTATCCCGAGAGCTGGTGGAACTGCCGCAGACGCGGGGCAACGGGATTTCGGTGCACGGTTACGTGTTGCCCGCCAGCCACGCGCGCAAGGGGCGGCGGCACCAGTTTGTATTTCTGAATGGCCGGCCGGTGGAGGACGCGGTGATTTCGCGGGCGCTGGCGGAAGGGTTTCGCGGCGCGCTGGCGGACGGTCTGCATCCGGCGGCGTGGTTGTGGATTGATCTGGAACCGACGCTGGTCGACGTGAATGTGCATCCTGCCAAACGCGAGGTGCGGTTTCACCGGCCCATCGACGTGCGCGATGCGATTTTGGAAGCCGTGTCCGTCGGATTGCGGCCACCTGCACCGGCGGTGACGCGGCGGGTCGAGCCGTCGGCGATTGAGCTTTTTGCATCCGAGGCCGTGGAAGTTGCGCCTGTCATCGCGAGTTTCCAAGCACCACAACCGCAGCTGATGGATTGGCCGCCAGCACAGGCCAGCGAACCCGTGGTGGCAGCGGAACCGCCACTTTCCAAAAACACGGGACCAGCGTTCCGAGTCATCGGGATGTTGCACAACCGCTACGCGGTCTTGGAGAGTGAGGACGGGTTGGTGTTGTTCGACCCCAAAGCGGCGCGGGAACGGATTTTTTACGAGCAGTTGCTCAATCGCGGCCACGGCGTGCTGGACACGCAGGGGCTGCTGGTGCCTGTTTTACTGGAACTGGATCCGCGGGATCTGGATCTGGTGCTGCGCGAGCGATCGGCGCTGGAGGACGCGGGGATCGAGGTGGAAGCCTTTGGCGGCAACACGTTGCAAATCCGCAGCCTGCCCGCGTGCCTGGCGGTGGAAGATCCGCGCGCATTCCTCGGCGCGCTGATGGACGAACTGCTGCACGATCCAGCGCCGGGCGCACGCTTTGCGCTGGATCGTCTGGCGCGGGTGCTGGCTAAAAAAGCCGCCGCCTTGGTCCTGCCGCGTCTGGCCGAAACTCAACCATTGCTGGCAGAACTATTCACCTGCGAGCTGCCGTATTGCGCGGCCGATGGCCGGCCGACCCTAACGGAATTCAGCATGAAGGAGCTGGATCGGCGCTTTGGAATCAGCAAAGGCTGAGCAATTTCAGTCTTCGACGTAAAGAATGCGCCCGCAGTCTTCGCACTGAGCGATTTCCCTGCCGGACTGCGCCTTCATCACCGTCGAGGCGATGAGCTTCATGTGGCAGCCTTCGCACCTGCCATCGCGCATCGGCGCGACCGCACGCCCGTCTTTGGTCTTCATCAAGCGCACATAAAGCGGCATGATGCTATCTGGAACATTCGCGGCGAGTTTTTCTCTTTCCGCAAGGACTTCGACACGCTCCGCCTCTGTCCGCGCGTGGCGTTGGGCGATTGCGGCGAGGTCTTCTTCGACCAACTTGCGAGTGTGGGCCAGCGCGGCCTCGGCGGCTTGCTGAGCTTTGCGGAAACCGTCGACCTCTTCCATAGCCTCAAGCTCCTTGGTTTCAAAATCGTCGAGATCCTTTTCGTAGCGGACGATTTCATGGCCCAATGCCACGAACTCTTCGTTTTTGCGGGTTTCGAATTGTTGCAACTTCAGGCGCTTGATCGTCGTGCGGCGCGTTTCGGCATCGAGCTCGATCTTTTTCACCCGCAGTTCGCAGTCGAGCAAGGCTTGATGGGCGCGTGCCACTGCGGCTTGGTCGCCCGCCAGTTTCGCCTTCGCCCGCGCTTCGTCCTGCGGCAGTTTTTCGAGATCCTTGGCCAGCGCCGACAAACGGCGATCCCGGTCCTGGAGAATGAGCAGCGCGCGAACTTCATCTTGCATGGCTCTTGGTTAAACGGCTCGCCCCTTCTCCGCAAGGATTGCTTGCGATGAGGACGCATAAGAATCGCTCAGCCCCCGAACTTCTCGCCTTTTAGGGTTTGAAATCCTGAAATTCGGGTCATTCTGCGCCCATGCCCGACAGCCGCTTGTCCATTCCCCAATACGCCATGGCGCTCGCCCACGTCGCCAGCCTGCGGTCGGAAGACCCCTACCGCAAAGTCGGCGCTGCGGCCTTGGACTTCGACAATCGAGTCATCGGTACCGCCTACAACGGCCTCGCCCCCGGCTACAATCCGCCGCCGGGCTTCTGGGATGACCGCGACGCGCGGCAGAAATTCATGCTCCATGCCGAGGTCAACCTGTGCAGCCTCTTCCGCCGGGGCGAGGCCAAGATCATTGCCACCACCACCATGCCCTGCACCGCCTGCATGCAGACGCTCTGCGCCTATGGCATCAAGGAAATCTACTACCGCGAAATCTACAAAGTCTCCGATGCGCCGGAGATCGCAGCACTCTATCAGGTGAAGTTAGAGCAGATCACGGATTTCCCGCTCGCGGGCTGATGCGGCGGATGGAAGGAATGGGAAGCGATGAGAATTTTGATCACTCCTTTGATCCGCGGCTATTTGCGGTTCATTGTTCACTTTTATGCGCCGCACTGAAATCGTTCACACCCGTTTCCAATCGTTAGAGATTTGGAAGTCCGACCTCGCGACTGAGTTTCGCGTCGCTGGCGCGTTGCATGCATCGTACCACCAAAAGCGCTACCTCACGGGCCTTGCCTGGGATTTGATCGCAGCGGCGGCGCTGCTGCGCAAAGCGGGTCCGCCGCAATCCATGCTGATGCTCGGCCTGGCGGGTGGCACCGCTTATCGGATCCTGCGCCATCTGCTGCCCGACTGCCAACTCACTGCCATCGACATCGACCCTGAAATCGTTGACCTCGCCCGGACTCACATGGATCTCGACGCGCTCCATATCGAAATTCACACCGTCGACGCCTACCCGTGGCTGGAGCAAAACCAGCGGCAATTCGATGTGGTCTTCGATGACATCTATCTGGCGGGTAAAACCGACGTCTTTCGCCCGCATGCTTGGAACCCTAAATTGTTAGCTCACCTCCAGCGCGCGACCGCGCCCGGCGGGCTGCTGGCCGTGAATCTAGTCACCGGGCCAGGCCACCGCACGATGCAGTCGCTGACCCGCAAAATCCTCTGCGAAAACTTTCCCACCGTGCGCAGCCTCAAGACCCCGGCAGGCATGAACGAAGTTCTCGTCGCCGGGGAAACAGTGGCCACGCAGCGGCAGCTCGAACCCTACAACGCGATCTTCCAAGACTGGCGCGACCGGATGTATTGGGATCGCATTACCGTGCGGCGGATCTGATCAGGCCAACGGCTGCACATTTGGCACCGATGGGCCACTCGCCTGTGCGAAGTGAGTCTTCGCACGCAGCATGAGTGTGCCGAGGATCAAATCGGCCAGCGGCAACACCACATTGAAGTTTTTGTGCATGTAGCGGTGATGCAACAAATGGTGGCCATTGAGCTTGCGGAACCACCAAGGCTTTTCGACCCGGCGCGCCTTTGGCAAGTGCATGCACCAATGGATGTACTCGTAAAAGCAGTAATAAAAGCTAAAGGCGCCCGCACCGCCGATCACAAACGACCACTGCCCAGTCAGCCAGGAGAGGAGCGCAAATGGCATCGCACCGAGGATAATCAACACCGGGCCATTCCACCAAGCCATCGGGATCGTCTCTTTATCCTTCTCGTCGAGGAGATGGTAGGTACGGTCCGCCTTGAAGGTCTGGTGGTGGACCACCGCGTGCGCTTGGAACGCGTAGCGGAAGTTCCAAACCGGCCGGTGCATCACGTACTTGTGCAGCGTCCATTCGAAAAATGAGGCAAAAACGATGCCGACAGTAAAGCCAGCGAGGCACCAAAGACTAAAAATTAACATATGGGATGAGCGAAGTTTTCTCTAAGCGGTCGGCGAAGTACACCCCCCGCCAGAGTATGACAAGCGCGATCGTTCAGAAGTAAAATCTCAAAGCCCAGCCACGGCAGCACTCGCCTTCGCCTTAACTTGGCTCCAAGTCAGTCCCGTCAGTGAAATCGGGTCAGGTTCCAGTTCCGCGTCCTCGAACCATGCCAGACTCCGGATCACCGTAAACGCATCCATCGCATGGTACTTATTCGTGAAAAAATCAATCATCTGCCCGATTGTGAAATGGTTCAGCAACTCTGCGAGATCGTAAAAATCCTTCTTCGAGCCTCGGTTAGTGAGGGCATTGAGCTTCATCGCCGCCAGATCGGGTAGAGAAACAAGGGTGATGGCATCCAGCTTATCGTTAGGTGCCAGCCGTGGGTAGCAATGACGCAGCAAGTCCAGCTTCACTCCGCCAACATCGACAGTTAGAGAGTTTGCTGCCCGACTGATGATAATTGCATCCACAAGTTGTAAATTCTCAAAGATTACTTCCGGAGAAAACTCCTGAAGTGTAAAAAAATCCAAATCTACCGACAACCGATGCCCAAAGCGCAACGCCAGTGAAGTACCGCCACCCAGCGAAAAATCCGCCAAGGCAGGGTGTGGGACCAAGTCGGCAAGCAGCGCTCTTACCGAATCTGGGATGGCGTCGAAGCAGAGCATCGGAAAGAGGATAATGGAAGTTGGAACCAAGCGCAGCAGAAGGCCAACGCCCGTGGCTGAAGACTGCGCAGATCTTTGACCAGTTCCGCCAGCCGCGGCTTGCCGTAATAGTTAACAATTGTCTGCCAATCACGCCAGCGCCCGTACTCCAGCACTCGTTTCGCGAGCCAGGCAGCATGCCTCTCTGGATCGACACCAGAGCGATCCACGTCCCAGAACAAATGATCTGACAACGAAGTCATGGCCATAATTTATTCACTTTCCCATCAAAAGAAAGTACGAAGCGTAAAGAAACTTCACCTCGCCCAGCCTTGCGGCAACGCCCCTCGCTGCTAATGATGTAGCCCACCCCTCATGCCACTGATCGAAAACTCCAGCTACCGCGCGCCTTGGTGCCTGCCCGGCGGCCATCTGCAAACCATCTACCCCGCGCTATTTCGGCGGGTGCCCTCGGTGGCTTCGCAGGCGGAGCGCTTGGAATTGCCCGATGGCGATTTCATCGACTTGGAATGGTCGGTTCAAGGCCGTCCGCGGCTCGCGATTCTGTCCCATGGCCTCGAAGCCGACAGCCAAACCGAGTACATCCAAGGCATGGCCGCCGCGCTGATCCGCCGCGGCTGGGATGTGCTAGCATGGAATTTCCGCGGCTGCAGCCAGGAGCCCAACCGCCTGCTGCGGATGTACCACAGCGGTGCGACCGAGGATCTGCACGCGGTCGTCAACCACGCCTTGGCCAAACACGCCGCGCCATCCATCGACCTCATCGGCTTCAGTCTCGGCGGAAATCTCACGCTCAAGTACCTCGGCGAGCGCCCGACCGAACTTTCACCGCGTCTGCACCGAGCTGTCGCGTTTTCCGTACCCTGCGACCTCGCCTGCGCCTCCCGTCAGCTCGCCTTGCGCTCGAACTGGCTTTACATGGAACGCTTCATGCGGGCCATGCGCGCCAAGATCCGCGAAAAACAACGTCGCTTCCCCGACCAGCTCGACCTCACCGGCCTCCAGCGCATCCGCACTTTCGCCGAATTCGACGACCGCTTCACCGCGCCGATCCATGGCTTCCGCGATGCTGCCGACTACTGGGCGCGCAACAGTTGCCGCCCGCTTCTCACCGCCATCCGAGTGCCGACCCTACTCGTCAATGCGCAGAACGACCCCTTCCTCGGCCCCGGCTGCTACCCGCACGAAGAGGCCGAAGCTAGCGAGTTTTTCCACTTCGAATCCCCAGCCAGCGGCGGCCACGTCGGGTTCCCCACCTGCGATAACGGCAGTGAATCCTGGGCCGAAACGCGCGCGTTGCAGTTTCTTGGTGCTTACTGAATTTACCCGAAAAAGAAAGTGAAGGGGCATGAGCGCACTCAGGATCACCATTCGGGAATCACTTTGCTGCCGCGTCATGCGTCATAGAGTTCAAGCTTCAGCTTGCATCTCGCACGCTGAAGCGTGAACTCCTCAAAAGCTCACAAAGGCACCGCTTTTTTTGCAAGGCTACCTAATGGTGCCCCGACCTCAAACCGTTTCCAGCTGGAAACCTTTGCGGTAGTGTTTGCAGCGGAAGACCGGGCCCGACTCGTTGGGCTTCCAGCCGTTGGCGTTGCCGAAGTCGATCGCCTCGGTGACCATGTCGTAGCTGACGATCCGCGGCAGCTCGGCGGTGAGAACCTGGCCGGCGACGGGAGCGCAGGCCTCGATCACCAGCTCGTTGACGCCCCGGCGGTTTTGCATGATCCAACGGTATTGGACATCGCGGTGGTTGATGACTTTATAGCCTTTTTGAGGAGGTGGCATGGGGATCGGTTACGGAATAAGAATGCGGCGGCGAAGCCTCACCCTGCCCCAGCGCGGAACAAATGAGAATGTTTATGTGACGAATTCGGCAAGCGTCCGTCCACCACTCCCCCGTCAGACCTCCGCGAGGTCGCCGACCAGCGGCTTGGGCAGCGGTTTTTCCTTCTTGCGCAGGGCGCGGCGCATCTTCGTCAGCGCACTGTTTTGCAGCTGGCGGATGCGTTCGCGGGTGACTCCGAACTCGCGGCCCACCTCTTCCAAGGTCATCTCCTTGCGACCGTTCAGCCCGAAACGCTCGTCGATGATCCGCCGTTCGCGCTCGTCGAGAACCGAAAGCAGCCCCTCAAGTTCGCCGTGGATGTTCTTGTCGGAAAGCATATCCAGCGGGTTGACCGCACGGTCGTCGCTGATGACCTCGCCAAACTCAGTCGCTTCGCCCTCATTGATCGGTGCATCCAGCGAGGTCGGGCGGTACGACGCCTGCCTCAGTAGCGCGAGCTTGCGGTGCGGCAGTCCGACTTCATCCGCCAGCTCCTCGTCCGTCGGCTCGCGACCAAGCGCTTCGGTCAAGATCGCGGCGATGCGGCGCATCTTCGCGATCTTGTCCACCATGTGCACCGGCAGGCGAATCGTCTTCGACTGGTTGGCCAGCGCGCGCTTGATCGACTGCTTGATCCACCACGCGGCATAGGTCGAAAGCTTGCCGCCCTTTTCGGGGTCGAATCGCTCCACCGCCTTCATCAGGCCGATGTTGCCCTCCGAGATCAAATCCGTCACGGGCATGCCGTAGTTCGAGTAGTCCTGGGCGATCTTCACCACCAGGCGCAGGTTCGCGCGGATCATGTGCGACCGCGCCTCTGCATCGCCGCGCTGGATGCGCGCCGCCAGATCAATCTCTTCCGCCGCCGTCAGCAGCGGTGTTTTCGCGATTTCCCGCAGGTAGAGTTTCAGGCTGCTTTCTGATTCGTAGGCCATGATCGTGAGGGTTAGAATTACAGGTAGAGCGTCACCGCCGGCGATTTGTTCGCACTTTCTGAAAATAAATTCTCCGTAGAGACTTGATCCGCCCCTACGGGTTGGGATTTCTACCAGTTGACTCGAATCCCTCCTCCTCATCAGCAATCCGCGTGCCTGAGCAGCCAAACATGCAAAGCGTTGATTTCCAATACCTATAATCGAAACGACTGCGCTCAAACTGCACGATGCCCACCGATTTCGCACGGTGCGCGACATTTTGACGCATCCGGGATTCGACAAGTCGCCGCCGATCCATCAACTTTTCCGCCGTGATCGACGCACTCTATCCCCTAGCCCGCTTTGGTTTGTTCCGACTCGATGCCGAAGTCGCACACCACACCAGCATGGCCGCCCTGCGGCTTGCTGAAAAGACCGGCTTGCTGGGCCTGCTCGCACCGACCGATGAATTTTCCGCGCCGGTCGAGGTAATGGGTCTGAAATTCCCCAACCGCGTCGGTCTCGCCGCCGGTCTGGACAAGGAAGGCAACACCATCGACGCCCTCGGCCGCCTCGGCTTTGGCTGCATCGAAATCGGCACGATCACCCCGCGCCCCCAAGCCGGCAACCCCAAGCCGCGCCTGTTCCGACTGACCGACCGCGAAGCGATCATCAACCGCATGGGCTTCAACAACCCCGGCATCGACGTGGGCGTCGCGAACGTTCGCTTGGCCAAGTCGTTTCAAGGCATCGTCGGCTTCAACATCGGTAAAAACAAAGACACGCCCAATGAAAACGCGGCGGACGATTACCTGGCCTGCCTGCGCAAGGCCTACCCCGTGGCCGACTACGTCGCGGTCAATCTTTCCTCGCCCAACACTCCGGGCCTAAGGGATTTGCAGGGTGCCGAAGCCAGCGCCCGCCTGCTCGAAACCCTCAAACGCGACCAGCAAAAACTCGCGGCCGAACACGGCAAATACGTGCCGCTGCTCTTCAAAGTCGCCCCCGATCTCGACGAACCGCAGATCCGCGACCTGTCGCAGGTCTTCATCGACGGCGGATTGGATGGCCTGATCGCCACCAACACCACCCTCGACCGCCACCAAGTCGCAGGCCATCCGCGCGCTGCCGAGGCGGGCGGGCTCTCTGGCCGCCCCGTTTTCGAAAAAAGCACCGCCACTCTGAGCCTGTTTGCAAGCAATCTCGGCCCGCAGATTCCCATCATCGGCGTCGGCGGGATTTGTTCGCTCGAAGACGCCCGCGAAAAGCTCCAAGCCGGTGCCGCGCTGGTGCAAATCTACACATCCTTCATCTACCAAGGCCCTAAGCTAGTCCACCAACTCGCTAGAAACCTCTAGTCCCAGCTTCTGTCGCAATGGGATTGATGGGAATTGATAGGAATTGATGTCATTTTTGGATGCGGGTGATCGTTAACCTTTATGAGCCGATTTCGGTTCTTAAGGAACCACCTGTGGTTCTCGAGGTAACTACAGGTGTCACCTTAGGAACCGCATGTGGTTCTCGAGGCAACTATAGGTGTTACCTCAGGAACCGCATGTGGTTCTCGAGGTAACTATGGGTGCACCTTAGGAACCGCATGTGGTTCTCGGGGCAACTGGAGATTCACCTTGGGAACCGTACGTGGTTCTCGGGGTAACTGGGATGTTACCCTGGGAACCACATGTAGTTCTTGGGGAAAATCGGGTGCTACCTTGATTACCAAATGAAATCACCCATGGTTAAAGGAACTAATCTCGAGCAAATCTTGAAGATATAATATTAAATCGATTTAGCTATATGCGTTAACAACGCCTCCACGTTCACGTGCTTGACAAAAACAAATTATTCAGACAATGATCGTTTATCCGGAAGAGCAACAAGCGTTGAATCCGCAACGCCCTGCCCTCATTGATACCGGACGATGAAGAAGGATAAAAATATGGTTACAAAACTATCAATAAAAACCGTCAAGGAACGCAGCAATGAGTTCATCGTGGCATGGCGTCAATTTGCCCCCGAGCTCACGCTCGTGGGCAGAACTCTAGCTCAGTTCGAAGAGGAGAAGCTCGTGCAAGAAGAGGTGCAGGAGCGGATCGTGGCGGCGAGGGCGATCTATCACGGCCTGATCAACGAACGCGACCAGGCGAGGGAGGCACTGAGGGAGACCTTGGTGTCGTTGGCCAATGCCGTGCGAGGTGAGGCGAGCCACGGCTTGAACAGCAATTTTTACCGAGCGCTCGGATTCATTCCGAAGCGTGAGCGAAATAGCGGCCTGACCCGAAAACTGATAACCCCGAACCCGCCCACCACCGGCGTTGCCTGATTTAGCTTACCAGGGCTGAGGAATCAGACTGCGCCGGTTAATAACGGACTCGAAGATAAACAAACCAAACGCCAGCTCCGAAAGGGGCTGGCGTTTTTTTGGCGCGCGGGGATAAGGGAAGGACGATGGGGCTTGCCAGTGGCCCAGTGAAGCAGCTAGAAAGCGGGCACCCCAACGCTTTCGGAGTTTGACTCCCGGAGGGCGGCGGACTGGGGCCTGTAGCTCAGCGGTTAGAGCAGGGGACTCATAATCAGCCAAGACGCTTTTGCAATTTGTTGCAATTCGTTGTTTTTAAGTAGATTACAGGAATTAAATTCTACTAAAAATCCGCCAAAAAGGGTTAAAATGCATACTTTTTTGGGGTCAGGTATGCACTTGGGTATGCATTCTGTTAGACTGACGAGCGATTCACCCGCCCTGTCATTTTACAAGCCACCCCTTGTTCAATGACCCTTCAATCCGAAATCACCCACCTGTCCGCCACGCTCGCCCAAAAAAACGCGACCTTAGAAACCTTGAATGCCCGGCTCTGCGAAAGCTCGGTTGCGCTAATGTTCGCTCGCGAGGAATTGGCAGTGGCGACCGCGAAATACGATCACGCGTTCAGCTTGTACTGCACGCTGCGTAGTGGCTGCGGGAGAATGCCATGCGCGGCGGGCACGATTTTTTGACGAGGTCGGGGCTAGTGTAATGAGTCAATCCAACACCCCCGCCAGTCCCGCCGCCCTTCTCAAAACCGAAGCCCAGCTTCTCGAGCATTTCGTCAACGGTGAAAGCGTCGAAGAAATCGCCGCTGCTGCCGCTAACGCGCCCGAGCCTGTGTTCTTGGCCGTCGCTTTCGCATCGCAGGAAGTTCGCCAACAAACTTTTGAACGCTGGCGGTCGCGTCAGGTCGCTCTCCTGGTCGAATCCAATCAGACGGTCAGCGACTACCTCGAAGGCGATTGTGACGCGGCGGTTGCTGCGGCTTACCGTGGCGGCCTGCTTCCCTTGGAATCCTTAAGCGCCGGAATTGCGGCAGCGGCCCACGAGAAAGAGATGGCGGTTCAAGCTGCGGCTCTGGCGGCTAGCGAGCGACTAGACAAAGTCCTTCGCAAGCTGGTCAGCGGCACCACAGCATCGTGCACCGCGTGGAGTCTGGTTCCCGGTGGAATCGTGATCGACGAGGCGGGCGGCCTAAAATTATTCACCAGCAATCGGGTGGCGCGTGACTTCGCAGCGACAAGCGGCAAGCGGTGTTTCTGTGGAACGATAGAGTACCGGGGCGAGTATTTAGGCTGAATTTGACGAATCCGTCTTGGTGATCGCATTGGTTTTCATAGATCGCGATCAAGCCCCGGTGCAAACGGTTTGCCCGGGGCTTTCTTTTGTCCGTTAATGAGGAATCAGTTGTGGCGGGTTTCGATTCTTGCCCCCCTTTTTTACCCATGTCCTCTGGGAACAAAAAGGAAGCAATGTGCAGTCAGCCCGTGAAACTTCAATTCCGACGAACGCGGAAGAATCGCTTGGCGTGGCCCTCGGTGAAGTAGAAGCGCACCACCTCTCCGCCTTGGCCGATGATCGGGCTTTCCAAGGTATTCCAGTTCTGCAAGTCGGAGGAATCTTCGATGCGGTAACTCATGTTTAGCCCCGCGTTGAAGCGGAAGCCTACTGCGGGACTTATGCTCGATGCCGAGTCCGGCGTGCTGCTGACCGAGGCCGGGTCGAAGCCCGTGCACACCTCAAATCCATCGTCAAAACCGTCGCCGTCCGTGTCCTTGAGCAGAGGGTTGATGTGGTAGATGAAGATTTCGTCGTTGTCGCTAAGTCCGTCACCGTCGGTGTCTGCCTTGTTGGGGGCGGTGTGGTAGATGTTGATTTCGTCGGCATCCGTCAGGCCGTCGGCGTCGGCATCGGGTTGTACCGTCAAGCTTGCCGCGCTACTGGCCACGTTGCCGACTGGGTTATAAATGATCACCGTGTAGCTGGCTATATCCGACGCCTGCACGTTGTGCAGGGTTAACACCGCTGTCGTCGCCAACGGAATGTTTACTCCATTCTTCTGCCATTGGTAGCCGGTTGCTCCTACCGCCGTTACGGTAAAAGTCGGACTGGTCCATTGGAGTGCAGTGACGTTGGCTGGCTGCGTGAGAATGCTAAAACCCAACGGCACCGTAGGACGACCGCTGAAAGTAGATCCCCAGCCCATGGCCCCCGCATAGTAATAGATAGTAGGGCTGCATTCGTTAAACAGATTGAAGCCAATGCTAGGGGCTCTGCCTTTGAAATAAACGCTGTTTAGAACGTAGCAGTATTGAAAAGCATAATTTCCGATGCTGGCCACGTTGTCAGGGATCGTTACACTCGTCAGTCTGACGCAATTAAAGAACGCCCGGTCCCCGATGCTGGTGACGCCGCCGCCGATCGTCACACTCGTCAGACCGACGCAGCTGTAGAACGCCGAATCACCGATGCTGGTGACACCGTTACCAATCGTCACGCTCGTCAGGTTATGGCATTCGCTGAACGAGTAGACTCCGATGCTTGTCACACTGTTAGGAATTGTTAAACTTATCAGACCGCTGCAACCGTAGAACGCTGAATCACTTATACTGGTGACGCCGTTGCCAATCGTCACGCTCAACAGGTCGCTGCAGCCATAGAACGCCGCATCCCCGATTCTGGTGACGCTGTCGGGGATAATCACACGCGTCAGGCTGACACATTGGTGAAACGCAAAATCGCCGATGCTGGTTACGCCGCCGCCGATCGTCACACTCGTCAGACCGTAGCAGTCACCGAACGCCATATTCCCGATACTGGTTACGCCGCTGCCAATCGTCACACTCGTCAGACCAACGCAGTATGCGAATGCCCAATCCCCGATGCTGGTGACGCTGTCGGGTATGATCACACTCGTCAGACTGCCGTGTTGATAGAACGCCTGGTATCCGATAAACTTTACTGGTAAATTGGCGATGCTGCTGGGAATTATCACGGCTCCACTCGTCTGCGAGCAACCAATGATGGTGACCTCGGTAGCGGTGGCAGTGTAGCTGAAATCTCCGGATGTTAGAGCCTGTGCGGCGGAGATGCCAGCGAAGCAGAGCAGTAGAGCAAAAGCGATGCGAAGCCAGCGGTGAAGGGGCGAATTTGGTGACATAGTGCCCGAATCATAACAATCCAGCTCTTCCTGTAAATACAAATCGTATGCGAATAGATACGAAACCAAACTAGGGTGATTGATGTTACAACGGCGGTGATATTGAATAAATTTATCATTTTTATGGGGGGGTGGAATCGACCATTCAAACACCACATTTTTCAAAAAAACAAGACCTTTCCAATCTAGCGCAACGGTGTCTCCCGCGATCCCATCGGCTACCTCGTGACCCTCAATCTCAGGGATCAAGGATCGGAGGCAGCACTAGTCCCCCCTCCACGGTCTCATCACTTGACCATTCAATCGGCGCGTAAATCTCCCGCAGCATTTCGCGGAGTTTCTCCCCTGCCGGGCTTAGCGGCTTCGGTGCTGGCTTTGGTTTCGATTTCATAAGGATGCGCGGAGGGCGTCAGTTAGGTTGTCGATCCAATCGCCGATGGTGGCCTCAATCGACCGCTGCGTCATTCCCACGAGGCGCGGCGCTAGGCTCTTGGCGGCGCTGCCTAGCATCTGCCGAACGGCCTCATGCGGGCGGCCTGCGATGTCTCGCGCTTCCTCGTAAAAAAGGGTGATGCTCTGGCGGCGCTCCCACTGGTCGAAATAGTCTTCGGCTTTCTGGCGGTTGGATCGGGACGCAAAGTAGGTGCTCGAGCTTTTCCGCAGATCCTCGGGGCTGCCGCCGTTTTGCTGGGCTTCTTGAAGCGCTTGATACGCGGATCGTTCGGCCTCGCGGGCACGAGTTAGTGATTCGCCCGGGTCATCGGTGGGCGGTGCCGTGGTTGCGACGGTTGGTTGAGCATCGCGACGTGGCTTTGGTTTTTCAATCGCTGGCTTGGCGTCGGTTTTGGCCAAGGTCTTCGCTTTCCACTGCCTCGGTTTCGCGTTCGTTTCCCGCCATGCCTGCGCGGCCTGTGCCGATGTGAGCGGCATTCCACGGGCTGCTAGCTGAGACACGAGCCCCTTGGTTACTCCCAGTGCCGCAGCTAGTTCAGTTGTGCCCATCTATCCTAAACTAGAGTCAAATCCTAAACTCTCACGGGAATATCGAGATGATTCCCAACTTCAACGGTCGTTTGAATTTGATAGCTTTCGTCCACCCCCCCCTGCGCTAACGTAGCGCGCCTCAAAGCTATGCCCATTGATACAGTGGCACAAGCAGAAGCGCAAGCGATCATGTCGCTTCCTCATTAGCTTTTTCCGCAGCCTTCGCGGCGGCTACCTTCTGACTGAGCAACTCGCGCATGAGAGCCACCCGCCGCTCCATCGGCTTTAAAGCTCTGAGCTCTAGCCTTAGCTTCTCGACGTCCCAAGTCCTGACCACCTCGTCGAAGCGTTCGGCCTCCTCCTTCTTGGCGGCTGCCTGTGCTTTCCCTCTGCGGCCCCAAATAGCTTTCGTGGACGATGAATAGTTCTCCCTGCTCGTCGCCAATCGCCCAGCTCTTGCATCTAGAGCTCCGAGGTCCCTGAGCTCACAAACGACAAGTGACATCAGCGCCCTCGAGCAACCGAGCGCCTCGCTGATTGCTTTCAGCGAGTATTGACGGATTGGGTCTATCTGAATCGAGTGAGCCAGCCCAGCCATTCTACGAACAGCCCCTTGCCAGTAACTTGGGTTCAAGGGTGTGCCCGCAACGGGCAAAAGGATGCGCACAAAAATTGCGAGTGCATCGATTGGAATTGAACCGATCCCCGCAATATTCAGCGGCGCGTCGCCCTCGGTGTGTTCTTCAGCGTCGCAAAGATTATCAAAAGGGGTCCGAAGTTCGACTGCGTTGTAATCCGTGAGTTGGTGAGCCATGATACCCTAGCCCGGGTGGCAAATTCAAGACGCCGAAACCATCGCGGCAGTGTGTCCATTCGCCACCGCCGCGGGGATCGGGCAGGCTCCCGCGGCACGGCCAACCGCGGATCGCTCGCGCCAGAAAAACCACGCCCAGCGTTCGACCAGACGGGCGGCAAGCTCGGGCGAAGGCTCCCATACCACGGGCAGGTTCCACCTCGTCTCCATCGCTGTCAGGCTCGAAAAAACAGCCTTGGCGCTGTGTGCTATTGCTTGGACTTCATGCGGACTGCCGACGATCAAAATCCGTGCAAAGGCGAATCCACGGAGTCGGTGAAGCTCCCGCTCGAACCGCTCCCGCCCTCGGGTCACGGACTGGCACAAGTCGGCGATGGATTTCCGTTCGACGGCGAAGTCATGCACCAAGCCCTTGATCGAATAATCTCCCGATTGAAGCGTCCCGCTTTCACTGGCGAGGTGCTGAAAAATCAGCGGCTTTTGCTCGCGGGTGTCGGTGATAATGATGGGGGGCATGGATTGGTTAATCGGTTAGCTAGGTCGGTGATCACTAGCGCTACGAGGCAGCTAATTGGCATCTGATGGGGCAAAAAGTGGACAAGTGGAGATAACTTCCGAAAAGTCGCCACCGAATAGGATTCATTATTCATATATTCTCTCACGTGTTTGTTTTGAGATAGTGTCCACTTCTCCACTTTTTGAGATTCTCCACCGTTGATCGCCGTCCCTAAGCGGGAGTTTTTCCACTCCCTTTCCGATAAGGCGGCTTAGGTAGACACCGCAAGCTGCAGGCCAATTTCCTAGCAGTCGGTCCGCGTCCAGTCTCACGGCGGATGACTGGGCGGTCATGAGTGCTTTAAGCGCTAGAGAAGTCCCCTCCCACGGCAGAGCGACACCACCAGACGATTCTAACGTGTCGATGAGACTCCGCAGTTGGTGCTCTGGCGATAGTTCGGAAATCGCATCCACAACCTCCGGGTGATAGAAGCTCTTCACTCCGCAGCGGCCTTCGATGTTCTCCGACTGGATCTCGAAGTTCTCGATCATGCGAAGGAACGCCGGGAGCTCTGCCGCCATTGTCGCCTGCCAGATCTCAAAATCATCATCGGCCATTTCCAGCGCCTTCTGGCATTTCAGGATCATGAGCTTGTCGGCCAAGTCGTGAGACAGCGGCGGCAGCACCATGAGTGCTTCGGGTTGGTCATTGACCGCGATCACGATCCGCCAAAGCGGCGCGAAACTGAATCCATTCTTGAACTTGCCCTCGATGCGGACCGACGAGGCGAACAGGCTGGTCTTGATGCCGTCACCAAGCGCCCTTCGGTTTTCGATGCGGGTTGACGCGGCCTCATCATCGATGACAAGCACCTCTGCGCCTATCAGATCGGCGTTGAAGCCAGTCTTTCCCGACAGATACTTATAGGGATTGCCCTCACGCCCTCCCATCGCCGGGGTAATGATCTGTTTTATAAGCTGTGTTTTTCCACAAGCGATCGGTCCCGCGAGAACAAGCGCCTGTCCCGGCCTACGTTTACCCTCGAGCATTGCAAGGCGGGCGATTTTCATCCATCCATAGAACGAATCAATCTGCGTCTGCGCGTGATCGTCACCGCCAAAAAGGTCCGCAATGAATGCCTTGATGGTGGTGAATTCGCCCTGCTTCGATTGGATGATTTTCGGGCTTGTCGATGCAAGCAAGAGGTCGCCATTCGATTCATAAACGCCGCGCTTTCTGCCTGCCAGCGGCCCGTTATACTTCACATAACGGTCAGTTTGGATGAAGCAAACAGCTTCCTCTATCGGGATGACGCCGCGCATCTTGAGGTGCGACTTAATGCTTCGCCCGTCCATCGGCACGTAGTCCTTTCCGTTGTCTAGATAGAAACGAGTTCCATCGTAGAATGCTTGAGGGGGTGCAGTTTCAGGTTTAGCCTTCGTCTCTGCCTGCGGCTCCCATTTCTTGGTGGCTTCGTATGAGTCAGCGAAGATTTTCTGGGTATCGTTCATAGTGTTAATTCCCCGGTTAGAGCTGCAACTTGAAAAGTCTCGAAGTGCTCGATCAATTCAAGAATCAAGTAGTCCGACTGTCCCCAGACTGGATTTTCAAGCGTTGCATTGAGTGCCAGACCTGCCGCGCCTTCCAGATCACCCGTGATTGCAAGTAGGTCGGTAATCGACCAAGACCGTGCGTTCAAAGCCCTGACGGCAAGGTCGCGGAAATGATGATTTGAGATCCTTTCGAAATCGATTGGATAGCCATTAGTTCCACCCGTAGCCAAGCAGGCGATGAGCTTGCGCTCCAACTCAAAGCGTATATCAGCGACGGTCTTAAACCCTGTGAACGGATCAAGGAAAACACTGCGGCCAGTGGTAAATAAGCTTGGTCTCTTGGGTGCCGGATCGACGAGACGGTCGATCTCATCACCAGCGAAACAGAGCTCTAGTTCGGTGCGAGGGTTCATGAAGATACCTCCTCTATGTCAATAACTCCCGCTTCGTGAATCTTGGTGGCGAGAGCTTGTCGCCATGATAATTGCGGGTGATCTCGTAGATATTCCTCCACCCCATCGAACAACATATCATGATCGAGATCCTCGAGCACTGCATCGGCGAATGCGTTGATCCGATCCTCTGCCTCGGCCAGAATGAATTCCCTCATCGCGTCCACCGCGTCTTCGCGTACGGTGGCTCGTATGGTCTCAATCGACGGCAGCACCTTCTCAACACCTGCGGCAGCAAGTTCCTCCCGTAAGAGGTCGATCATTTGCTTCGTGGTCAGGTGATTTAACTCGAAACGATTGTGGCGAAGAAATTCCTTGGAATCATCATCGAAACTCGACCGATTCAACCAAGTAACAAGATTAGCCCCAGGGCTGCATGGCTCAGGCATGAGGTCGAGTTCCTGAGACTGTTTCAACGTGAGTCCTACGCGCTTTGCTGCCGGGACTGGTTTAGCACGCTTCGACCCGTTTTTAATCGTCTCGTAAATCAAGAGCCCGGCGACATCGAAGTCGCTGAAAACGAAAACAGGCAGTCCCTTTTCTTCAGCCCACCGCAGGAGGTCTTTTTCAGCGAGCGTGCCCTGTCCCTTGGCCTCTACCAAAAGGAGGTCGAATTCATTTTGAACCTCGCTAATCAATTCGGAGAATTGCTCCTTTTCGATGTAAAGGACCGCGCCGAAATTTCCCAAGTTTGGATTTCCACCTTTATAGTTGCTAACTCCGCTTGTCGAAAGTTGGATTTTTTTTCCTCCGTGCGGTTCACTCGCATTTCCGCGTGCATCATAGTCCACGACTGGCCAGTGCGAAACGTCGTGGGTCTCTCGATACTCTGGCAAGAGGGTTTGCGTGAAGTAGCTGTCCTTGAGCTCGTTTTGAATTGATCCGAACCGTTCCTTTACCAGAGGCCGCGCCGAATAAAAGACCTGCCTCGGCGTCACCTTGTTTTGGTAACCTGTGGATGCGTGCCTCATCGCTTCTTCCATGACGGCGAAGACAGCATCACGGAGCGTGGCCTTTTCGGGCTTTCCAGCCAAATCACGTTTAGCTTTCGGTTCTGGCGCGTCGGCGTGTTCGTGAGCATCCTTTGCCGCCTTCCGCACAGCCTTCTTGATGAGTTCCGCAAACGGCGATAGATCCGGTGCCTTTCCATCCGATGTCATCGGGAAAAACGATGATGTGACTGCTAACTTGATTACGTAATAAGACTTTGGGGCCTTGCATTTAATGTGACGTAAACCGCAATTCCTCAGAACAATATCTCCAGCACTATAGGATGCGGATGGTTGAGTGAAACTCCGTGTCCGGTTCATCCATAAGCAATTGATGTGTGCGTCAATGACTCTCGATTTCCTGATGCTGATCACCCACGCATCCACTGTGGCCGGCACTAGTCCACCGCGACCGATGTCCACCATTCCGCTTGCCTCGTGATGCCAATAATAAGGGAGCGCATTCTCCCCCATGCCCGGCAGGACGGTGTTCTTCGTGTTGCGGTGCTTTAGCTGGCCGTGCAGCTTCTTGATGCCCTCGTCGTCGATCTCCGCGAGCGGAATCTCACGCCCTACGTCACAACCGAATTGCGCGGCGAATTGCTTCTCTGTCATTCGGTCGCACTGGCGGGCGATAGCTCGGAAATCCATCATTCCAAATGCCCAAGAATTCGCGGGTCCATCATAGACAGAACCGGGAACAAGAGTTGAACTCTTAATCACCTCGGCATCGACATCGCCGTCGATAGTCACGCGGATTTCTGTTCCGATTTCCCGCGCTGGTCCTATCCGTTCCACACTATTTCTTCCGATCTCGTCGAAGGTGAGAAGGAACGCACCGTCACGGGATGTGATGGTCATGCTGCCATCCAGGGAACGAACCGCAGCACAGGCGACCCTTAGCCCATTGCCGAGAGCTCCGCGCCCTGCACGTCTCCACCGCTTCGTCGATGTCATGGGTCGGCGGATATTGAACAGTCGCAGGATGTCCTCGCAGGATAAGCCCGGCCCTTCATCAGTGATGATGTGTTCGCCGTTCTCTTCGTCGAACTCGTAGACTGCACCGGGGAAATCGAAACTATTATCGACAAGTTCCTTGATGCATAGGGTTGGCAGTTCACGCCACGTGCACCCAGCTTTCCGCGCGAGTCCTTCCTGAGTGAGAAACTCGTCAACGTCAGCGACCTCGATCTCAGCGGGTCGATGCTCGGTGGAGGCGCTCATACAGCTTCCTCCGTTCCAAAGATCCGCACCAACTCTGTGGCTGGGATCATCGCGGCACCGTATCCAGTGATGGAGCGAATGCGACCTTTGGCGACTTGGCGATAAACCCAAGTGCGCTCACGTCCTACTTTTTCAGCAAATTCAACAAACGAGAAAGCGACTCGTTTGCCCGGGGGTGTGGTGCGTTTTGTTGCAGACATGCACAGAGAATCTCAATTCTCCGCATTTCAGACTCCCCGTTCTTGGTCCAAAAAAAGTGAGCTTCACGCTATATTCTCCGCCTTCCAATCCTGTTAATTTTTAAAGCCCCTTGAATCATCGCTCCCGAGCGACGGTAAGCTAAGGGAACTTGGATTAACCCATGTTTTTTGCGGAAATCTTCGAACTGCTTTCTTGAAAATTCCCCCATGTATGGGAAGGCGTGTTCGATTACATCTGACGCGGTTTCATCCGTTAGATAGCACAGGCCAATTTCATTCATATGCTCTTTTGTGATCTCATCCGTGATTAACCGAAATGAGATCCACCTCTCAACGATCCAAAGTTTTCGCATGTAGTCATGCCACATGGTGTCACTCTCGTTTTTGATCCGATCAAGCCTCTTTCCACTTCCGCTTTGCTTTATAATCTGAGTCATGATCGCCCGCTTGAATGGGTCAGCCATATTACCATCTTCAGAAATAAGAATAGGATAAGATCGAATCGGGTCCACGATGCTGTCCGACATCTCATCGGCTCGGGCCTGCAAATAAGACCAAACCACGGGCTCCAAATCCTTATAAGGCACTCCGAGGGCGTTTGTCTCACTCATGCCTTTACCCTCCCCGCCATCTTTGTAGAATGTTTCTCGCAGAGGTGGCCGTAGACTTGAGCACAAAGAACTCCACCGTCTTTGTGGCCTAACCATGACGCCAGCGTCGGCAGGTCGATCCCGCTCTCAATACAGCGAGTGGCGAAGATGTGACGGAGGTCGTGAACCCGCATGTGGGCGATGTGCAGTCGCTCGCAGGCATTGTCGAGGGCACCCCTTGGGGATTTGACCAGCAACACCGGACTGTCGGGTGCTGTCGCGACTCCTGACGCTTTAAGACGCACCAGTAGCGCCTTGGCCGCAGGTATCAATGGCACCTGCCGCAAGTCATCATTCTTGGCGGTGCGCACGACGAGGTGCTTGCTTTTAATATCCCGCCAAGTGAGTGACTGAGCCTCTGAAATCCTGAGTCCGGTGTAAGCCAGTAACTCCACCGACGCTGCGGTCGCTTTGCTGTGGCTTTTCCTTTGGGCGATGATGTCAGCTACAATGTCAGCGAAGATCTTTGCGGTCGGCAGGTCGTGCTTCGTCTTTAGCGGTTTGATCCGTTTAAGGGCCAGCGGTAGATTGCCGCTGACGTGACCGGACTCCATGGCGCGAGCGTAGGTGCGCCGCAGTAGCGCTAGGCACCCGTTGTAGCGAGTAACGGCAGCAGTGGCCGCATAACTGTCCATCAGTGTTCGCAACTCCGCCAGCGTCACTTTGGTGATCGATAGACCCAGCGGATCGACCGGAAGTTTGGCTGACACCTTGGCCAGCGACGTGGCAATCTGGCGGTAGTAGTGTCGGGTGGTTTGCTTGATCGTCGGGTCTTCTCGGTCTGCCTCCTCTTGGATCGCGGCCCCTAGGGTACCGGCGGCGGCGGCGTTCTTTGCCCCGCGCATTTCCGCAAGCACGGGGTCGAGTCGATTTTTTGCAGTATTGTAGTCCTCAGTATCTAGACTGCGACGAATGATCTTGCCTCCAACCTTGGCACTCGCGTAATAACTGCCACCCCGATGACGAAGGAGACAAGGAACCTTGGATTTGCTAAATTGCGCTTTCTGTTGCATGGAGAGGCTTTCTGTTGCAAGCAAGGTATGCACTTTAGGTATGCACTTGCCAACCAAAATCGCCGGAATCCCATACAGGGCCTGTAGCTCAGCGGTTAGAGCAGGGGACTCATAATCCCTTGGTCCAGGGT
>CAJXYV010000030.1 GCA_913063525.1 uncultured Verrucomicrobiota bacterium
CGACTTCGACGATGTCGGTGCAGTATTCCGCGACGGAGTAGTTGCAGGAGGAGTGAAAGTTGGTGTGCGAACCGTCGTAATCGACCGCCATCCCACCGCCGATGTCGAGCACACCCATGGGAGCGCCTTCTTTGACGAGGTCGCAGTACATGCGGACCGCCTCGGTGGCGCCTTCGCGGATGGCCGCGATGTTGGGAATCTGCGAACCTTGGTGGTAGTGCAGCATCTTCAAACAGCCGATGTAGCCCGTTTCCTTGAGGTGATCGACGACGGCGATGACTTGGGACGCGTTGAGTCCGAACACGGACTTGTCGCCGGCACTGTCCTGCCAATGGCCGGAGCCTTTGGTGGAGAGGCGGACGCGGACGCCAAGATTCGGCAGCACGCCGATTTTGCGCGAGCGTTCGAGAATGAGATCCAGCTCGCTGGGCATTTCCAAAACGAGCATGATGCGCAGGCCCATTTTCTGCGCGTGGAGGGCGAGGTCGATGAATTCCTCGTCCTTGTAGCCGTTGCAGATGAGGTAGGCCTCAGGATCGTGCATGTGGGCGAGGGCGGCGATGAGCTCGGGTTTGGACCCGGCTTCGAGACCGTAGTGGTACTTTTTGCCGAATTCGGCGATTTCCTCGATGACCTGGCGCTGCTGGTTGACCTTGATCGGGTAAACGCCGCGATATTCGCCGCGGTATTTGGAATCTTTGATCGCCTTGCGGAAGGATTCGTTGATTTCCGCGATGCGGGAATGCAGCAGATCGCGGAAACGGAGAAGGACGGGCAAGTGGGTGCCGCGATCGCGCAGGCCATCGATGACCTCGAACAGCGAGACCTCGGCCTGGGCTTCGTCGTCTTCAAGGCGAACGGTGACGTGGCCGCTTTTATTAACGCCGAAAAAGCCGTGGCCCCAAGTTTCGACGCCATAGAGATCAGAAGATTTCTGGGTCGTCCAAGCGTCGGATTTGCGCTTGCTGGACTTGGCGGCTGGAATGGAAGCGAGAGGAGGAGTCATGGACGCGGGACAGGAATCGGTGATCGGGTGAACTTGGGGAAGAAGAAAACGCAAATACCGCACGCTTCAGCGCACGGGCTCCTGCCACTCGGGGAACTCGGACTTGAGGCGTTGGCGGTATTTCTCGGCCTCGGCAGGGTCGGCTTGCTTTTCGAGGGCTTGCACCAGTTTCCAAATAGCGAGGGGCTTGAGCTCCTTGTCATCGTGAAACTCGACGACGATGAGGTACTTCCCGGCCGCGGTCTTGGCATCGCCAGCCTTGAGGTCGAGATCGCCGATGAGAATGTTGAGTCCGGCGCTGGTGTGGCCTTGGGGGCGCAGGGCCAGCGCCTCATCGGCCGCCTTGCGTGCTTCGCCGGCTCGGTTCAATGCCAGCAAAGCGCGGCCTCGATCCACCAGACCATCCGCTTTCCAGCCGGAATTTTCCTCGACGGCGAGCACGTTGTTGACGGCCGCAAGCGCAGCCTCGGCCTCGCCGATTTCAAGACGGGCTTTGGCGAGGTAGCGCCAGACTTCTTTGGGAGTTTCGCGCGGTTCGGCGGGGTTGGAAACCAGCGCGAAGGACTTGGCGGCTGAAGTGAAATCCCCGGCATTGTAAGACTGCATTCCGGACCATTGGATCGCTTGGTCGGGGATGTCGGCTTGGTAATCGCCATCGATGGCGAGGCTGATTTCGGCGGCAAGTTTCTGCGGATCTTGGGCGGCGAAGTAGCCGAGGGCGAGCAGGATGCCCGCGTGTTTGCGGTAGGCATCGGGGCGCAGGGTGCGCGCTTTTTCGAGGTGCGGCACGGCATCTTTGGCCGCGTTCGTTTTCACCATGCCCCAGCCAATCCAATAGTCGGCCTCGGCCTGGAGATTGTCGCTGAGGCTTTTGACATATTTCAGCAGCCCTTGGTAACGGACGATCATGTCAGGGATGTTGCCCTCGGTGCGGCGCAGGCGGGCGGACTCCAGCCACGCGAACGAGGTGAGATCGATCGGCATGCCAGTGGCGGTTAGACGGTCGAAGTCGGCGATGGCTTTTTTCGGCTCGGCGCTTTCCGCATAGGCTTTGGCCCGCTTGGCGAGGGCAGAGGGGACCCGCGAATCCGTGGGGTACTTGTTGATGAAGTCGCTGAATGAACGGGCGGCACCTTGGGCGTCGCCTGCTTCGGCAAGGCACCAGCCGCGCTGATAGAGCAACCCCGGGCGGTTTTTTTCGCTGACAGCGCTGGCGTTGACTTCGCTGTAAGTTTGGGCGGCAGCGGCGATTTCCTTGTTTGAGAACAGGCTTTCCGCTTTCATCATCAGGGCTGTGTGGATGCGTGGATCTTCCGGCCGCGACTTGCGGTACAGCTGGAGAAAGGCGTCCACTTGATCGGGCACGTGGCGGCCTTCGATTTCGAAAAAGCACAGCAGCCGATAATAGGAGGCGTCGAATGCCGACTCAGTCTCGGGCTTCACCAGTCTTTCGACTTCGCGGAACAATTGCAGGGCCTCGTTGGGCTGTTTCAGGCGCATGTAGGCGCGGCCGGCGATCATCTGGCGGTCCGCTTCTTTTTCGCCTTCACCCTTGATCGAGCTGCTGCGGAAAATTTCGATCACCTTGCGGTAATCTTTTTTTGCAAATTCATTCGCCATGAGCGCCGTCTGGGCGTCGGACCGAAAGTCTTCCATCCCGTCAGTGTTCAGGACGAGCTGAAGGTATTTTGCAGAAAGTTCCGTGCGGCCAAGTTTGTTGGCGGCCAGCGCGGCGTGCAGTGCCGCCTCGCCACGGATTTTTGCGGGATTGGGCATGTTAGCGACCTCTTCCAGAAGGCTCAGCGCCTCTTGGGGCTTGCCGGTCTTTAACCAAAGCTGGCCGAGCGCGACCTTTGCCTGCGGGGAGTAGAAACCGCCTGCTGGATCGTCGATCACTTTGTTAAACAGGCTGATGGCCTCGCGGTCGCGGTCGATCAACCGATAGCAGTTGCCTGCCAGATAGTTTCCCCGCGGCCGTTCCTCAGGTTTGGCAGCGTTTGCCGCAAAGCGTTCAAACAGGGGCGCGGCAAAGGCGTATTCGCCCTTGTTGTAGTGGTCTGCAGCCAGGGTGTAGGCCGCTGCCGCTGCCCACTTGCCCTTGCCGTAGCGATTCAGCAGGGTGCTGAAACAGCGTTTGCCATCGTCGATCCGGCCCGACTGATAGAAACTATTCCCCAGATACCACCACGCCATCTCGGCGTTCGGGTGGGTCGGAAATGACGCCAGATAGTCTGAGAAGATTTGTGCCGCCCGCTGGAAAAAATCTTGGCGACTGTCCAACGCAGTGGCCGCTTGCGCGGAGTCGTAGAGGTTTTTTCCCCGCAAGAAAAAATCGTTGGGCGCGTCCTGACTCAGCGCCGGATCGACCGCAGTCGCCCGTGGCACTTGGGCGATGGCCGGGCTGACGACGAGGAGGAAAAGTGCAAGCGCGCGTTTCAAGAGACTTCGAGTTTCGCTCATGTCAGAGCATTTGCCAAGCGAATCACTTCGTTTCTGGTGGCCGCTGGGTGGCGAAGGAAATATTCCAGATGCCGGCCTTTTGGCAGGTGTCGATGACTTCGACGATGCGCTGGTAGGCGACGCCACCATCCCCGCGGATCCGCACCGGCTGGTTTTGGAACTGCTTGGCAATCGCCGAAAGTTTGGCGAACAACTGGGATCGATCCACCGCCAGCCCCTCGACCCGGATGACGCCGTCGGCGAGCACGTTGATGATGATTTCGCCGCGCACGCGCTCCGGCTCAGCGCCTTCTTGCGCGGTCGGGACGGAGACGTTGAGCTCGGTCTCGGACTTGCTGAATTGCCAGCTGATGATGAAAAAACTCAGCAGCAACAACAGGATATCGATCATCGGCGCCAACTGCATGGCGACCGGCGGTGGTTGGTGGCTGGAAAACTTCATGCCGATACCCGTTAAATCCCGTGAATATCACGCCGCTCTCCCACCAGCGGTGATACCTGTGGCATAGCATAATCCTCGCGTGGATCCAGCCCCAGATTTTCAAACGACAGGCTCGGCTTACGTTCAAACTGCGCGTGCAGGAGAATCACAAAGTAGGTGGCCGCCGCTTCGAGCTCCGAGATGTATTTCTGCACCCGGCCGCGGAAAATCGAATAGAACGCCAGCGCTGGAATGCTAATCGCCAGACCGCCAGCCGTCGCGATCAGGGCTTTTGAAACGCCCTCCGCCAGGCCCATCTGGCGGACACCGTGAACGTCGCCCGAGGAAATTTCGATGAATGCTTCGATCATCCCGAGCACGGTGCCAAGCAAGCCGACCATCGGCGCGATCGAGCCAATGTCGGAAAGATAGGTGATTCGCGAGGTCATGATGCCCGCCTGGTGAGAGCCTTCCGCTTGGGCGATTTCGCGGACATTTTCAAAGGCCGTTGTTGGGTTAGCGACCACGAAATCGAGGGTCTTCTGGGTGACGCGAGCCATGCACTCGTTGCGGCGTTGGCTGATGTCGATGAGTCCTTGGTAGTCCCGCTTGCGAATCAAAGATTCCGCGGCATCCATGAACCGATCACTGACAACCGTATTGCGGCGGATGGTAAGCATGAAAACGAGGATCAAAAGCACCGTGACAATCGACATCAATCCCAGCGGGTACATCATCACGCCGCCCCGCGCGAGGATTTCGAGAAAGTTCATTTCCTTCGCCACCGGAGCCGCGACTTGTGGCGCAGCGGCAGCAGATGCGACGAGCGCGGAAAGGAAAAAACCCGCGACTGAAAATTGGCAGCACTTCATGGAGGTGACGAAATCCTATCGATCTTGGGAGCGAACGCAAGCATGAGCCTGCATACCTGCCGGAGGGTGAGGTGATCGGGAGGTTTTCGCCACCCCGGCTCAGATACCGGGACGGTTTTTGCCGCCACCGTCGGTGTTGAGGAACCGATAATAAACTTCCAGCATCAGCGTGCACAGAGCCGTCCGATACAGTCGGTTATTAGGGGCTTTTTTGTCCGCGAAATCGTCCCCTGCGGCGCGAAGCGGCTTGCCATAGCCTGGGAATTTCCACGAACCGTCCACATCTTGGTTGTTCAAGACCTGATCGCGGAACAGTGCATTGTACTGTTTCCAGTCATCGCCACCGCGCTGCATCATCGCCTGCGACTCGTAATAGTGGCCGTAGAGATCACAGAACTCTCCATTATAGTCAAATTTTGTGTTTTCCAGCACGTACTTCGAGGCTTTGCGAACTTCAGCGCGAGCGCCTTTGCCCCACATTTGGTTGCAGAGCATGCCCACGCCCGTAAGCGTGTGATAAGAAAGTTTCGACCCAGGCTGCTTGGTCGGATTGCCCTTGAAATCGTCGCCATAACCATAGCCGCCATTATCATTTTGGTTGCTATCCAGATAGGCGAGGCCCTTGGTGATGCATGAGTTTAAGCCCTTGTATTTAATTTCGGTGTGGCTGCACGCCTTCAATGCCTGCAGTTGCCACCCGGAGACCGAGACATCGACATGGCCACCCTCCGTCGAATAAAGATAGGACCATCCGCCATTTTTGTGCTGGTTGTCGATGATGAACTGCCCCGCCTTTTCAGCGACTTCAGGAAGAGAAGGGACCTCCACTTTTAGATCCTTGCAGAAGGTCGTTGCTTCGCCGAGGGCATAGGTGGCCACCGCATGCTCGTAGGGCCATGAGTTGGCAGTAAAATTATCGGCCATTTTGCCGTCATTTTTCATGCCCAAATTCACCAGATAGACGATGCCCTTCATGCACGAGTCGCCGAACTCCTCGGAGACCGGCGTTTCGCAATGGCCGAAGTAGGCGAGCAGCGCGAAGCCCGTCATCGCGGCATTTTGTGACTTACCCCAAGAACCATCAGGATTTTGGGTGCTCTTGAGCCAGCGCAGCGCCTTGAGAACTGCCTCCTCACAAGCGGGAGTGCCGCCGTTTTCCGCCAGACGAGCGAGGCGGTCTTCCTTGGAACAGCGCTTGCGCATCGTTTCCGGAATGAGTCCGAACAGTTTGCCCGCGCCACCACCCGCACCAAGGCCACCACCTGCGCCCGCACCTTTGCCAAAACCACTGCCACTACCCGCCCCCCCCAAACCACCGGACATCCCGCCGCCGCTGAGTGAACTCAGAGTCGACATTTCGCCGAAGTTGTCTCCCTGCTCGGGGATGGCGTAGGATGCCGTAGCGCCTTCTGCAAAGACCCGCTTGGCGTTAGCGGTCGGCGTGATCTGAGCCCGTTTTTTCTGTTGGACTTGGTGTTCTGCCCCACGTTCTCCGCCACCGCCACCGGGTGGCATGAAGTCGACTTTTTTCTCGGGTTCGCGAGTGATCTGGAAAATCCAGAAGCCGCCACCAATGAGTCCAATCACGTGGATCAGAGCGGCAAACATCAGAGCGCCGCCACCGATTTTAGAGAAGAAACCAGCTTTGCGTTTCGGGCTCGGAGGAGCGCTTTCCTCGTTATCGTAAGATTCCATATTAGAAGTTGATTTGGGCGATGACGTGGGAAATCCCCGTGGTTAGTCCGGGCTTCCCGCTTGGAAGGTCACGTTGGAAATCTTGGCGCGGCTGAGCGCGTCGAGCACATCAATCACCCGCTCGTAATGCGCGAATTCATTCGCGTAAATGGTCACCAGCACCTCCGACTTGGAAGCAGTGCTGCTTTCCCGGAGCTGGTTGAGATTGCCTGCAAACTCAGGCAGCGTTTTGCTCTCGGGGGTGTCGAGAGGGTCGTCGTTCAGGTAAACTTGGCCGTCGTCCTCGACTCGGACAGAGATTTCGTCGGGAAGTGGCGTATCCGACTCCGTCGCGACAGTGCCCGGCAATTTGGTGTTGTGGGCGTTCTCGACCTGGACGGCCCCAGCCATCACCATGAAATAAAGCATGATGACGAAAACCACGTCGATCATCGGTGCGATCTGGAACCCTAGGTTGACCTCTGAGGATTCCCTTCTTTTGCGACGGCTTTTCATGGAAATTTATTTGTTGGAGGCGGCGAACGAGATGTCGGCAATTCCGCCCTCACCCACCAGATTCATCACCCGCTGGATTTCGATTGCCGGAAGAAGCGCATCGCCGCGAATGACCGCGCGCAGCTTATCGTCCGCCGCTCTCCGCTCCTTGAGGTAGGGTATCAGATCGGAAATATTCGGGTACTCGCGATCATCCACCAGCACCAGAGCCTTCTTCTCATTTGTCTGCCAGCGGACGTTGATCGCAATCTCGTGTTTGGACATTTCAGGATCGCGCTTTTTGGCGTTGGCCGAAACGGGCAGCTTGATGTGCTTGTCCACTTTCAAGACCTCGGCGGACGTGATGCTCATGAAGAAAATGAGCAACACGAGAAGCACGTCAATCATGGGAGCAATCTGAAACTCAGGTTCCCCCTTATCTCCTCCTCCGCCGCCGCCAGCCATGGTTCTTGATCGTTAGTGTTAGGATTATCCCTGACGGGTGACTCAAGCGACACCTTGTGGGTTTTCAATCCAGTTAGGCAGGGCCGCGAAGGTTTCTTCCTGACCGACGTCGGCGTCCTTGAGGTAATCATACGGCGCGTTGCGGAACAGGCGCTCGGCTTCCTCTTCGAGGTGGTGGACGCCAGACTGAAGTTTATTGCGGAGGAAATAGAAGCCCATGAACGCCGGAATGGCGATGAACAGACCGGATGCCGTGGCGATGAGCACCTCACCGATGTGGCCCGAAAGCGCCGCAGGATCGCCGATGCCGGCGGAACCGAGGCTGGCGAAAGCACCGCGCATCCCTGAAACCGTGCCGAGCAGTCCCACCATCGGCGTGCAAACCCCGATAACGGATAGATAGTTGATCCGCGTCTGGAGGGTGGAGTTCACTTTATCCACTTCGGCGATCAGTGCTTCTTCCGTGGCGGATTTGCCATAACCGACCGAGCCCAGAGCCGAACGAACGACCATCGCAAAGGGGCTGCTTGCCGCCTTCATCGCCTGATAGGCGCCGATGTAGTCACCGGCAAGGAACGCCTGCTGGGCGACAGAAATATCCTCTTCGGGGACCATCTTTTTGTCATTGGTGCGGAACCAGATGTCGATGATCAGCCAGACGGTGGCGATCGAGAACAGGCCGATCGGATACATGCACCAACCGCCGTCCTTGAGGACGTCGATGAAAGTTTTCTCCGTAGCCTTTGACGCTTCTGCGCCGAAGGCGGTCATAGGAAGGAACAGAAGAGCTGCATAGACAGCCTTTTGGATGGTGTTTTTCATAGCGTAGGTGGTGAGAGGTGAATGAATGGAAAGATGGTCAGTTTATTTCAGGCTTTCAAGGCGCTTGTTGGCTTCCACAGCTAACAAGGTGTCGGCCGAGTTGCGAACGGAAGAATTCAGAAGAGCGATCGCCTCTTCGCGGCGGTTGAGGGCCACAAGCAGTTCGGAGGCGTTGAGCTCCGCGGCGGCATTGAGAATCAGGCTGCCCGACGGGTAGAGCCCCGGCACCATCAGATAGGCCTCAAGAGCCTCGGCATCGCGTTTGGCCCCTTTCAGCAAATTCGCGCGATAGTATGAAGCGTATGCTGCGACATCGGCAGGGAGGTTGCCCGTCGTTAGATCGCGGAAGGCGACTTCTTTGTCAGCGACCTTGGCCGTGGTCGGCATCAACAGCGCTTTGCCGAGAGAAACAAACGGGTCGATGCCTTGGGCGGGTGTCGCGTCAGAGATTTCCTTGCCGATTTCCGTGCATTTCGCGGCATTGCCTTCCACCGCATAGGCGACAAGAGCGGCCCGTGCAGCTTCGACCCAGAAATTGCCAGCAATCTTAGCCGTGATTCGGTGCTCGGCGACGATCGGCTCCAGCAGCTTCAGCGCCTCGGCCGATTTGCCTGTCAGCAAGAGCGCGGTGGCGGGGTTCAATCCCGCAGGCTTGATGCCATAGATGTGGTCGGCGATCGTTAGAGGGAATGCTTGCCCCGGCAGATAGCCATCAACCGCAGCCGTGACGACCAACTTGTCTCCTTGCAGGGCCATTGCCGAAAGGGGTGCCGATCGCCCGTTCTGAAAAACGATGCGGACCGGCTCTGCCGCGCTGGCCCATGACCAAGGCAGGACGACAGTCGCGCAGGTCAGCAGGACGGACCGGAATGGATTCGATGAGGACATCATGGCTTGGAGAAATTATGGGGCTAACGCGACCGCCTTCTTGGCACGTTCGGTGTTCTGAAGTTTGGGATTGGCAGCGAGTGCTTTGATCGTTTCATCCGCGAGCTCTTTGTTGCCGAGGGCGGTGGCGGTCTCGTAAGCCTGCCAATAAGCTTCGGCACAGACATCGGGAGTGCTTTGGTAGGCGACGTAAACCCGCTGATAGGTGCCGTGGGCCTTTTTCAGTAATTCGCTTTTCGCCTCGGGGTCAGCGGCCTTTTCCGATTGTTTGCGGTAAACCTGGCCGAGAAAGAGATACGCTTTACCGGCCGTCTCGCCGCGGAACATTTTGTCGCCCACCACTTGCAGCGCGAGTTTTTCCGCTGGCTCAAATTGACCGAGCTCCAGCATGGCCTGCAATTTCCCCAGCGTTGTCTCCTTGAAGCGCGACATGCCGGGATTTTGCTCCAAAGCGGCATTGAAAATGGCCAGTGCCTCTGCCGGCTGTTTCCGCGCGAGGGCGATGTAGCCCATCCCGACAGGGCCCGCGTCGGCAAACATCCCGTCCTTATAGCGGTCATTGAGCCGTTTGAACATCGTCTCGGCCTCGTTCAAGTTGCCCAGCTTGAGAAGAATGTCGCCGGAGACTGCAAGTAGCGCCGGGCTGAGGACCGCTGGATCCTTCGCATTGATGGTCGCGATGCCCTTGAGATAAAGATCCGAACGATCCGCCCGCTTCAGCAATTGCGCAAGACGGGCGCGGGCATAGTAGACGCGGGCGTTGGTCGTCGCGTTTTCCTTGCCCTCGATGGCCTTGTTGAGGATGTCCACCAGTTGCTTGTCGAGAGCATCCACATCGACCTCCACCGCCTTCTTGCGCGGCGGGACCACGGTTTTGACCAGTTCATCGATCAAGAACTCGACCTGTTCGCTGGTCGGGTTGCCGATGCGCGACTTGAGTGAATTCGCCAGCATTTCGGCGGCTTCCGCGCTCTTGCCTTCGCGCGCTTTCATCTTGGCGACTTGGGTCGCGGACATCAGCGCCAGCGCGCTGTCAGGCTTATGCTGGAGAAATCCGCTGTGCAGCGCGGCGATTCCCGCCCAATCCTTTTTACTTTGCAGCATCGCCGTCGCCGAATCCAGCGCATACTGGATCACGTCGTCAGGGCTGTCGGAATCCACGGCCTTTTTATAATTTTCAAGAGCCAGATTTTCAAACTGCGCGAGCTCGTCCGGCTTGTCCGATTTCTTTTTCTTATAAGTGTCGGCGACGAGGCACAACATCGAACCCGCTGCGGAGTCATCCGGATGTTCGCCCAAGAAGGTGCCCAGATCGCGGATGATCTTGTCGGACTGGTCCACGTCCTTGTCGTTGAAATCAATAAACGCGAGTCGATAGCGCATGTCGCCCGCGTAGCGGCCGTCGGGAAAGCGCGAGAGATACTCGGTGCAGCTGGCGAGCGTCTTCTTGTACTCGTTGGTCAGGAAGTTCGACATCGCCACATAGTAGAGGGCGTTTTCGACCAAGGCACTTTCAGGGAAATTCTTCAGGAAATTCGTGAAGAGCGGCGTCGATTCCTTGAAGTTGCCGTCTTGGAACATCGCCACGCCTTGGAAAAAGGTGTAGCGGTCGAGACTCTCGGACTTGGGAAACTTCGTCTCGAGGTTGCGGTAGAAACTGCCGACTTCCTGCCAATTGCCACTCTGCACCAGCACCTCGCCCGCCAGCGTGGCGACTTGTTCGGCGTTTTCGGCATCGGGGTACTTGCGCAGGTAGGCGTCGCACAGTGCCTTGATCTCCGGGATGTTCTTGAGCTTGTTGAGAATGACGATTTCCGCATAGGCCGCGGCCTTGGCATCGGGTGCCGACGCATACTTGGTGCGCAGCGCGCGGAAACACACCAGCGCTTCCTCGTGGCGTTCCAGATAATAGAGGCAACGGGCGCGCCGCATCAGCAGCGCGGCATCCAGGTCCGCTTTTTCCTCGATCGCCGCCAAAGCCTTTTCAGCCAGTTCAACGGCGGGCTTGAGGTTATTGAGAAGTTCAGACGCACTGGAACGTTGGTTGAGCGGCTTCGCCTCCTCTGCCTTGACGGTGTTTTCCAGCAGTTTGAGATCCCTGCGCTGGACTTCCAGCGCCGCCTTCTGAATTTCGATAATCTGGCTGCGCGGCGGCACCGTGCGGTAAATAGCCAAGGCCGTATCGTACGACTGGCTGCCCACCATCTCGTCACCACGGACGATGACTTGGTTGACATACCAGGCGATGGCGTTGCGAACTCCCGACTGGTTGTTGAGGCGGTCGAGGTAGGCGATCAAATCCTCCAGCTTGCCCGCATCTGCCAGCAGCCCGATCACCTCGGTCGCTGCTGTTGTCTGCTGCGGCGAGCGCACGTCCGAGCCCATCAGGCTCTTGAAGACATTCATCGCCTCGTCGCGTTTGCCCAGATCCGAGTAGACTTGGCCGAGCCAGAGGCCCGCCTCCGAGCGGAATTTCGGGTCCGCCGCAGCCACTTTCAGCGCATCGATCGCCAGCTGCTTCTTCTCCGGAGTTCCTTGCAAAATGAGGGCGCGGCCCATGCCGAGATAGCAGCGACTGGCGTACTCGCCCTTCGGGTACCGCTTCAAACACTCGCCAAAAGCGACTTCCGCCTCGGCGGGTTTTTCCCCCAGCAGATTGGCCAGACCGATGTTGAAATAAAGCAGCTCCAGTGGCGCGTCTTTATTGCCGCCCAAACTTTGCAGCAGCTCCTGGATCTTGGCGATCGCTGCGGGGTAATCCTTTGCCGCAAAAGCAGCCTCTCCCTCAGAAAACAGCCGGTTTAGGGTGGCGGGAGAAACAGGTGCAGCCGCAGCGGCTGCCGGCTGGGCCTCGACACTTGCTGTGGTCGCGGCACCCAGAACGGAACACGCCAAAAACGCAGAACAGGAAACCGAGAATTTTGGGAATTTTCTGTGAGTTTTTTTCGGCATAAGAGCTGACGACCAAAAGAGACCACCGGCCCAAGCCCTGTCAAGGTCGGATTGTCGGATGATTCGCCAGCCTGCGGCGCTTCCTTTTCCACTTCATTTCCTTGGGCATTGGGCCTCAGCGGATTCACCCCGGCCTTAGCAAGCTGCCGCTGCGCGAGCCACAGCAGGACTCAGTTTTCCACCTGCAGCCGCAGCGGGCGGTGGTCCTTTGGCTGATCGCGATCCCAAGCACTAAGGAACGCCTGGATTTCGGCAAGCAATGCCGCGCAGTCTTTGTTCCAGCTCGCGGAACCGCGCAGGATCAGCGAACTTTCCCGCAGACCGACGAAGCGAATCTCCTCCGCCCCGACGGCCCGCAAATCGCTCAGCTCGGTGCGCAGCGTCTTGAAAAACGCCAGCTCGAACCCATTGCCAGCCTCCAGCGCCGCACGGACCAGGGAGACCGTCACCGGTGGCGCGAGCAGCTCCAACTTCGCCGCAATCGACTCGCAGCCGATTTTCACCAGCATCTGGCGCACCCGGTCGAACAAGTCTTCGAGGTGCAGCAACTTCAGCGGGCACTTGGTTTCCAAGTACTGCACGATGCCGCTGCGGATGTCCGCGACAAACGGGAAATCCTCGCGCTCGGCGGCCAGCGCCGCGCGGCGAATCGCATCGTCCAGCCACGCCGTGTCGTAATCCATCACTTGGTAGCGACCGATTTGCAGCGCTGGGCGATTGGCGATAAAGGCGATCACGGTTATTTGAAGAGTTGGGTGAAAAGGGGCGGCTGGAATCAGTCCTGAAACAGGCGCTTTTGGAAGGGGTCGGCCGCCGCACGATGCGTCAATGCCTGGATTTCCTGAATGAACTCGTTGACGTTCTCGAATTGGCGGTAAACCGAAACGTAACGCACATAGGCGACGGGATCGATTTGATAGAGTTTGTCCATCACCTTGCCGCCGATGATGGAGGATGGCACCTCGATGAGGTGGTCCGTGTGCAGCTCGGCGAGGATCTCCTCCACCGCGCGGTCGAGCCGATCGATCGGCACAGGCCGCTTCTCGCAGGCTTTGACTAGGCCGCCCATCAGCTTTTCGCGATTCATGGCCTCTCGTTCGCCGTTGCGCTTCACCACTCGCAGCCCCGTGCGCTCGATTTGTTCGAAGGTTGTGTAGCGGTACCCGCATTTCAAGCACTCGCGGCGACGACGAATCGCCGCCCCCTCTCGCGATGAACGGGAGTCGAGAACCTTGTCCTTCTGGGAACCGCACTGGATGCAACGCATGGTCTTGAGTGGTGATCTACTTCAGAGAACCTAACCCCACATCTGGTAGCGTCAACCGGAAAAATGCGTCATATTTAGTGGATTTAGCGAGATGATCGGGAAATCTTAATAGAATCTTTTTGAAATTTTGGGGTTTCAAGGCGGCTTGCCGTGCCGCGTCGGCGGGGTAGGAGAAGACCGCTTGAAAGCGGGACTACATCCGGCGCGGCGCGGGGAAATCGGCGGGTGCCGGGGCTGGAGTCGGACCCATGGCAATCCTCACGCTAGCACTTACCACGCCCGCGCCTGCGCCACGAATGCGGGCTCCGGCTCGCTTTCGTCGTAGTAGCGGTGAAACACGGGACAGGCCGAGCCTGACATCGGCGGCACCAGCCACGACCAATCCCCCGGCACCTTGCGGCCGCAGCCTTCTTCCTTGGCCACGTGTTGCATGAACTGCGCCGACGCCGTGTGATGATCGACGATCGCCACCCCGGCCTCGCGGTACGAATGCAGCACCGCCGTGTTCAATTCCACCAGCGCGCGGTCCTTCCACAGCATCCGCCGCTCCGTGATGTTCAGGCCCATCTTCTCCGCGATGAGCGGCAAAAGGTGGTAGCGTCCCTCGTCGCCGAGGTTCCGCGACGCGATCTCAGTCCCCATGTAGTAGCCGCTGAATGGCGCGGCTGGGTAGCGTCGGCCATCGCCCACCAGCGCCATGTCCGAGACCGCCGGCAGCGCGTGCCACTTCAGCCCCAGCTTGCTAAACCATTCCAGATCAGGGTGCGAAATCGCCACCTCCATCACCGCATCCTGAGGCAGCCGGAAAATCTGCGGCGGCCGGTCTGGCATCTCGATCACCAGCGGCAGCACGTCGAAGGCGCTGGGTTCGCGCGGCGGCTGCCAGCCCAGCGCCGTGATTTTGTTCGTAAACTCCAGCTGCTGCGGATCGCCCATCACCGAGCCGTCCCGCGCCTGGTAGCCCGCGTAGCGGATCAACTGCGTGTTCCAGATCCGGATCCCTCGCGCGCCCTCCGCCGCCTCGTTGAAAACCGTCACTGCCGAGCGAATGCGCCCGCCATTCGTCGAATAACGCAGATGCGCCACGCAGGCCTCAAACACCTCGTCGGCCGTGCTTGCCGTCCGCGCGTCCAGCAGCTCCAACGTGTTCCAGAACAATCGCCCGATGCAGCGCGCGTTGTTTCGCCAGGCGATTTTCGCCATCTGGGCGAGGTCAGTGGAAGTCTGCATGGGGGGCTGTGAGTTTCACCGCCGCGCCGCCGGCTTTTTCCTCGCCGCCGCGATTTCCACGATCAAGCGGTGCAGCACCAGCCGGTGATCCAGCCCCGTCGTGACCAGCGCCTGGTCGGCTTTCAGCGTTGCCTCCATCACGTGTTGCAACCCGCTGAGCTCAAAATTCTGCGCGTTCTCCGCCGCCAGGAAAATCGGGAACACATTCACACCGCTGCCGTCCTTCTTCTGCGGCAGCCATGCACGGTCCGCCTCGGGCAGACGGTTCAGCCCGCCCGAAAACGCGCTGTAGTTGCCCGTCGGCACCTTGAACTTGTCGATGATCAGCTTGGCCATGAACAAGTTCCGCACCACCCCGATGATCGACGCGCGCATGATCCCGATTGCCGACTCATCGGCCTCCAGCTGCTCGTCGATCAGTTGGATCGCCCGCATCGCATTGCCCAGCTGAATCGCCTTGCCGATTTCAAACACCACCGCCGCCCGGCTCAGCGGCACCAGCAGGCGCACATCCTCCTCGGTCACCTCGCGGCGCTCTTCGCCCAGATAAAGATCCAGCTTATCCAGCTCGTTGCCGATCTGCTGCGTCTGCTCGCCTGCCAGCATCACAAAAAGTTCCATCGCATCGCGCTCAAAGCGCAGCCCCAGCTCCCGCGCGCGGCCCGTCACCAGCGACGCCACCTGCTCCTGCCAACCGTCGCGGCTGGTGTCGATGCGGTCGTGGACCTGCACGTCGGCGGCCTTTTCGATGTATTTCCAAAACGAGCGCCGCTTGTCCACCCCCTGCGCGGTTAGCAAAAACTTCACCCCGTCCGGGATGCCCTTTTCCAGTGTCGCCCGCAGGCTTTCCACGCCCGCCTCCGTCCGCTGCGATCGGCCTGTCACGTTGTCCGCCAGGAAATTCGCATTCCGCAGCCACACCACCTTGTCGCCGCCAAACATCGGGATCGTCAGCAGCGCCTGGACCGTCGTGGAGCAAATCTCATGCGCCGACTCTGAATTATCCGCAATCCCGTCGATCGTCTCGTGGGTAAAGCCATCGTCCACCCCGCCCGTCAGCTCGTTGTAGAGCAGCAACGCCTTTTCGCGCACCAGCCCCTCATCGCTCCCGACCACCGCGAAAAAATTTCCGGCGTTCTGGGGATTCGTCTTTGCTTTCGCGGCCACGCCCAAGGTGTTACCGAGATGCGCGCGTCACTGCAAGCGCAGGTTCCCCAACCCGCCGAAGAGTCTCTCAAACCGGTTGAAGAGACTCTCGAACTCGTTGAAGAGTCTTTCCAACTCGTCGGAGAGTCTTTCCAAGTCGTTGAAGAGTCTTTCCAACTCGCCGAAGAGTCTTTCCAAGTCGTTGAAGAGTCTTTCAAACCGGTTGAAGAGACTCTCGAACTCGTTGAAGAGTCTTTCCAACGCGTTGAAGAGTCTTTCCAACTCGCCGAAGAGTCTTTCAAACCGGTTGAAGAGACTCTCCAACCCGTCGAAGAGTCTTTCCAACGCGTTGAAGAGACCTTGTAGGACGTTAATTTGAATCTCTCACCGCTTTGAGCTCGTCGACTGTCCATGGCGTGCTGCGATTGCCCGATTGGGCGCGGACTTGTTTGACGGTTTCTTCGGCGACGGCGGGCGCGTCATTGCTCCAAGATTGGCGAACGTAGGTGAGGACGTCGGCGATTTCAGAATCCTTGAGATCACCGTGCGGAGGCATGACGTTGGAGTAATTCTGGCCCGCCACCGTGATCGGACCTTGCAGGCCAGAGAGCGCGATGCGGGCAGAAATGGCCGGATCGCTCGTGACCCATGTGGACTCGTCGAGTGGTGGGAACGCGCCGGGGACACCCTTGCCTTCCGCCCCGTGGCAAGCGATGCAGGTGCGGTTGAAAACGGCCAGCCCGCGGGCGTGAACTGCGGGATCGGGGACGTTTTTGCGCAGCATCGCCTTGACCACGACGGGCGCGGTTTTCGAATCGTGGTGGCGGGAGGCGATCTGCCATGCGTCGTTGAGCGTGGGATCGGCGCTGATGCCTGGATTCGCGGCAAGAGTCGCCTGGAGTGCGGCCAAGATCCGCGGCGAGGGAGCGAGCCGGGCGAGACTGGCAAAAGTTTCGGCCAGTTCGCGGGAATCAGTGCCAGAGATGACAGCGTTTTTGATCAGAACATCGGGCAGGGTGTCGTCGAGCGGGGCATGGGCGATCGCGGCGCGGCGCAGACCGCGGCTGCTGGAAGCCAGTGCGGCTTTGACCGTACCAGCATCCAGCGCGCCGAGGCCTTGAAGGGCGTAAAATGCGTGGATCGCCGCACGGTTGGTGGCCGTGACGGGGGTGGACGTGACCACTTCCTTCAGTTTCGCGGCAGCGGCTTGGGAGCCGGATTCGACGATCAGGCGCTGGGCTTGGAGCCGCCAAAAGAGGTTGGGATGGGCGAGGCCCGCGAGCAGAGAATCGAGATCGCCGGGGACGAATTTCGGCGGGGTGTCGTTAGCGCTGCCCTTCGGATAGACGCGGAAGATGCGGCCCAGCGCGGTGTCGCGCACTGGCGACTCGTAAGCGCCGCCGCGACCGGTCTTGGCGTCGTAGCCGGCGGAGTTGCGGCTAGGGGTCGGATTGTGTTGGATGATGAGGTTATACCAATCGCAGATCCAGACGGCGCCATCGGGGCCGGCCTCGGCGAAAACGGGGCCCGTCCAGCCGTCGGCGCTGGAGAACAGATTGTTTGGCAGCTGGGTCGAAACAAAGCCCGCGCCCTTGGCTGCGACATCGAACTGCCCGACGAGTTTTCCCGTAGGTTCGCAGACGAAGGCGATGCGGTCGCGATAGCTTTCCGGGAAGCGGCTGGCGGTGTAAAACGCATGGCCGCAACCGGCCGTATAGCGGTCGAGCTGGTCGACTTGGCGAATGTCCATCGACGACGGAAAGAAAAACGGATTGTCGTCGCCGCGCGGGGTGCGGGGCTGGGCGACACCTGACTTGTCGTAAAGGTCCTTGGCGAAGGTGTAGTACCACGACGGATTGCCGTTGGCGGTGGAGCCGAGGATGTCGAAGTCGGAAGTGAAACCGAGGCCCCAAGTGTTGTTGGTCGTATTTTGCAGGAATTCGAGGCGGCTGCCGTCGGGCTTGAAGCGGAAGACGCCGCTGGAGAATTTCAGGTGTTCGCCGCCGACCGTGCCTTCAAAGCCAGCATAGCCGACCGTGGCGTAGATCCAGTTGTCGAAGCCGTAGCGGAGATTGGAAACACCCGCGTGGGTGTCGTGGGTGTTGAAGCCGGTGAACAGGACTTGGCGGACATCGGCCTTGCCGTCGCCATCGTTGTCCTTGAGGAAAATCATGTCCGGGCCGTTGGTGCAAACGAGGCCGCCGTTGACAAAAACCGCAGAGGTCGGAATCGAAAGCTTGTCGGCGAAGAGCGTGAACTTGTCGGCCTTGCCGTCGCCGTTGCTATCTTCGCAGAGGTGGATTTTGTCGTGACCGAGGTTGCCGGCTTGGAGGTTATTCGGGTAGTCGACCGTCTCGATGACATACGCGCGGCCGCGATGATCCCAGGTCAGGTGAATCGGATTGACGATGTCGGGCTCACTGGCAAACAGCGAGATGTCGAAGCCGTTAGGGACTTGGGCGAGCTTGATCGACTCGGCGGGTGACAACGGCTTTTGGCCACTGGTGATGGTTTTGTGCTCGCGGTAGCCGGGCAGCACCATTTCTTCGCTCTCCAGGCTCGGAAGTTTCATGGCGGTGAGTTTGGCACGGACTTCCGGGCCGACGCTCCAGAGGATCCCGCGGCGCAGCAATTCGTGGAAGCCCGGCTGCCCCCAGCAGCGCATGTCGTGGCCATACGCGGTGTAGAAAACCTTGCCTTTGCCCTGGGTGCGGACCCAGGACCAGGGCTCCTTGTCGCGGAGTTGGAGCAGGCTGCGATCGTTGGTTAGACGATCGTGGACATAGGTTTCATCCCAAGTCTCGAATCCCTCATACCCGCGCATCACGGGGTGGTCGGGGGCGGCAATGGTCGTGCGGAAGACCGCCGTTTCGTGGGATTTGAAATGACCGCCCACCAGTTTCACAAACCCCTCCGACCCGCCAAAGCACGCGGAGGCACAGTGGATCGGCAGGAACGCGCCGCCGTTGTTGACGTAGTCGAGTAGGGCCTTCTCCTGCGCGGGATCCATCGCCTCGTTCTGCTTCCAGTTGCCATAAAGCATCACCCCATCGTAGTGATCCAGCACCTCGCGGCGGATGTCCGCGAGATCTTGGGTGTAGGTGAAATTGATGCCTGCCACGCCGAGCGCCTTTTTCAAAACGCGGTATCGCTCGACCGGATCGTGCGCCGGATGATTCGCCGTGGGCGCGCCGAGGAACAAGATTTCCACGCGGCGGGCATCCTCCGCGGCGGGTTTCAAATTCTGAGAAAAGCCCACGGAAGTGGCCAAAATCCCGAGCGGGAGAAACAAAAGTTTTTTCATGCGAAGCGAAGGCGTAGGTTGGTTCAATCCGAACGGCGGAGTAAACGTAGCGATAGTCTGCGCTATTTCAAGCAATGTAGGCTTGTAGGATTGCGCGTTGTTTGTGTATGATTCCGCCAGATGAGTGCTGAGAGCGAATTCAAAATCTGGGCAACGCAACTTCCACCGGGACAATTTCGGCACCTGTTTGACTTCTTGGCGGGCACGCTGTTCTTCTCCAAAGACCTCCAGGGGCGCTTGATGGCGGGCAATCCCGCCTTCGTCAAACGCTGCGGTTTTAGCTCCGAATCTGAAATCATCGGCAAGACCGACGATTCAATCTTCCCTCCCCGCCTCGCCGAAAAATACCTCAAGGACGACACTCTTGTTTTCTCCACGGGCAAGCCGCTGCTCGGGATCATCGAACTTTTTCCAAACCACGAAGGCAAACCCGAGTGGTACACGACCAACAAGCTGCCGCTTTTCGACAACGCCGGCAAAATCTGCGGGCTTTGTGGCACCGTCAGCAGTTACGAGGCCCAGCGTGCGGCCATGCAGCCTTACCTGGAGCTCGCAGCCGTGGCCGACCATTTGAAAATCCACTTCCGCGAAAAACTCGATGTCCCCTTGCTGGCAAAGATTGCGAAAATGTCGATCCGCCAGTTCGAGCGCAAATTCCGCCAAACCTTCCAAATGTCGCCGCAGGATTTCTTGATCCGGACGCGCATCATTGAATCGTGCGACCTGCTCACCCGCACCGACCTCCCCGTGACCCACATCGCGCTGGAAGTCGGCTTCTACGATCACAGTGATTTCGCACGCCAGTTCCGCCGCCATGTAGGACAAACCGCCAGCGCGTATCGGCTGGAGCGAAAATAGCCGATCCTGCGAATCGGGGACGGCGGTTCAATCGATTTTGAACAATTTGCGTCGGGATCATACACAAATTCGGCGGAAGTCTACAAGCCGCCAACTCGGTTTGCAGTATGATCTTATCCCATACTGCCAAACGCGCCGCCGATCTGACTCACTCTTCCTTCAATTTTTATGCCTCTCACATTTGGTGCCAGCACGTGGCTGTGGACTTCGCCTTTTCGCTCGTCGGATGCGGAATTGCTGAAGAATATCGCGGCGCTGGGCTTCAAAGCGGTGGAACTGCCGATCGAAGATCCCGCGCTGGTTGATGCCGCCGCGTTGCGACCTATTCTCAACGATCTCGGGTTGAAAGCCCACGTCTGCGGCGCTTTTGGCCCCGGCCGCGATCTGACTCACGCCGACTCTGCCGTGCGCAGCTCGTGCCGCGCCTATCTCAACGACTGTCTCGACATCGCCGCCACGCTCGATGCGGGTTTCGTGGCGGGGCCGATGTATTCGCAAGTCGGTAAAGCGCGCCAACTCCCCGCCGACGAACGTCAGCGCGAGTGGGATCTCGCCGTCAGTGAGCTGCGCCATGTTTCCGCAGCCGCTGCCGATCGCGGGCTGGCCATCGCGCTGGAGCCGATTAACCGCTTCGAAACCGATCTGGTCAACAGCACCGCCGACTCGCTGCGGATGATCCGCGACATCGACCATCCCGCCGCCAAGGTCATGATCGACACCTTCCACATGACGATCGAAGAACCCGATCTGGCTGCGGCCATTCGCGCGGCGGGCAAGGATCTGATCCACGTCCAAGTCAGCGAAAACCACCGCGGCGTCACCGGCACCGGCCTCACGCCGTGGACCTCGTTCCGCGATGCGCTGCGCGAAATTCACTACGACGGCTCCATTGTCATCGAGTCATTCACGCCCGATAATCGCGACCTCGCCGCGGCCGTTTGCATCTGGAAGCGCTTCACCGCCACGCAGGATGAATTCGCGTCGCGCGGACTCGCGTTTCTCCAACAGCTTTTTTCACCACCTTAATCAAACCCTCGCGTCATCATGTCAGGTATCAACATTGCCATCGTCGGTCTCGGCTTCGGAGCCGAATTCATCCCTATCTATCAGCGCCACCCCGACGCCAACATGGCCGCCATCTGCCAGCGCACCCGCTCGAAGCTGGATGAAGTCGGCGACAAATATGGCATCGAAAAACGCTACACCTCGTACGAAGATCTGCTAGCAGATCCCGACATCCACGCGGTTCACATCAACTCGCCGATCCCCGATCACGGTCGCCAAGCCATCCAAGCGCTCAAGGCCGGCAAACACGTCGCCTGCACCGTGCCGATGGCCACCACGGTCGAGGAATGCCGCCAGATCGTCGAGCTGGTGAAAGAAACCGGCTTGAAATACATGATGATGGAAACCGTGGTCTACGCCCGCGAATTCCTCTTCATGAAGGAAATGTATGACAAGGGCGAACTTGGCAAGGTGCAGTTCCTCAAAGCCTCCCACCAGCAAGACATGGAAGGCTGGCCTGGCTATTGGCCCGGACTGCCGCCGATGCACTATGCCACCCACTGCGTCGGTCCCATCCTCGGCCTGACCCGCGGCGAGGCCGACTATGTTTCTTGTTTCGGCTCCGGCACCATCGCGGAGGAAATGCACGCCTGCTATGGCTCCACCTTCGCCGTCGAAACTTGCCACATCAAATTCAAAGACAGCGATCTCTCGGCCCAGCTCCATCGCTCGCTCTTCGACGTGGCACGCCAATACCGCGAATCATTCGAAGTTTACGGCACAAAACAATCCGTCGAGTGGCCGCTCATCGAGCACCAGCCGCTGGTCATCCACACCGCGAAACTTCCCGAGCCGGAAATCCCCAGCGAGGTCAAGTGCCCCGACTACGCCCACTACCTGCCGGCGGAAATCCAAGCGTTCACCACCGGCGGCGTGTATGGCGGTGAAGAAGGTGGCGATCACTTGTCGTTTACTCAGGGTGGCGGACACGGCGGTTCCCACCCCCACCTCGCGCATCAATTCATCCAGATGCTCAAAACCCAAACCGACGCGTACCCCAACGCCGTCGAAAGTGCGAACATCACCTGCACCGGCATTCTCGCCCACGAATCCGCGCTCAAAGGTGGCGAAATCGTCCGCCTCCCTGCGTGGACGCATCGCTCGTAACAGCGCCTCGCATTTTTCCTCGGCGCGTCCGGCTTTTTGGCTGGACGCGCTGAGGCCAAAAATTATCTTCCGGATCGTCGTAACGAAATCGTTCGGCACAAACCCAAATTCCGCCTCACCGCGGTTACTTTCCATGATCCAAGATATTCTTGTTGTCGGCTCCGGCAGTGCCGGTCTCATCGCGGCGTTGTCGCTCAAGCGCAAAATTCCCCAAATTCATGTCCGGATCGTCCGCAGTCCGGACATCGGCGTGATCGGCGTCGGCGAAGGCACGACCCCGAACTTCCCCAAGCACCTCTTCGAATACCTCGGCATCAGCAAAAAGAAGTTCTACGAGATCGCCCAGCCGACATGGAAACTCGGCATCCGTTTCCTGTGGGGTGCGCGTGGCCGCTTCGATTACACCTTCGACCAACAGCTCGACGTCACCGCCGCTGAGTTGCAGATGGCCAACGGCTATTACTGCGAAGACGAGTTCAGCAGCGTCAGTCTGCCATCGGCCTTGATGCGGGAAGACAAGGTTTTCCCGCGCCAAGAGAATGGCTGCCCCGACATCCAGGGCTGGCAGGCATTCCACATCGAAAACGAAAAACTCGTGAACGTGCTCGAGCTGACCGCCCGCGAACTCGGCGTCGAGATCGTTGACGGCAGAGTGACCGAGGCGGAAAAAGCCGCCGATGGCAGCATCGCCGCCGTGCATCTGGAAGACGGGCAACGGCTGGCAGCCGACTTTTTCATCGACTGCAGCGGCTTCCGCAGCGAGTTGCTGGGCAAGGCGCTGGGCGAAGAATTTGTGAGTTTCAGCGACTCGCTCTTCTGCGACCGCGCGGTGGTCGGTGGCTGGGATCGGACGGATGAGCCGATCCTGCCCTACACCACCGCCGAACAAATGGACGCGGGCTGGGCCTGGCAGATCGAACACGAACACCACGTCAACCGCGGCTACGTCTATTCGTCGCAATTTATCTCCGACGATGACGCCAGGGCCGAGTTCCTCCGCAAAAACCCGAAAGCCCCCAAAAACGCCCGCATCGTCAAATTCCGCTCCGGCTATTACAAACGCCAGTGGGTCGAAAACGTCGTCGCCATCGGCAATGCCGGCGGATTTGTCGAGCCACTCGAAGCCACCGCGCTGATGATCGTCTGCGGCAAGGTCCAGGACCTCGTCGAAATGATCACCCGCAGCCAGCGCAGACCCACGCCCGGCATGCGCGATCTTTACAATGAGCAATCGAGCCAAAGCTGGATCGACATCCGCGACTTCCTTGCGCTCCACTACATGCTCAACACCGCGATGGACACGCCGTTCTGGCAGCACTGCCGCGCCCACACCAACATCGGCGAGATCCAGCGCTTGGTCGAATTCTACGAAGAGAACGGCCCCACTGGCTTCTGCCGTTACCGGATTCCGAGTGTGCTCAATGACTTTGGCCTCGAAGGTTACCTCGTCATGCTGGTGGGGAATCAGACTCCCCACCGCGCGGGGTTCACACCGCCCGAGGAGGATCGTCTCCGCTTCGAAGCCCGCCGTGCTCGCTTCATCGAAACCGCCAAACAGAGCATGACGGTCAAAGAATCGCTCGCTTACGTCCACCACCCGGGCTGGCAGTGGAACAGCGATCTGCCGCCCGCTAACTGAGGGCGTCACAAAAAGGTTGCTTAGTTAGAGGGTAGCCCTGATTTCTCGTTCATGCAGAGCCTCGCGCCCTCGTTTTTTCTCCAGATGGCCGTCATCCTGCTCGTTTGTCGGGCGGTCGGTTGGCTGGGCAAAAAAATCGGCCAGCCGCAAGTGGTCGGGGAAATGATCGCAGGGGTCTTGCTCGGCCCCTCGTTGCTCGGGCTGCTGTGGCCAGATGTCAGCGCCAAACTCTTTTCCGCAGAAACGCGCGGCATCCTCTACGTCGGGTCCCAGCTCGGGGTCGGGCTTTACATGTTCCTCGTGGGGATGGAATTCCGCACCGATCTCTTCCGCAGCCGCGCGCGCAGTGCCGCCAGCGTCTCTATCGCGGGAATGCTGGTGCCGTTCATCCTCGGGGCCGTGCTCGCGCCTTGGTTGGTCAAAGTCCCCGGCTTGTTTTCGGCCAAAACCGAGGTGTACCAAGCGGCGCTGTTTCTCGGCGCTGCCATTGCCATCACCGCTTTCCCGATGCTGGCGCGCATCATCTATGAACGCGGATTGTCCGGCACCTCACTCGGCACCCTCGCCTTGGCTGCCGGGGCGATCGACGATGCCGCGGCTTGGTGCGTGCTGGCCATCGTGCTGGCCAGTTTTGGCGGCGGACCCATGATCGCGGTGGTGGCGATTATCGGCGGCGGACTTTACGCCGCCGCCATGCTGACCGTCGGCAAGCGCGCGCTCGCCTCCCTCGGGCGTGTGGCCGAACGCGAGGGCGCCGTCAGTTCCACCATCTTGACCATCGTGCTGACCTTGTTTTGCCTCAGCGCCTGGTTCACTGACATCATTGGCATCCACGCCGTGTTTGGCGGATTCATCCTCGGCATCGCCATGCCGCGCGGAGTCCTCACCACCGAGGTCACCCGCAAGCTGGAACCTTTCACCGTCATTTTCCTGCTGCCGATGTTTTTCACCTTCTCCGGCCTCAACACCCGGCTCGCGGTGATGCTAGAACCGTCGATTCTTTTTGTCGCCATCGTCGTCCTGCTGGCATCCACCCTCGGCAAAGGCGTCGCCTGCTGGGCCGCGGCCCGGCTCAATGGCGAAGACAACCGCACCGCCCTAGCCATCGGCGCGCTGATGAACTCCCGCGGCCTGATGGAGCTGATTATCATCAACATCGGCCTGCAAAAAGGCGTCATCGGCCCCAAACTTTTTGCCATTCTCGTCATCATGGCCATTGTCACGACCCTGATGGCCAGCCCGATCTTCGAGGGGGTCTACGGCCGCCACGCGCGCAATATCGCCTCCACCGCTCACTGATTCAGGATTTACGGATTACCCAACTGGAGCACTGCCGCCTCGGTTTGATGCCGTAAAACCAGCCTAGGGTGGCAAGAAGCCAGGCTTTTCGGCCGTTACCAGCCACTGCACTTTGCAAAGTCTGCTGCTCTTTTGATCCTCAAGAGAAATGAACCGCGGATGGACGCGGATCAACGTTGATTTTAAGAAGCCGATTAACAATCGAATCTTTGATGATCTGCGTCTATCCGCGTTCATCTGCGGTTCTATTTTCCTCTTCAGAATCACATCAGCAGCGCGGCGCGCTGACGGCCATGCCTAAAAAAGAAAGCTGCGGGTGATTGGATCACCCGCAGCTCTTGATAAATGCGATTCGAGATCAAAAGCCCTGATGGGCTTTCAACTCAGCGCAAGGACTTATGGCACGATCACCTTGAGGCGAGCGAAGAACTTCGCGGCGCCTGCGTTCGGGATCGTGACCACCACCGTGTCTGCAGCAGTATCATTTTCCGTGACGACCACTGGCGATGACGTGGTCGCGCCTACCGAGTAGGAGGTCCAACCGCTCAGGTTGTTGCCGTACTCGACAGACACCGTGGTGTTGGCTTCGGAAACGTCCGTCCGCTTGAAGGTATAGACGTAGTTGCTTCCCGACTTGGCACCGGTCGGAGCGATCGTCGCGGCGTCAGACACCGTTGGATTGCCACCGAGCACGTACTCGACGCTGTTCTTGATTCCGTCCTTGTCCGGGTCGGCATCCGCTGCGGCATTTGCTCCGGTCAAGCT
>CAJXYV010000031.1 GCA_913063525.1 uncultured Verrucomicrobiota bacterium
GAAAAGGATTCTCACCGGTTGGAAAAGGATTCTCACCGGTTGGAAAAGGATTCTCGCCGGTTGGATAAGGGTTCTCACCGCTTGAGTGGATGCGGTGTTGGCATGGGATTTGCTGCCGTTGCGCTTGGGTGGCGAAACTGCCAACTCTAAAACGATTGACACTGCTGTTCCACTATCAAAAATAGACCCCGTCATGAATGAAAAACTCATCAAAGCCAATTCGTCCCGCCGATTCATCAGTCCAACCTTGACGCTGAGCGCTATGGCGCTGGGCGCTTCTGCCGCCCACGGTTCGGTGGTGGTGACGGATTTCGCCGATGTGACAACCACCGGATCCTTCAACTGGCGAGCTGTCGTTTTCAACACAACGACTGGCTTGGCTTACACTGCAATTTCAAACTCCAGCACCACAAGAATCGACTTTGCGGCGAGTGGTATCATGAATTTTGGAAAAGGCCCTTTTTGGACTAGTGCGTTAGCGAGTTATGGTTCGTCTGCCTCCGCGGTTTCTGCATTAACCATTGCAGCTGGAAGTTCCGTGGGTTCAGGCACGAGTTTTATTGACAACAACTATCTGACAAATGCCGTCAATCTGACCGATGCTTATTTCGGAGTGCGCATGACTGCCGGGGACGGCTATCACTACGGATGGATCAAATTGTCGACAGGGCCTGATGCGGGGGGTGGCCGAGGTCCGGGAAGCATCACGCTGAAGGCTGCCGCGCTCGAGACCACGGCCAATACCGCGGTCACGACTCCGGTGCCAGAGCCATCGTCGGCCTTGTTGCTGGGACTGGCGGCTGGGGCCGGTGCATTCCGCCGCCGCCGCAGCCAAGCGGCTTGATCCCGATCGATCCGCGAAGTGAAATTCTCAAAGGGGCGTGGCTGGAGTCAAATCCGCCGCGCCCTTTTTTAACGTATGGAATGAATGGCGATGCAAGTGGACCCCCATCTCTTGGTGTTAGGTTATCCGAAGTGCGGCAATGTCTGGCTGCGTTCGCTGATGGCGGATCTGTTGCCGGCGGGCGGGGTGGACTTCCGCCAAATCATGGCGAGCCACCCGATCGCGCCGGTGCTGGAGGCGATGGATCTGGGGATCAAGGATCAGGCGTGGCAGGATTCGCTGCGTTTTGAGCCGTTGCGGGTGTATCAGGACATTCCGATGGTGTTTACGTGGGCGATCCCGGACATTGATGCGTATGCGGCGGCGACGAGCATGGCGCATTCTCACTGCCGGTGGCGGCCGGAGATCGAAGCGCACTTGCGAGCCTTCAGCCACCGAATCGTGATCGTGCGGGACCCGCGGGATGTAGCGGTGTCGTGGTCGCGGTGGATTTTCACGCCATTCAACCGGATGCACCGGCCGACGCTGCATGAGACGCCGGAAGCGCTGTTGGTGGAGGATTTGCCGAGGCGGATCGAGGAATGGGTGATGCATCAGCAGGGTTGGCTGGTGGATCGCAGCGCGGATTTGTCGCTGCATGTGGTGTTTTACGAGCAGCTGGTGGACGACACGCCGCGGGAGTTGCGGCGGATCGCGGAGCATCTGGGACTGGAGATTTCAGAAGACGCGCTGGTGGCGGTGGCGGAGAAGCACGCGCTGAAGCAGATGAAAAAGAAGCAGCCGCACCACGTGTTCCGCGGCAGCTGGGGCGGCTGGATGGAGCATCTGAACGACCGCCAGATCCACACGGCGCAGCGGATCGCGGGCCAGATGATGAGGAAGCTGGGCTACCCGCTGAACCGCGCCGAGGCGGAGGGCTGGACGCCAGATCAACTGGGGATCAAGCAATGAAAACCCTTTTTATCGCGTTGGAAGGATGGACGGCCGCCGAGTTGGGGCGTGCGCGTAGTCGCGGAAAACTGGCCAGCTTGGACCGGCTGGCGAAGGATGGACTGGTCGCGCCGATGACGTTTCCGCTGGCGGATGTTAGGGTGGCTTCGTTGGTGACGGCGATGACGGGCTGCTGGCCGGACCAGCACGGGATCCTGATGGCCGAGACTAGCGACGCGATGGATGGAGCGCTGCGGCCGATGACGGTGGAGGACCGAGCGCAACCGAGTTTCTGGGAGATTCTGGATGCGAATGGCTGTGCATGTCTGAGCGTGGGTTGGCCGATCGCCATCACGGGGGAGACGAAACATTCTACCATCGTCGATGGCGGGCAGGTTCATCCGCCGAGTCTGGCAGCGGCGCTGGCAGACTGCCGCTTGCGGCCAGACGAGCTGGATGGGCCGACGCTGGCACCGCTGGCACCGCAGTGGCAGAAGGTCGATCAGGCGGTGGATGCGCGATTGGCAGGATTGGCGACAGTGGTGGCGGAAAACATGAGCCGTCAGGCGGCGTTTCTGGAACTGCTGGAGACGCAGCCGTGGCAGTGCGCGACGATTTGCCTGAGTTTGCCGGGCGAGCTGACAAGTCTGGAGCGCGCCAGCAAGGCGCTGGCGGACGATCTTTTCGAAGGCTTGGCGGATCGCGGCGTGGAGCTGCTGGAGGCGCTGTTGGCGGAGATTTTGCAGCGAATGCCCGCAGAGGTGCAGATCGTGGTGGCAGGGCTGCCGCATGCGGAGACGCCAGCTGCGCCAGGATTTGTGATCGTGAACGGCAGCGCATTGATCCCGGGAGCGAGTTTGAATCAGCTTTCGCTGCTGGATCTTGCACCGTTGGTCTGGCGGCTGGGTAGCTATCAATCGCGCAGTTCCGCGTTGCAAATCATTCGCGCCGACTACCCCGCAGCGCCGTTGGACCAGCCATGGGCGCAGCCACAGCAGCAACGGGCGCTGGAGCATCCACGCTTGCTCGAAGTGGCCGCGCCGATTTTAAAAAACCCAGGCGAGTCGGTCACGGCGGCGGAGTTTTGGCATTACAACGCGCTGAATGTGTTGGGGCGCTCGCTGGTGGCGCGGGAGGAATGGCTGCCAGCGTATGCGGCGCTGGAGGCGATCACGCGACTGGCCCCTAACGACATCCGGGCAAAACTCCAGCTGGCTGGCTGTCAGCAACGGTTGGGGCTGCTCGAAGAAGCGCTCGACACGGCCTACGCCGCGATCCATCCCCAGCACCGTGGAGACCCGGGGCCGCTCTTATTGGCCGCCGAGTTGGAAGCGATCCTAGGCCGCGCGGATGCGGCCCGCGGCCTGCTGCAACAAGCGGCGGCGATTTTGCCCGGCATTCCCGACCGACGGGTGATGCAAGCGAACGCGCTGATGGCGCTGCGGGATTGGCCAGCAGCGACGGCGGTGCTGGTCGGGTTTTCGCAGACGGCGCCGGATGATCCGCAAGTGGACGGACTGCTTGCGCGCTGTTATCTGGCGCAACAGCAATCGCAAAACGCTTTTGACTGTGCGATCCGCGCCACCCAGATGTCACCACAAAATCATCTGGCGTTTGAGCTGATGGGGCACGCGCTGTTAGGCTTGGGGATGCAGGCCCAAGCGTGGCAAGCCTTCGAGCGAGCGACCCAAGTCAGGCCGCCGTGGCCGCGACCGTGGGCCAACCTGATTCAACTGGCGCGGCAAATGCAAAAGCCCGCCGCCGAAATTGCAAAGCTCACCGAGCACTACCACCAGCTCAAACAAGCGCAACAAGCGCGGCGCGATGCGTGGCGGGAATCGTTGGCGGCCGCGCCCTGAACCCGAGCGACACGCGACTCGGGTCGAGCAAGCACTTCCGTACCCAAGGGCAAAACGCGTAACGGCAAAGAAATTCTCACACGAAGCCACGAGGCCACGAAGGGATGTTGAGGATTATGGGTTCAAAGACGATCAGTCATCTTGCGGCTGCGTGGCCGCGCGGCAACCCCACGTTCCGGCATTGATAGGAGCCTCTCGTGCAGGGCAATGGTAGGTTGGATTGACGTGGGCACAAAAAAACCGCACTCGGTGAAGAGTGCGGTTTTTTGAGATGGGGAAGTTCCCGGTGGACGGATTAACGCTTGGAGAACTGGAAGCGCGCGCGGGCACCCGGTTGACCTGGCTTTTTCCGTTCCTTCATCCGCGGATCGCGGGTGAGGAAGCCGAGTGGCTTGATCACCTTGCGGTGCTCTGGGTCGACGAGGGTGAGCGAGCGGGAAACCGCGTGGCGGATCGAGATCGCCTGGGATTGCTTGCCACCGCCTTTGACGACGACGTTGAGGTCGAACTTGTTCGAAAGCGAAAGGGCAAGGAACGGTGCGAGCACGGCGTTTTGCAGTTCGACAGTCGGAAGATATTCTTCGAAGCTGCGACCATTGATGGTGATCTGGCCGGTGCCTTCGGTCATCCAGACGCGGGCGACAGCAGTTTTGCGGCGGCCAGTGGCGCTCTTAGTGGTGGTGGCGGTCATTTTAGGAAAAAATGGGTCAGATGGGATTAGCGAACGGCGTGTGCGGTCGGCGCTTGGGCTTCGTGCGGGTGGGATTCACCTGCATAGACCTTGAGCTTGCCGAACTGGGCGCGACCGAGGCGGGTCTTGGGGATCATGCCCCAGACGGCGCGCTCGACGAGGAGGATCGGACGACGATCGCGGACGATGCGTGGGGTCTCGACCTTCTGGCCGCCGACGTAGCCGGAGAAACGGGTGTAGATCTTGGCGTTCTCCTTGTTACCGGTCAGGATAACTTGGTCAGCATTGATCACGACGACAAAATCGCCGGTGTCAACGTGGGAGGTGAAAATAGGCTTGTGCTTGCCGCGGAGGAGGCGTGCAGCCTCAACAGCGACTTGGCCGAGGACCTTGCCCTTGGCGTCGATCACATACCACTTGCGCTCGACTTCATGCGGCTTGGCGGAAAACGTATTCATGTGCTTGGATAAAAAATGGCTTCGATCACGTGGCGTGTGCGAAGGGGGTGGCAAACTAGGGAGCGGGTTGTTGGGTGTCAATCGGGAAATCTCGCGAATTTGTGCGATTTTTTTTCAGCGGCGGTGGCCGGGGGAAATGGCGCGCTGAAATCACTCTTTGGCATCGGTCGGGCGGCTCGGTGGCGAGTTGATCGGGCGGGGAAGGGGGCCGGTGCCGGCATCTCCGGCGGCGGATTGGGTGCGAATGGCGGCTGCGATGGCAGTGGCGAGTTTCTGGCGATAATTGGCATCGCTGACGAGGCGGCTTTCGGCGGGGTTACTAAGGTAGCCGCATTCCAGCAGGACGCAGGGGATTTGGGGGTTGCGGGTCAGGCGGACGCGGCGGCGCACCAGGCCGCGGGACGAGTCGCCGCTGGGGCAGACGCGGGCCATGGCCTGCTGCAGGCGGGTGGCGAGACCGTGGCTGTCGACGCGCCAGAAGTAAGTCTCGGGGCCGCAGCATTTCGCCGGGCCGCTGTTGTAGTGCAGGCTAATGAGGATGGCGGCACCCGAGCGGTCGGCGCGGATGACCCGCTCGTCGAGGTCAATGAAGCTGTCATCTCTGCGCATGAGCATGACTTTGAAGTCGCTGCCGAGGGCGCGGGCGGTGCGTTTGGCGGTGTCGAGCGCGAGGTCTTTTTCTTTCTGGCGGGTGATGGGGCTGACCGCCCCGCTGTCTTTGCCGCCGTGACCGGCGTCGATGATGACAGTGCGGAATCCTTTCGGGCCCGGGCGGTGGCCGTAAACGTCGTGACCGTAGCGTGCGCCAGTAGCGGGCGGTTGGCTGACGGTGCAGGATGCTAATAACACGGCTAGCGGCAGACAGAGGGAGAATTTGAGAAACAGGCGCATCGGCAGAAGTCGTCGCAGGATCGGTGGGCGAGGGGAAGTCTTGGTTTTTTCTGGACGTAAAGATGGGGCTTTGACGGCTGGAGGGAAATGTGGTATCAGTGATTCTGTGGCGAAGGTGATGCAACAAACGACATTTGCTTTGGACGAGCTGACGGCAGGTCGTCTCGAGCGGCTATCCGTGCGATGGCAAGTTCCGCCCGTGGAAGTGATTCGGCGCGCCGTTGCGCAAGTGGACACGACGGTGAATCCTGTAGGGGTGGATCCCGCCGCATTACTTTGCCAGTTGCACCAAAAAGGCGGCGGTTTGGACCGTGGCGAGGCGGAGGCTTATCTGGCGGAAGTTCGCCAAGATCGCAAACATTGGCGTGGGCAATGATCTGCTTGGATACTAACTATCTGATTCTTGGAGTATCGGAAGGCAGCGAGGAGTCTCGGCGATTGGTCGCATGGATTGAGGCGGGAGAAACTCTGATTACCCCGATGCCGGCATGGTTCGAATTTATCTGCGGTCCCGTGACGGAGGATCAAAAAAGGACGATGCGCGCATTCATTTCGCAGATTGTCCCATTTGCTGAGGCTGAAGCGGTCGAAGCTGCCCGACTTTACAATGCAATCCGCCGCAAGCGATCGCTGCGTGTTGATGCGATGATCGCAGGCACTGCCAATATGGCAAAGGCACGGCTGGCCACGCGGAATCGTGCAGATTTTTTGCCGTTCATGGATCACGGGTTGTTGCTGATTTGATCGATCACGCCGCAAAAAAAAGCGAGGCCGCGTGAGCAGCCTCGCTTGAGAGAACAGTCTGAAAAAGTCAGAACGGGATGTCGTCGTCTTCCTGGAAGTCGTCGGCAGGTGCGGCGGAGGCGCCTTGCGGCGCGCCGGAGCGTGGCTGCTGCTGCGGGGGGCGGGACGTTTGTTGTGTTCCGCCGCTGGCTCCACCGGTGCCGGTGCCGCTCGAAAGGAACTGCATGTTTTCGCCAATCACCCGCATTTTAGTGCGCTTTTTGCCGGTTTCCTTGTCATCCCAGCTGTCGAGCTGGAGACGGCCTTCGATGTAGACCGGGCGGCCTTTGGTGAGGTACTGTTGCGCGAGCTCCGCTTGGCGTCCCCACAGGGTGACTTCCACGAAAGTGGTTTCTTCCTGCTTTTGACCTTGGTCGTTGTTCCAGACGCGGTTGATCGCGAGGCTGATTTCTGAGACGGCCGTTCCCTTTGGGGTGTGGCGCAGTTCGGGATCCCGGGTGAGATTACCGATGAGCATGACTTTGTTGAGATTGGCCATAACGAGAAAAATGCTGGTGTTGGACGCCGGCGGGGCGAGGGAAACTTAAGCGATCCGTTGGAAATGCTGAAGATGAACGTGGTCGTTCAGGCTCAGGCGGCTTTGGATCTTGGTGATCACTTCAGGTGCGCCTTGGAAGTAGTAGTTCACGTAATGGCCGGACGCGAGGTGGCGGGCATTGTAGGCGAATTCGCGGCGACCGAGCTGGGTGATCTTTTCGACGGTGGCGCCTTCAGCGGCGAAGTCTTTGGAAATGGCGGAGACGAGATCGTCAACGCTGCCTTCGAGGGATTTGGTGTTAAGGACGATCAGGCCTTGGTATTTGCGACTCATCGGTAGGTGCTGGGAGTGGATTGTTACGTGTGTGGAAGCGATGCGCCGCGGTGGCGATGCCTTGCGAACGCGCAAGCTGCACGGCTTCCAGAGCGGTGGCAAGCGTGTTTTCGAGTAGTGGCCGTTCGTCGGGCGAAAATTTTCCCAGCACGTGGCCGACCATTTCGCCGGGTTGGCTGCCGCCGATGCCGATTTTTAGGCGCGGGAAGACGTCGGTCCCGAGGTGTTGGATGATGGATTTGATGCCATTGTGGCCGCCGGCGGAGCCTTTTTCGCGAAAGCGGAGGGTGCCGAGTGGCAGGGCGACGTCGTCGTAAATGACCAGCATCTGCTCGGGCGGCCATTTGTGGAAGGAGAGGATTTGGTGGATTGCGCGGCCGCTCAGGTTCATGAACGTCTGAGGTTTCAGTAGAATCGTGCTGCTGCCGGGGAGCTTGGCCAGGTGGCTCTGCCATTTGGGCACCGACTGGAAAGTCGCGCCTTCAGCAGCGGCGAGGCGATCCAACACCATGAAGCCGACGTTGTGGCGGGTGTCCTCGTACTGTTTGCCGGGGTTTCCGAGACCGACGATGAGTGGAAATGACATGGCGAAAGAGAAAGTGAATTTTTTGACCGCCAAACGCAATCGCACAAACGCCCGGGCCGCGTGAGCAGACCGGGCGTTTGGGAAGGTGCTGATCGGCTGCCAATTAGGCAGGACTGCCGGCGGCTGCTTCGGAAATCGCTGCGGCTGGCTTGCCAACGTGAGCAACGACCACTTCAGCGGCATGAGTGGCGCGAACACCGCTCGGCAAGGTGATGTCGCCGATGTGGAGCGATGCGCCGATTTCGAGCTTGCTGATGTCCACTTCGATGGTCTCGGGGAGATCGTTAGGCAGGCAGGAAATTTCGATGGCGTGAACGTATTGTTCGATCAGGCCGCCGGCTTTGACGCCAACGCACTCGCCATTGAGGTGAGTGGGGATGTGGGCGACGATCGCAGTGTTTTCATCAATCTCGCGGAAGTCAGCGTGAAGCGTGACGCCGGAAAGCGAGTCGTGCTGGATCGCTTGGAGGAAGGCGAGGCGGGTGCCGTGGCCTTCGATTTCCAGGTTGACGAGGATGTTTTCCGAGCTGCTGTGGGCGAGAACGTCGGCGAAGGTTTTGGCATCGACCTTGAGGTTGATGTTTTCGGTGCCACGTCCGTAGATCACGGATGGGACCCAGCCTTCACGGCGCATTTGATTGAGGCGGCCGGAACCGGTGCGGGCGCGTGGAGCTGCTTTGAGAGATGTCTTCTTGGCCATGACAGAGAGGGCGTTAGTATTTAAAAGGTGCGCTGAGAATTTCTGAAACCCAGTGCGGGGGCGCGGTGTGTAGCGGTCTTGAGGCCGCTTGTCAAAAATTTGTTCGGAGAATCCGCAATTCGGGCAATTAAACTGAGAAGAGCGAGGTGATGGATTGGCCCGAATGAATCCGGCGGATGGCCTCGCTGAGCAGCGGAGCGATGCTGACGACTTGTACTTTCGGGCCCTCGGCCTGCGGCACGGAGTCGGTGGTGATGACTTCTTCGATGGCGGAATCGCGGATCCGCTGGTGGGCCAGCGAGCCGAGAATGGCGTGGGAAACGCCCGCGTAAATTCGTTTTGCTCCGTGTTTGTGAAGGATTTCGGCGGCAGCGGTGAGGGTGCCTGCGGTTTCCGTCATGTCATCGACCAGCAGCACATCGCGGCCTTCGACTTCGCCGATGACGTTCATCGCTTCCACACGAGTGGCGCTGACACGGTGTTTGGCGACGATCGCCAGCTCTGCGCCAAGGGCATCGGCATAGGCGCGGGCCATTTTCACGCCACCGACATCGGGCGAGACGACGGTGAGGTTGGAGGTATCAGGGTGGCGCTCGCGCAGGTAGCCGATGAGCACCGACTTGGCGTAGAGGTGATCGACAGGAATGTCGAAAAATCCTTGGATCTGCGGGGCGTGCAGGTCCATGGTGAGCACGCGGTTGACGCCGGCGGAGGTCAGCAAATTGGCCACCAGTTTGGCGGTGATCGGCACGCGCGGCTGGTCCTTGCGGTCTTGGCGGGCATAGCCGAAAAACGGCATGACCGCCGTGATGCGCTCCGCACTGGCGCGGCGGGCCGCATCGACCATGATCAACAACTCCATGATGTTGTGGTTGGTCGGCGGGCAGCTGGGCTGGACGATGAAAACATCCGCCCCGCGGACGTTTTCGTTGATTTTCACTTCGGTTTCCCCATCGGGAAAGGCGGAGACGTGGACGTCGGCTAACGGTTGTCCGAGATGTTCTGCGATGCGTTCGGCAAGCGCGCGGTGAGCGGTTCCACTGATGATTTTCATGAGAAAAAAGAGCGATAAACAGGAAGGCGGGGGGATTGTTGACAGTCGAGCGACGGTCGGCAATACTTTGCTTGGAAATCATTCACCCTAATCTTTTTTTGATGCCACTCCAACCGTCCTCGCCGCTTTCCGGTGTGCCGAAAACTCCCGACTCTAAAGCCGACAAGTTCTTGTTGTGGGGGGCGCTGCTCGTTTCCGTGTTGCTCTTGATCTGGTTTTATGGAGTGGAGCAGCGCTTCGGGTCGGGCCGCGGGCAGTCGGCGCTGGACTGGATTTACTGCGCGTGGAATGGCGAGACCGATTACGAACACGGTTTGTTGTTCCCCTTCGTTATTGGCGGGCTGGTGATTTATCGGCTCAAGGATCTCAAGGCGGCGGTCAGCCGGGGCAGTTTCTGGGGGCTTGGCGTGGCCTTGGTCGGTGTGCTTCTTTACATCGCGGCGTACCGCACGCTCCAACCGCGGATCGCGATGGTGGGCTTGCCGTTCATCTTGTGGGGCTCGGTATGGTACCTGTGGGGCTGGCGGGTGGCGAAGATGCTGACCTTTCCGCTGTTTTTCTTCTGGTTGGCGATTCCGCTGCCGAGTTTCCAGCAGGCGACGACGCATTTGCAATTGTTAGCCACCTCGCTCGCCCACCACGGCTCGGGTTTGCTGGGGGTCCAGACCTATGTCGAAGGAACCAAGGTTCTGCCGTTGAAGGGGAATTGGGCGCCGCTGGACATCGCCAAGGGCTGCAGCGGAATCCGTTCGTTGATGGCCTTGTTGATGATTTCCGCAGCGTGGGCCTACATCGCCAAGATGTCGCTTTGGAAGAAGGTGCTGCTCTTTCTGATGGCCTTTCCGCTGGCGATTATTGGCAACGCGTTGCGGGTCACTTCGATTTTTGTCATCGCCGAGTACGGCAATGCCAAGTGGGCCACCACGACTTGGCACGATTGGTCCGGCTTGCTGCTATTTTACCCTTTTTCCCTCACCCTGTTGCTGGTGGCACACGCAGTCCTGGAAGGCGGTCTGCCGTGGAAGGCGAAAAACCAGCGCCAGTTGCGCCGCGTCATGGTCACCCGCACCAACCAATCTCAATCATGAAAAGTAAAACTTGGTTATTGCCCTTATTTTTAGGCGGCACGTTGAGTGCGATTTACTTTTTGCCCAAGGTCGGGACGGTGGCGCAGTCTGCGGTGAAAATGGAATTGCCGAATTCTTCCGGCGACTGGGCGTTTAAAAGCCTGCCACCCAGCCCGGACGAGTTGGGCACCCTGTCGCCCGACACCCAGTTTTCCAAAGCGATCTGCCTCAGTGCCCGCCCGGGTGAAACCAACTTGGACGGCTACGCCGTGCCTGATCGCGTGGACCTTTCGATCGTCCTCTCCGGCGCGGATTTGAACAATTCGATCCATCGCCCCGAGCGCTGCATGCCCGCCCAAGGGCACAACATCATGTCCTCTAGCAGCCAGATGCTTCAGCTCTCGAATGGCCGCCAGCTGGCGACCAAGCGGCTGGTCTCGATCCAATCCAAGAGGGTCGATAACTCCAAAGAGCGCGAGGAATACGTGAAGTTCAACTGCCTGACGTACTACTTTTTCGTCGGCCACGATCGCGTCACCAACGATCACTTGGACCGGACGATGCTCGATATGAAAGATCGGCTCATCCGCGGCATGGACCAACGCTGGGCCTATGCCTCCGTTTCGATGTGGTATGGGAAAGTGCCGTGGATCGAAAAGGAAGTCACTCAGGCCGAGGCTGATCGCAAACTCCAGAAGTTCCTAGGGGATTTCGTCGAGAAGCAGATCAACTGGGATCAGATCTCGCTCTGACTTCCTACTGGCCCGCAGTGGGAAATGGGATCGCTTGGATTTTTGCCGCTTTCATCAGCCCGATCGCCCGATCGACGTAGGCGAGGAATTCGTCGCGATGGGCGGGGGTCACGTTTCGGGGCAATTCCTTAGCCATCCCGATCCGCCTTTTGGACTCGAGGAAGTAGCCAAACGCTTCGGCGGGGTGTTGGTCGGCCCAGATCGGCGAGGCCATTTTGCCGATCAGGACGCCAGCCCGGTAGTGGACTTTTGAACCGTTTTGAAGGGCGGCGGCAAAATCGTAAGCTTGGAGAGCCGCTTGCGAATCGCCGATCGCCTCGCGGGCCAAGCCGAGATTTTCATGCACGGTCACGCGGGGATTCCACATGTCGAGGATCACCCAATGCATCTCCTGCGCCGCTCTCTCCATCTGCCGGGCGGCGTTTTCCTGGGTGGCGAGTGCTTCGGCTTTGTCGGACTGGCGCAGTCCTTTACGCGTTAAATAATTGGCCAAGGAAAAGCGGGCGCGGAATGCGGGTTCCATCCCACCTTGCAGCTGGATGGCGCGGTCGAATGCTATTGCCGCCTCAGGATCGCGCCGCTGGAAGCCTAGGAGGTTGGCGCGATTGACTGCGGGGCTAGGATCGTAGGGATGGAGCTGTTCGGCTATTTCGTAGTCGCGGATTGCCTGTTCCATCGCCTCTTGGGTGGCGGCTTTTTTGTCTTTGGCCGCAGCCGATTGATAAATCGCCGCTCGCTCTTGGTAGAAAACCGTCTGAGGCCAAAGCTGAATTGCCTCGCCCAGTGCTGCGGCCTTGGCATCGGCCGAAACCGGTAGCCTGCCAAAATAGCTGGGCCATAAGATTTGGGTCACCCGCGTTCCTTTCCACCCCATGGGGAAAAAGAGCGCGATGTTGGTGATCGCAGCGGCAGACAGGAGAATCTTCGAGCCAAGCCGTGGCAGCGGCTTGCCCTGCATCGGCGATGCACGAGACATCTGCCCCAAGCAAATCCCCAGCAGCAGCACCCCGGGAAATAGATGGAAATCAAAGCTGAAGCAGGACTGGACAAACATCCCCGCCAAGGCGGCAAGGCCGCCGAGACGCCACGCATCGCCCATGTTGGGCTCTCGCGAATTTCCGGGAAAAAGAATCCGCACCACGGCGGTGATGACCAGGGCTCCTAATAGTCCGATCAGCAGTCCTGCCCCGATGATGCCGTAATCGGTGGCGGCCTGGAGCAATTCATTGTGGACCTGCTCCGCTTGACTGGTGGCGATCTCGCCTTGCAGGCTAGCATCCGCGAATCTGAAGTTCTCCCAACTGAAACTTCGGCTGCCGCCGCCGGACAGCGGATGCAGGCCGATGCAGGACACCGCGACCCCTAGAAAATAGAGGCGACAGTTGTTGTCCATCAACTGGTTCATGCCGCTTCCCGCAAGGCGCAGATGCTGGGAATCTTGCCAGCCGTTGAAAACAAAAGCCGCAATGGCGATGCCCAATACGGGAATCGCGATCAGGGCCGGAGCAAACCAACGCGCAGCCTGCCGTTTGCCGATTGCCAAGGCAACCGCCACAAAAACTCCACCGCCGATCGCGGCCCCCAAAATGCCACCGCGCGAGCGCGTGAAATAAACCGCCGCCAATCCTGCTGCCGCGATCAAGGCAAAAAAGACTCGGGTCGGGGTGGACAGTCTTCCAAACCAAGCTGCGGCTCCGACCAGCAGGGATGAGGCGATCAAATAGTTGGCCGCTTCATTGTAGTGCGCAAAAAAACCCGAGGGGAATCCACCTTCCCGCGCCCGAAATACGGGCGCGAAGGTGGGATCCAGCACCTGCTTCGCCACGACCCCGATATTGGCCAGCAGCAGCAGGGCGATGCCCCAGATCAAGATCCGCTCGGCCAGCGCGTTGCCTTCGATCGCGCGAATACTGATGAAAGTCCCCACACATCCCGCCAGCAGCAGCAAATCCGCCTGGCCCAGTTCCGCCACCGGCGAAGCCCAGTCCCGCCAGCCAAACCAAGCCGCCACCAGCGTGCAGAAAGCGACCAAGCCCGAGCCTGACATCGGGCGATCCTTCTTCCAAAACACCGGCAGCGCCGCGGATACCGAAATCCCCAGTGCCAGCAGCGCCGGTCCCCAGGTCCATGCCCGCGTTTGCGGCCCGATCGCCACCGCGAGAATCAAAGCGCCAATGAAAAAAATGGAAGAAACGACGGGCATGGGTGAATCAAAATTGAAATCGGAAAGCTGAAACTCTGAGATTTCAGCATTTCGTCAAATCAAGCCGCGCCTTTGCCGAAGAGTACCGCCGGAATGGTGCGGATGAGAATCTTAATATCGAGCCACAGCGACCAGTTGTCGATGTATTTCAGGTCCATCTCCACCCATTCTTCAAAGCGGGTGATGTGGTTGCGGCCGCCGGCTTGCCACTCGCAGGTGATCCCAGGTTTGACGCTCAATCGCCGGCGATGACAAAAATCGTTGAATGCTTCCACTTCGTACAGCGGAAGAGGCCGCGGGCCAACGAGGCTCATGTCTCCCAGGACGACGTTGATGAGTTGCGGCAGCTCGTCGATGCTGAACTTCCGCAGCATGGTGCCAAATGGAAAGATCCGCGGGTCGTGTTTCAGTTTGAAAACCGGCCCTTCCATCTGGTTGCCGTGTTCCTCCTTGGTCTGTTCGAGCAGCTTTTCGGCGTTGGCGACCATCGTGCGGAATTTCCACATCTTGAATGGGTGGCCGTAGCGTCCAGCCCGCATTTGGGAGAAAAAAATCGGAGCCCCCGGGCTTTTCAGGCGGATGCCGATCGCCGCGAAGATCCACAGCGGCAGCGTCAGCAGGATGATGCCAGACGCGGCCACCCGATCGAAAATATCTTTGCTGAGCAGCTCCCAGGAAAGCTCCGGGGTCGAGCGCAGCACCAGCATCGGCTTGGACCCGATCGCGTCAAAGGTCGGCCGCGCGATCTGAGTGCGGATGAACGACGCCGCGATCCATGCTTCCACGCCTTGCAGCTCACAGGCTTCCACCGCCCGCGCGACTTTTTCAAACTCCGTGCCTCTGGCAGAGAAGACCACCCGGCTCACCGACTGATTCTTCAAAACGTCGAAAAGATCCTCCACTGGGCGGTCGCAGAGGTCAAAATAATCGACCACGCACCAGGCCGAAGTGACCTCTTTGTCGAGCTCAGCAAACAAATCCGCCATTTCATCGCCCGAGCCGGCAATGATGATTTTTTCCTTTTGGGTATCGTTCCGACTGACTCGCTTGATCCAAAAATGGCTGAATCGATCCCGCAGCAGCAAAATGAGGAAAACCCAAATGAGGCCGAAGCCCAGCGCCAGTCGGCGGGTGTCCATTAATTTCGCAAAAACTGCGAAGGTCCCGACGAGTAAAACGATGAGGATCAGCGCGCGGATCAGCTGCCACATGGCGGTGCTGCTGCGCTTGTCTCTCAGACGATCGTAAAAACCCAGGCGTTCGAGCATCAGCGGCGTGAAAGGCACCGCGATGTAGAGAACCCAGTTCATGTCAGTCCACAGATCCTCGTTCGCGCTCCCGATCCCCAGCCAGATGCGGCATAAGCCTCCGAGATAGAAGGCCAGCCAGACGAGGAGAGCGTCCGTGATCTGGAGGGCCTGAATGGTGAATGAGTCTTTGCGGCTAACGGCCATTGAATGGGAATTTTGCCCGCGGGCAGATGATGGGTAAGCTTGAAGTTGCTGAGAAGTAGAATCACCAGATTCACCGCCGCTGCAACCACGGATTATCAGGGGTCATCGATTTTGTCCCCATGGTAAAATTTGATCCGCTGTGGGCGGTTTATTGGGGAAATTTTTTTGGTGGAAATTTTTGGTTGGAGCTTGGGCGGTGGGGTGATTCCTTAGCGCAACGAATGCATCGCATCACCTTGGCTGGATTTTTTTTGCTCTTAGTGGCGGCGCTCGGTCTTTTGTGGCAGCACCGCTTCGAGCGTTCTCCGGAGTTTCCCACCTACCGTCTCGCGGATCTGCGGCCCATGGCCAGCCAGTCTCCGGCGCTTGAGTGGGTTGGCACCGCCGCCGAATCCAAAATCCGATTGCGCGTGGATCGAGAGCACCAAAAGGTCGTGACCCGTCTGGAGCTCCCAAACATCAATGCCATCGACCTGCTACATCTGCGATTTCAGGTCTCCGCGAAAAATCTCAATCCCGGCAAAGAAATCTGGGACGACGGCCGCGCCCTGATCGAGTGGCATCCCCAAGGCGGTGGGCCCTCTTGGGAAAACGATCCCTTTGGCTCGGCCAGATTCAGCCAGAGTAGCGGGATCAAGGAGCGCGTCATGAAGCCAGAACGAGGCCCTGCCATTCCCGCGCTGCGTTTTGAAAACTTGGGGACTTCGGGCGATTTCGAAATCTCGTTCCTCGAAGCCACCGTCTTGCAAGAGCGGTTGCTGTGGAAAGTCGGCCGCTGGTTTTTGTTGGGCGGCTGGCTGGCGTGGGCCATCGCCTGGGTCGGGATTCGACGCAAAAGCAGCCAAATCCGTACGGTTTTGGCTGCTGCGATCTGGCTCGTGATGGGCGTTTACGCCGTCGTCCCTGGCCCATGGAAGGGCGTCCAAGCACTAGCCACGCCGTTACAGATCGGCCAAGAAATCGCCAGGGCGCCAGCAACTTCACCCACCGACTTGAAGACGACGGTAACCAATTCCCCGCCTGACGAGCCGGTGCAGCTAGAGTCGGTGGGAAAAATCCCAGACAAGGGCGACTGGATCCTGCGGGTGAAACACTTCTTGCCAGATGCCCGCCCCTTGCTGCACATCGCACTCTTGTTTTTCCCCACGGGGTTGATGGCCTGTCTGGTCGGTAGAAAATCCGCGACCTCGCTGGCCATCATTTTGGCGCTGGCCACCGAGACCGCCGAGTTTGCGTTTGGCTTCGGCTTTGGCCGGGATGACGTCTTTGACTTGGTTTGCGACGCTGCAGGCGTCGCACTCGCCTTGGCCGCTTTCGCCTACCTTAAGCTGATCACTCCCCCGAGAATCTCGCATTGGCTGGCCGCGGGCGAAGGGTGATTTACCCGTTCAGCCGCCCGCACAGCAGACAAAGTGCACCGCACGAGGGGCGGCGTGCACTACACGAAGGGTCGTGTGCACTGCACGGAAGGTCGCGTGCATTGCACGGAGGGTCGTGTGCAGTGCAATAAAGTCCCCGTCAGTCTAAATCTTGATGTTTTTGTGCCTTTTTGTGGCAAAACATCTTCAAGATCAACTCGCCGAGTGTTTCGACCATTTTCCCAACCTGCCCATCCACCCATCTTGAATCGAAGTCCACAGCAGGGGGATGCGCTTCGGGCCATCGATCAAAATCGCCGCAACGGTATAGGCGGCGGCCATGCGGACGGCTTGCCAGTCCCCCGCCTGACCCCGTTTGAGCCAAACCATGTTGCGGACTTTGTAGTAAAGTTTCCAGTCGGCCAGATCTCGCTCGAAAAAGAAGCTTTTCTCCAGCAGCTGCCAGTGGACCACGTTTTGTGGCCCAGGGTGATCCATCACCGCGCCACGGATCGCTTCCTGGCGGAATCCTGCCTGCTCTATCCGCCACGGGTATTCCTCGTCTTCGCCGCGGATGAACAAGTCGCCATTCACAGGACCCACCGCCTCGCGCACCTCGCGCGGCACAAGGGCACCCGTCCAAGAAATCCGACTGCGTACGCGCGGACCCTCGGGCAGTTCGGATTCGCTCCAAATCAGCCGCCAGCCAGCGTCGCCATCAGCGATTTGCAAGGGCCAGGTGAATTTTTGCGTTTTAGGGTCGATTTGCAGCGGATGTCGCACGACGCGGGGATCCCACGGGCCTTCGAGCATGGCCGCCAGCGCCGCCTCTCGCGGCCAGGAATCGTCGTCCAGAATCCAAACCGCGTCCGCCCCTTCGGCGAATGCCCGCTCCATCACCGCCCCCACGCCTCCCGCATTGCCGCGGTTTTCATCCATCCGCTGCACGACCAATAAAAACGGCAAATCAGCCAAGGCCTCTAACGCCGCCACCGTATCGTCAGCCGAAACATTATCCGCCACGATCACAAGATCCGGCGGGCGAGACTGCGCCGCCAGCGCCCGCACACAAGCCACCGCCGTAGCCGCGCGATTCATCGTCGCAAAGACGGCTGCGATTTTTAAAGCAGGAGACATCGGAGAACGTAGCTGATTTTCAGGATTGAAGATTTTCAGCCGCAAAAAGGCACAAGAAAACGCAAAAGGATGAGAAGGCGGTTTGTCTCATCGAGTAAAATTCATTCCAAACTTTCTAGATTCAACGTTCATTTGCGTCTATCTGCGGTTCGGTTCTCTTTCGGCTTTTTGCGGCTGGGAGGATCCACGGAGTAATACGTTACCCAATCACAGCAAATACTGACCAAAGCAGATTACTGCTTGAGCCATTCAAATTCGAGATTTGAAAATGAACGAAATCCGCCATCAAAAGAGGTCAAACTGTGGCCGCCAGCCACTGCCAAGGCTGCGAGTAAGGCATTCGTCCAAAGATTCGGCGTCGGCGTCCGTCTCACTACGTTCTTTCTAAAAAAGACTTCGCTGGCTTTCGTTGGACCTTCGATGAGGTAAGTCCGCTCATCGCCTTCGATGGTATCCCAGGCCGCTAGAGCGTCTTCGGGAATGACTGGTGCATGATCCATGGCTTTGGTGTTAGTCAACAGCCGCAGAACTCCAAGCCTAACAGGCAAGCACAATCCTACACTCCCGATCTCTTGAGCCTCCCACCATTCCCAAGCCTTTGCATGGTGGGCATGGCGCTCCACCAGAATTGAAAACACCACGTTTACGTCCGCCAATGTTTTCACCGGGACTTTTTCATTTCTTCCGCTTCTAGGAATGTGGCGAGTTCTTCGTTGCCTCTCGCGGGTATCGGGCGGACACCCAAGCCCCCAATTGGCGGACGAACCATTCGCTGCGACTTTGGCGCCGACGGTGTCACAGCCATCTTGAGGAATTGATTGAGCGTTAGATTTTCATCAAGAGCAAAGGTCTTGATCACTCGGAGTAAGTTTTCCGGCAGCTCGATGGTAGTTTTCATGTATTAATCTACGCACCGCAGTGGGGCGTGGTCAAGATGGGATTGAATCGGAAAACTTATACCGCCAAACACCCTAACATTTCAGGATCATCTTCCATCCTCTCGCCACGACCCACAGCACGCCATCGACCAGTCCGTTCAAATACGGATCTTCAAACAGCGTAATGCCGTAAGCCCTGCGGATGGCTCGCGATTCCACATGCTGCCGTTCCGCGGCGAGAATCGTCTCCATCTCGCGGGTCTTCGCCAAGTAACGCTGCGACGTATTTGCCCGATGCATCCGAAAGTCCGCCAAATTCAATGAAACATGTTCAAACCGTTTGCCGATCGAGTCGAGACGGGCGTAAAACTCGCCATCCATCACATAGCGGAAATCCTCGCGTAGCCGATGTCCTTCACTGATGACCGTCGAGTTCCGGTAGAACGCCGCCGTGGAGCCGACAAAACAATGGTGATGGATATGGACCCACTTCGACCATCGGGGTGCTCGGACATGCCGCATGAAGTCCCCAGCTTCATTGATAAAATCCCAATCACCGTAAACCACGTCGGCCTGTGATTTCTTCAGCGCCACCAGGATTTCCGCCAAAGCCCCGGGCTTCAGCCGATCATCCGCATTCAGCCACATCACCCAGTCACCCTTCGCCTGTGCAAAACCCTGATTGATCGCATCAGACATCCCCGAATCCGGCCCCTGAGACCAAATCGCATGAGGAAACGCTGCGGCCACCACCGCACTCTTATCCGTCGAGCCACCATCAATGACCAGATGCTCCAGGCTAACACCCGTCTGATCCGCCACGCTGGCCAGGCAATCCCCGAGGAAACGCCCATAGTTCAAACTCGGAGTAATGATGGTAAAGTCCATGTGGGCAAAAGTGATAAAACGCGGAAGGCTTTTTCAAACTCTTCCATCCAAAATTCAAAATCCAAAATTAAAAATTCTCCCCGCCACCTGGTTTGCGTGCAGAATCGCGCACCAAAATTCCGAAATGGCGCTAGGAGTTCGATCACCTCGTTCCCAGCAAGCCAGCTCATTTTCCAAAGCTCGCAGATGTCCTTCGACGTCGTCGGTGGCCGCTAAACGGCCGGATTCTTTCGACGCAAACCAGTCAAACGTTGCCATGGAGACCGAGTGTTTCGCCACGACCGAGCAGCCGCAACATAGCGCCTCACCCGCGGCGATGCCAAAACTTTCAAACGCGGAAGGGCTGTAAAAAATTTGTGATTGCCGGAGAATCGTCGCAAGCTGTTCGCGATCGACGCGTCCCCGCAGGTGGACCCGGTTCTGGAAATCCGTGTGCAGCGATTGATGCCAGCACTCAAGATCGGAGGTGAGAGTACCGATGATTTCGACTTGAACCGCGAGATCTTTTTCCACCAGTGCTTGGAGAATCGCCTGCATCAGCAAAGGGCGTTTTTGTAAGTGATCCTGCCAGCGGCCGACACAGACCACTTGTCGTAATTTCGGCTCGGCAAGTCTCCCCAACGCAAACGTCGGCTCCACCGGGTGAGGCAGCATCTCGACTCGTTGTGCCAATACCTCGCCGCCGTAAATTCGGCATAAGCTCCGATAGTGGTCGGCGGCAGCGGGAGAAACGCAGGCAATCACATTTCCCTGTTTCAAATGACGGGCCCGCAGCGGATCGGTGACGACCAAGCCTACAGAAAGTCCTCTAACGAATAACTTCAGAAAAGAAATCCAGCAGCGCAGCCCCCTGCCGCGGCCCGTCATGATCCACTGCTCCATCGCCCATCCGCGAAAGCCCGCGAGCGGACTGACCAATCCACCGTTGTCTTGGTTGAGCACGAGGAAAATCTCCGCCTGCCTGATGGCCGCAGCGACTTTTCGGAACTTCGGCGCTCCCCACGCATAGAGCACCACCCCATCGAGATTTTGGCTCCGCCACCACGCCGCAGATTCGAGATTGCGGAACTCCGTCCGGATCAAATCAGATTCATCCTCATCGCCGCCAGGCAGTGGCATCACCGCCCGCGATTCAATCCCCAGCGACTGAAATCCGCGACACATCAAGCCGCTATCGCGCGCAAAAAAATCCGCGCCACCGCCAAAGGCCACAGGAGTGCAAGTGAACCAACGCATGGAAAAGTAAATATTGAAGGGCGATCGGTTGATCACTTCGTAAAGATCACATTGCAGTTCGCTCCGTAGCGCAGAAGTTTCGGAAAATTTCGGAACAACCACGAATCGATTTTTTGGACGGCATCGGATAATAGCCTGAAACGGTCGGATACCCCTTTCATCGGGTAGCCGAGGAGGTTGAACATCTGAACCTCGCAGCTGGTGAAGTCGTTTGCCATTTTTTCAAACTGGGAAAGGTAAAGATTGCTCTCATCGCCCAATTCGCCCTGCGCCATTCGTACCGCGCGGATGGCGGCGACCAATAAATTGTGGCCCATCGGCTCGAAAATGAAAACGAAACGACCGCCCGGCTTGAGCACACGCGACACTTGCCGGGTCAGTCCCTCAAGATCGTGGGCGAGGTGATGCAGCGCCGCTTGGCCCCAGACGAGATCGAATGATGATTCTTCATAACCCGACAAATCAAAAGCATCTCCCGCCACAAAAGAAAGACCCGGCAGGCGATTAAGATACGCTTCAACTTCGGGGCCACCTGCCGCATAAAGATCGAGACCGATCACTTCAGCTTGTGGAAAATTCCAAGCCAATCCGGCGGCCAGTTTGCCAAATCCACCGCAAATCTCCAAAGCGCGTTTTCCATTAAGATCGACGCGGCACAGTTCACTGTAGCCCGCGAGGAACAAGGGCCGGTCAGATGGTGGGAATCCACCCACCCCCGGCATCATCGACTCTGCACGGGGATCATAGGATTCGGGATGCGATAATTTCAGTGACATGGGGTTCTTGTTTGCTTTGTGAAGACGGGTCGATCGATCGAAGTCTTGGGAATTGAACCGCAGATGGACAGGATTGACGCAGATGATGAATCAAAAGCGATTTTGAATTGGAAGATCTGAGTCGTCTAACGAATTTTCATCCCTCTTCTATCTGTGTTCATCAAGGTTTATCTGCGATTCAAAAAATCCAAATGAAGCAAAGCTTATGACTTCAGACAAGTGAACTTGAATCGGCAGAACCCGATGGATCCGTAATTCTTTTGCGAGCCACGATGAATCCACCCAAGACGGTCAATAACAGAGCCGATCCAGAAACGACAAATCCCAAACGCCGCAGGGGTGGGTTGTAACGCATTTGAATCAAAGTGGGTTCTGCTGGAAAATTGCTGAGGTCTAGTAGCATGCTGGCATCGGGTGCGCGTTTGGCCGGCGTCCAGGATGGAGACGATTGCGGATTGCGGTATTCCCAGCCGTCCGCTTGGTTTTCGGCGATGCGAATCCAGCGCAAAGGCGAGGGGGATTCGATTTCTCGACTGTTTTCCAGGTGGGTCTTTTCTTCAAGCTTTATCCCAGATGGCCCAAGCCGCCCTTGAAAAAACCGATCTTTCTCCTCGTCCGTGCGGAAACCAACGTATCGTGCCACGGGAGCGTGGTTTTCATAGAGTGCCATGGCCGGACTTTGCCAGATTCTAGTCCAATCCGATCCGACTGCTGGGTTTCCCGGGTAGGTAATCAAGTGTGTAACTCCAAAGCGGCCGAGAGATTTTGCATCGCGCCTGGGATCGTCCACTCGCATCATTCCGTTAGGCATAATACTGTCGTACCCGCCAAGGGTTGCGATGCCATAAGGACTCAGTGTATTGGGAATGAAAGGGGTGACTGCCATGTGGTTGCCCGTTTCCTCGATCATGCTGACCACTCTGCCTTCGGTGCCAACGTGCTTATGTAAAATGGTGACCTCGGGAGTGACGGGATAGAGAGGATGGCGCGTTGGCTCCGTGAAGACAACCCATCGGTAACCAAACAGAGAAACCTCGAACATAACCGCCAGTGCGACGAGCCAATTCCCCCGTTTTTTAAGGGGTTCTTGGTTGGATGCTGTCAATCGTAGTCCGATGAGTGCGACCACGAACAGCCCGAGTGGAATGATTTGTTGGGGACTCCAGATCAAAAGATCGGCGAGAAACTTGTCCAATCTCCCATGTACCCAATCATGAAAATAACCAAAGGATCCTCCAGATGAGCCGACTTTTTGATAGAGAAATGTTTGAAGCTCGGCGTGCTTCATTTGAAGGATCATACTGAACGCCGACCAAATCAGGATCCCTAGGCTGCTAATCCAGGCACTGATTTTAAAGATTCGTTTTTTGGTATCCACCGATGCTGACTCCATGAAATGGGTGAAAGCAAGGATACCGCCAAGGATGAAAAGCAGGTACAACCTTTGATAGAGGACACGGACCAACGGTGTTAGTGGCAGCAATAATCCCGCTCCAATGAGCAGTCGCGCAACGACAGGGGTCTGTTTTCTGAAAAGCGCGAGGAAGGCGATTAATACCGGTAAGGATCCAAAATAGGCCACATAAAAGAGTTCGCTCCTGAAAAGTTTGAGAACATCCACCGATTCACAGCGGCCTAGCAGGGAAGGGAAGATTTGTAGCGGGTAAGCCGCCAAATTGAAAAGGGGTTGCAGGATTCCTTCAGGATAGATTCCCATGGCAGCCTTGCCATGCATTCCCATGTGCAAGCCCAAGCGGTTACTGACCAGAAAAGCATCCACGCAGGGCAGGAACATCATGCCTGTCATTCCTGCTCCTAACAGTCCCCAGATTGCATAACGGCCGATCAGTCGGGTCTGTCTTGCAAACGATGGTCCGCTAGCGATCGCCTCTTCACCCCAAACCGCCATCACTGCGAGAACGACGAATGCCGCATGCTGTAACGTGCCACCGAGAAAAGCCAATGCCATGAATCCTGGAACCAAAGTCCAAGAGGAGCGTTTGCCTTGTCGATACCGGTCGATCGACCAGAGAATCCATGGTACCCAGCAAAAAGCACTCAAAGTCCAGCGGTGATAGATCCAAACTACAAACTGAGAGTTTGCCGCATAGGCCAATGCCCCGCAGCAGGCCCATACGGCACTGATCATTCGTCCCCTCAGGAAAAGCAGCATTCCCACGGCGGCCAGTAGGACTTGGCCCATAATCCCTAAATGCCATGCAGTCCAAAAGCCGAACCAGCGGTGGAGTTGCATCGTCCAATCATAATACAACGCCATCGTATTGGCGTACTGAGCCGTGCCGCCGTAGGTCAGACTGCTCCATCCCAGCCAGCCTTCTTTGGCGTAACTTTCCGCCGCCACCATCCGATAGACGAGGTACTGATCGACCGCGTCCGAGACGATGTGGTTTTTGGCGCTGCCAGTCTCTGACACACCGCGCCAAGGCTGCATCATCTCGTTGAGCAAATCCAGTGGCGCGAGATTGCGCCCACCGACCCACCACGGCGAGAACCAGAGCAGTACCACTGCGAGGCAGATGAGTAGGGGGTAGAAGAATTTTGGATTTTGGATTTTCAATTTTGGATAAAAGTGGATTGGGGAAAGGGTAAGTTTTTCACGAAGGTGACGCAAAGGTCGTGGAGGTAGGGTGGGTCAGGCTTCGGTCCGCACCGTATTAAAAAAGAGAAATTGAACCGCAGATGGACTTGAATGCAAGCAGATGGAATGAAGAGGATGGGATTATGGATTGGTCTCGACGAACCTAGTCAGATCCGTCCGGTCGACCAATCCGCCGAGTTCCGAAACAACGAAGCACCACTTCCCCTCCGTATTATCTCATCTTGCATCTACGTGGATCGGCGTCCATCTTCGGTTGGAAAAATCTGTTCTCCTCAGTCATTTTTTTTCGCGCGGCAGGGCGGCTTAGGTCCACCGTAATCAAGAAGGGGAGATTAATTGAACCGCAGATGGATACGTTTCGAACATTGAACAACGAGCGACTAACACCATACGTTGAGAGGCGCAGGGCGCAGTCAAAACATAGGTAACACTTTTGGGTCAGAACATGGGTAACACTGGTTGCGTTTAGGGTTACACTTTTGTTTCGGGTTGACCAGCTTCGTTGCGGGCCGGACGGACCGCGACGAAACTGGATGTCTTAGGGTCGAGGTGACCGACGAGCAACTCGGCGAACCACACTTCGACAAGTCCGTCTGGCAGCGGGCTCAGGCCCACCGACCAGCCGTTGAGGGCCGTCGATATCTGGATCAGTTCTCCGCCATAGCTGATGCAGCCACTCCCGGCGATCACCTTGCGTTTGTCCATCGCACCGTAGTCGACGTCGTCGGGCGTGCCGGTCCAGAGCCGTTCCGAGTTCCGGTAGATTTCCGCAGGCGGCACCATGCCTAGCGCCTCGTGCGGGCGTTCGTGGTTGTATTGCAGCCGCCACAGGTCGAACGCGTCCTGCTCCCGGCCGATGCGCCCGGCCTGCAGTTCGCGCCGGATGTCCAGATGCATCCGCTCGTGCGCGCCGTTGTCCTGCGGGCAGCCCGGACGGCTTCTTTCCAGACCAATCCCCAGCGCCACCCACCATGCCGAGAGCCGACTGAGCCCCAGCAGCCCGTTGCTGCTGGCAAACGGCGATCCATTGTCGCTGCGGATCGCCCCCGGCAAACCATGGCGCTCAAACAGGCGCTCGAAGCACGCCCGCACACCTTCCGTTCGTGAGCTCTCCAGAGCCCGCATCTCTAACAACATACGGCTGTGCTCGTCGCGGATGGTCAGCGGTTCCACCCGCAGCCCTTCGCGGTCCTTCCACCACCCCTTGAAGTCCACGCTCCACACTTCGTTAGGCGCTAACGCCTTGCGTCCTTCCGCCAGTCTTGAGCCTTCCACCCGTTTCCTGAACCTGCGGTGCTCCACCAGGCCCGCGCGGTCGAGTATCCGCTTGAAACTGCTCTCGCTGGGAACCTCACCGCCCTCCTTGCGTTCATACAGCGCACGGATCTTGCGCGGCCCCCAGTGCGGGTGCGCGGTCTTGAGCCTCACGATCGCACATAC
>CAJXYV010000032.1 GCA_913063525.1 uncultured Verrucomicrobiota bacterium
GCGATGCGGCAACGATCGCTCCGACCGGAGCCAAGTCGGGCACCAACTACGTTTACACGTTCAAGCGCACCGATGCCTCGGAAGCCGACGCCACGGTGACGGTTGAGTATGGCAACAACCTGAGCGGTTGGACCTCGTACTCGATCGGCGCGACCACGTCATCGCCAGTCGCGGTCACGGAAAACGGCAGCGCTGCTGACACGGTGGTGGTCACCATCCCGAATGCAGGCGCTGCGAAGTTCTTCGCACGCCTCAAGGTGGTCGCACCATAAGACCTAGCTGACCTTCTGTCCAAAGCCTCGGCGAATGACAGGCCAGTTTGATGCTGGTACTGTCATCGCCGAAGTCACTATGGATCGGCACGCATCGCTTGTTGCGTGCCGATTTCTGTTTGCTGCTGTCCGTTTTTAAGACGCCAGCGACGGAATGCCGACGGAAGGGTCGCTGTCTGCGCTGTAGTCGACGCCGCTGAGGCCGAAGCCGAAGAGGCGCAGGAAGCTGGATTGGTAGCCTTCGAAATCGCCGAGTTCGGCGAAGTTTTCGGTGTTGACGAGCTTCCAGCGTTCGTCGAGCAGGGCTTGGAGCGCGGGGGCCATTTCCCAGTCGTCGATGCGGATGCGGCCGGCTTCGTCGGGTTGCGGGTTGCCGTTGTAGAGGCGATCGCGCAGCAGGCGGTCCATTTGCTCGATGCAGTCTTCGTGGGTGCCTTCGGCCTTCATCGCCTTGTAGAGCAACGAGATGTAAAGTGGGACGACTGGGATGGCGGAGCTGGCTTGGGTGACGAGGGCTTTGTTGACGGAAACCCAGGCCTTGCCGTGGAGCGGGGCGAGCTTGGCGTCGAGCGCGCGTTGGACCCGTTCGAGATCCTCCTTGGCGCGGCCGATGGTGCCGTTTTTATAAACGGGCCAGGTGACTTCAGGTCCAATGTAGGAATAAGCGACGGTTTGCACGCCGTCGGCGAGCACACCGGCTTCTAACAATGCGTCGGTCCATAGCTCCCAATCCTGGCCGCCCATGACGGCGACGGTTTGTTCGATGTCATCGCCCTCGGCGGGTTCGATGCTGACTTCGTTGACGACGCCGGTGGTGGTGTTGAGGTTTTTGTTGGTGTAGGTTTCGCCGATTGGCTTGAGCACGGACTTATAGACTTCGCCGGTTTTCGGGTCGGTGCGGCGTGGGGAGGCGAGGCTGTAGATGACCAGGTCGACCTGGCCGAAGTCGGCTTTGACGGCGGCGATGACTTCCGCTTTGACCGCGTAGGAAAAGGCGTCGCCATTGAAAGAACGGGCGTAAAGACCGGCGGCAGCGGCCTCGAGTTCGAAGGCGCGGGTGTTGTACCAGCCGGCGGTGGCCGTGCGGTCGGCCTCACCGGGACGTTCGAAAAAGACGCCGATGGTGGCGGCATTGGCACCAAAGGCGGCGGCGATCCGCGAGGAAAGTCCATAGCCAGTGGAGGAGCCGATGACGAGCACCTTCTTCGGGCCGTTTTCGATCAAGCCGCGGCTTTTGACGACGGCGATTTGTTCGGCGACGTGCTTGGCACAGCCTTCGGGGTGCGCGGTGGTGCAAATGAATCCACGGATCTTCGGTGCAATGATCATATGAAGGCGAAGGGTATCGGGACGACGCGATGAGGCAACTGTTTTTGCGAAGGAGGGACGCGGGCTCGCATTTTCCGGTTCGCCAGCCGCCTCGATCGGTGCTATCTTCCTGCCTATGCAGTGGCACTATGCAAAAAGCGGCGTCCAGCTCGGTCCGGTGGAGGAAGCCGAACTGCGGGCGAAACTGGATTCCGGCGAGCTTTCTGTCAGCGACCTGGTCTGGCGGGAGGGCATGGGCGATTGGCTGCCGGCAGGGAAGGTGAGGGAGCTTTTCCCTATCCCGCCATTGCCCACGGGGATCCCGAAGACTCCGCCGCTGCCCGGTGGGCCGGACATTCCGAATTACCTGTGGCAGTCGATCGTGGTGACGATCCTCTGTTGCTGGCCATTTGGGATTCCCGCGATCATTTATGCGGCGAAGGTGGATGGTTTGAAAAACCGGGGCGACATTGTGGGGGCCAAGGCGGCTTCCGCCAGCGCGAAGACGTGGTGTATCGTCGCAGCCTGTGTCAGCGGCGGGGCGATTCTGCTGTGGTGGATCATCGCCATTTTATTTGCGGTGCCGTTTTGTGTGTTGCAACCGCGCTGATTTTTCGATGCAGGGAAATCGGGCAGGAGTGGTGGTGTTAGGCGGCCTCGTGTTGGTGGGCGCGGCTTGGCTGCTCGCTTTGCGTGGTCCTGACGGGCTGGCGTGGTTTCCGGGGTGTTTGTTTCACCGCTTCACCGGCTTGAATTGTCCCGGCTGTGGCATGACCCGTGCCGCCTGTGCGACGCTGCACGGTCGGATCGGCGAGGCGTTTCGCTTCAATCCGGTGGGGATGATTTTGCTGCCGCTGGCCAGTTTCGGTGTTGGGCTGGAAGTGATCGGCTGGGTAAGGGGCAGGGTGCTGCCGTTTCGTTTGAACGTGGGTCGGGTGGGGACATGGGTCATCGTGGGGGTGGTGATCGGCTTTTGGGTTTTGCGGAATCTGCCGTGGTGGCCGTTCACGCTGTTAGCTCCGCCGTGATGGGGGCTGGATTTTAGAAATTGAACCGCAGATGGACGTGAATGAACGCAGATGGAAAAAGGATGATAAAGAGGGTGGGTGTTTTTTCCGCTGGCATTCCCAGCGCCTCTCATTTTTCCCATTTTCACTATAACCAAATACCCACCGCGCAACTGATCCTTGCCGTTAGGCCTTCCTGAGAGTATTTCCCAAACATGTCTTTGCTTCTCGGGGTCAACATCGACCACATCGCCACCCTGCGTCAGGTGCGTTATGCGCGCACGCCCGATTCGCACAACGCCGAGCCTTGCCCGATTACCGCAGGACACGATGCGCTGGCCGGTGGCGCGGATTCGCTGACGATCCATGTCCGCGGCGACCGCCGTCACATGCAGGATGCCGATGCCTACCGCATCCGCGCGGAGGTGCCGCTGCCGTTGAATTTCGAAATGGGTGTGACCGACGAGATGGTCGCCATCGCGCTTAAGTTGAAACCCGATTTCGCCTGCCTCGTCCCCGAGTCGCGCGAAGAGATCACCACCGAAGGCGGGCTAAATGTTCTCGCTAGCATGGAAAAAACGCGCAGTGCGGTCGCCCGTTTACAGGATGCTGGCATCCGCGTCAGTTTGTTCATCGACCCGGATCTCGGGCAGATCGAAGCGGCTCGAATCATCGGTGCCGAGATGATCGAGCTGCACACCGGCGAATTTGCCAATGCAGTGGGCGAGCAAGTTGAAGCCGAAGTCACCCGCTTGATCGCGGCGGCGCAGGCAGGACACGCCGCCGGATTGCAAGTGAACGCGGGGCACGGGATCAACTATGCCAATGCGAGTTTGCTTTTTGCGGTGCCCCATTTGGCGGAGTTTAACATCGGCCACACGCTCGTCGCGCGCGCCGTGCGGGTCGGGCTCACTGCTGCGGTGCGCGAGATGAAAGAGCTTTTAGCCCACTATCCCGTTGGCGTATGAGGGTTTTCGGAATCGGCATTGATGTGGTCGAGGTGGAGCGGATCGCTTCCTCCATCGAGCGATACGGCGAGTTGTTTCTTGCAAAACTCTTCACGGCCAATGAGCGCAGCTACTGCGATGCTCATAAAAAGCCAGCCCTGCACTATGCCGCGCGTTTCGCGGCGAAGGAGGCCGTATCCAAGGCTTTCGGTACCGGCATCGGTGGCCAGGCGGGGTGGCTGGATCTTGAAATCACCCGCGATGGGGCAGGAGCTCCCAAACTTTTCCTACAGGGAAACGCCGCTGAGTTTGCCCAGCAAAACGGCATCACCGAAATCCAGATCAGCCTTACCCACGCCCGCGACTACGCCGCTGCCAATGCGATTGCGATTGTGGGAACCGTGAAAAACTGAAAGAAGAAAGTTGAAATTTTCACCATGAACCGCCCACGCCGTAACCGCCGCACGCCTGCCATTCGTTCGATGATTCGCGAGACCACGCTGGCTCCTGCGGATTTCATCCTGCCACTGTTTTTTCACGAAGACGCGGAAGACACGCCTATCGCTGCGATGCCCGGCGTGACGCGCTGGTCGCTGGAAAGTCTGGTCCGCGAAGCAGGTGAGGCGCACGCGCTGGGCATTCCCGCCGTGGTGCTTTTCCCGAAGATTGATGAGTCGCTAAAGACGCCGCACGCTGTCGAGTCGTTCAATAATGATGGGCTGGTACCGCGCGCGATCCGCGCCCTCAAGGCCGCGCATCCGACCCTCTGCGTCATCACCGACGTTGCGTTAGATCCCTACAATTCGGACGGGCACGACGGCATCGTTCGTCGCGATGCGCGCGGCGAGCTGCATATTCTCAACGACGAAACTGTCGAGGTTCTCTGCAGCCAGGCGCTGTGCCATGCGCGCGCAGGGGCAGACATCGTCGCGCCGTCGGATATGATGGACGGCCGCGTCGCGGCGATCCGCGATGTGCTCGATGATGACGGCTTTACCCAAGTTTCGATCCTCAGTTACACCGCCAAATACGCTTCGGCGTTCTACGGGCCGTTCCGCGGTGCGCTGGATTCAGAGCCCAAGGAAGGCGATAAGAAAACCTATCAGATGGACCCCGCAAATGCGCGCGAGGCCATCCGCGAGACCTTGCTCGACGATGCTGAGGGCTCCGATATGCTGATGGTGAAACCGGCCGGTCTATACCTCGACATCATCGCCCGCGTTCGCGAAACCACTACCTTGCCGATTGCTGCCTATCAGGTCAGCGGCGAATATCTAATGCTCAAAAGCGCTGCCGCCAGTGGCTGGCTCGACGAGCGCGGCATCGTTCTCGAATCGCTGTTAGCGATCAAACGCGCGGGTGCGGACATGATTCTCACCTACTTCGCCAAACAAGCCTGCAGTTGGATCGCGGATGAGTGAGCTGAGGGAATCTGTCATCGCTTCCAGATAAAAGTTTGTGAAACGCACTGGCGGATTGAGGGAAAGGGAATTATGCTACTCGCAATTCATGACCGAGGAAGAAATAAACAAACGCTTTAAAATCGAACCCCTGCTGGGCGGGTTTGTATTTTTGATGATTCTGATCGGGTGCTTTTTCGTCCTCAAGCCATTCATGACGGCGCTGATGTGGGCAATTATATTGGCATACGCACTGCACCCGTTGCAGCGCATATTCACCCGTTGGTTTCGTGGATCGCGGACTTTGGCTGCTTGTTTTGTGACATTGACGATCACCGCCGTCCTCGCGGGCCCGATCGTTTTTGTCGGCTTCAGCATCGCCCAAGATGGCAAGGATTTGGCCCAAGCGACCCGGAATTGGATCAATGCCGCACCGGATCAAGCACCGAGCTGGGTGGAGAAAGTGCCGCTGGTGGGGAACGATGTGGCCGTTTACTGGGCGAAGTTTGCCGAGGATCGCAAACGGATGTTAGAGCAGTTGGATCAGGAGGTGAAGAGCCTGCCACCGCGCGCCAAGGTGGTCATCGAAAGCGCAGACCCCGCGATCGCGGAAAGTGTGCCGATGCAGGCGAAAAACGATATTGCCGAAAAAGCGGTTGTCAGTGAGCCAAAGGCGAAGTCGCCCAATTTTGTGGCTTTCCTGGGGCAACTGATCACTTGGGCATGGACTTGGTTGCTTTCGGTCACCCTTGCAGTTGGGCAGGGGGTGACGCAGCTGGTGTTGAGCGGATTTTTAGCGTTTTTCCTGTTGAAGGACGCGGACATTCTCTCCGCCCGGCTTGCGGTGGCGGCGGATCGTCTGGCGGGTGAACGCGGCAAACATTTGCTCAAAGTGGCGGGCGATACCGTGCGCGGGGTGATCTATGGGATTTTGGGGACGGCGATCGTGCAAGCCTTGGTTGCAGCATTGGGGTTCTGGATCGCGGGACTGCCGGGCGCGGTTCTGCTGTCGGTGCTGACGTTCTTTTTTGCAGTCATTCCGCTAGGACCGCCGATGATCTGGCTGCCCGCCTCTTTGTGGTTGTTTGCCCAAGGCAAGCCAGGCATGGGGATCTTCATGCTGTTGTGGGGAATTTTTGGAATCAGTGGCGTGGATAACTTTTTGCGCCCTTTTCTGATCAGCCAAGGCAGCAAAATGCCGTTTGTATTGATTTTCTGTGGAGTTGTCGGCGGGGCCCTGGCCTTTGGATTGGTCGGCGTCTTCCTTGGGCCGACGCTTCTCGCCGTTAGCTTTCGTTTGATCGAAGAGTGGTCTTCGGCACCGCTGAAATCAGGCTCGGATCTCAGCCAAGCTTAGTTCGTGATTGCGCGGTTAGGTGACATGAGACACACAGCGGCATGGCGATCAGTCCTTCGGCGTTAGGTAAAGTGCTCGATGTCTTCGAGCGAAATTTCCGTGATCGGGGAGAACTGGGTGCGTCGATCAGTATTTGGTGGGACGGTAGTGAATTGATTTCTAACGGGCATGGTTGGTGCGAGCGAGAACAGCTGCGCCCGTGGACGACCGAGACCTTGGCTCCTGTTTATTCCGCGACCAAGGTTCCAGCGGCAGCGACTTTGCTGCTGGCGTTGGAAAGCCGGGGACTCGCGCCGGAGACGCTGGTGCGCGAGGTTTGGCCGGGATTTCCGGTGGCCGGGGCAAAGTTTTCCCAGCTGCTGTCGCACCAATGCGGTTTGCCCGTCTTGGACCAAAAGGCGAACATCTTCGAACATGCCGAAGTGGTGGCCGCCATCGAGGCGCAGGTTCCCGCGTGGGATCTGGGGAATGGGCACGGCTATCATCCGCGGACCTATGGCGCGCTCACCGATGAATCGGTGCGGCGCCTGACCGGGCATGCCTTGGGGAGCTACTGGCGGGCAGTCATCGCGGATCCGCTCGGCCTGGATTTCTGGATTGGATTACCGGAAAGCCGGTGGCCACGCGTCGCGCGCTTGTATCCCGGCAAGGCGGGCAAGGACGATCTCGCCGATGCATTTTACAAACAACTCACCACTTCTGGCACCTTCACGCGTCGTGCTTTTTCCTCGCCGCGGGGACTCCATGCGATTCACGAAATGAACGATTCCCGCGCTTGGTCGGCCGGCTTGCCCGCGCTTGGCGGGGTGGGGACGGCTTCGGCCATTGCAAAGTTCTATCAGGCAGCCATCGGCTCGATCGCCAGCCCGTTATCACCGGCGGTGAGACACGCGCTGGCCACTCCACAATCGTCAGGTGAGGATAGGGTCTTGCTCCGGCCGACGGTTTTCACCTGTGGTGCCCAGCAAGATCCGCTGGATGCGACCGGTCAAAAGCAGCGGCGGATTTACGGTCCATCGTTTTCCGCGTTTGGTCATCCCGGTGCGGGTGGCAGCCACGGCCTCGGCGATCCGCAAACGGGAATCTCCTTCGCTTACGTTATGAATCAAATGGATCTGAGCGTGATGCCGGGGGCGAAGTGTCTCGAGATGGTTGATGCGTTGTTTTCGGAGATTTGAAGAAAGTATCAGGCGAGCAGTAGATCGCGCCGAATCGATTAAGGCGAGAGGCGGTCGATCTCCCAGTTGGCGGTGTTATTCTCGCGGTGGTAAAGGAAACGATCGTGGAGGCGGGCAGGGCCGCCTTGCCAGAACTCGATTTGTTGCGGAATGACGCGGTAGCCGCCCCAGAACGAGGGCAGGGGAATCTCACCTTTGGAGAACTTCTCGCGGACTTCGGCGAGTTTCTGCATCAGAAATTTGCGGGAGGTGATGACATCGCTCTGGTTCGAGACCCATGCACCGATCTGCGATTCGCGCGGGCGGGAGGCGAAGTACTTGAGCGACTCGGCACTGCTGATTTTTTCAACCGTGCCTTGGATGACGACTTGGCGCTCGAGCGTGATCCACGGAAACAGCAGGCTGACGCGCGGGTTTTGGGCGATCTGCTTGGCCTTGCGACTGCCGTAGTTGGTAAAAAAGACGAAGCCATCGGCGCCGTAGTATTTAAGCAGCACGGTGCGCTGGTAGGGCATGCCGGTTTCATCGACGGTGGCCAGCGTCATCGCGTTTGGCTCGTGCAGGCCGAGCTCGGTCGCTTGCTGGAACCACGCGGAAAACTGCGCCACCGGGTCGGCGAGCAGTTCTTCGCGCCTGAGGCCGCGGTCGGAGTATTCTTTGCGAAAATCGGCAAGGTCCATGCACCATTGATAGATGATCGCGCGGCGCGGCGCAAGGCTGGGGGCTTTGTCTTGCCCTATATTCTGGCGTTCATTGATTCACCTACTCTGAAAAAGTCGAATGATGGGCATGGCTGCAATGTCCTGCTGATGCAAATGAGTCGGTGGTCAATGCTGTCGTTGGCGGATTTTGATTCGTCGGAGGAGACCGCTCAGCTGATGCGCAGCCCCTCCTCTAGAATCGGTAATCCTTAGTTTCACCCGCCAAAACAGCGGCGGGTATTGTCGCGGGTGATGTCGGCGAGTTCTGTGGCTGGCATTCCGAGGGCGGCGGCGAGGGCTTGGCCGATGGCCGGGAGATTGGCCGGGTGGTTGTGATTTTCCGGCAGGGGGTGAGTGATGGATTCGGGCGGGGGAAGCATGTCGGGGGCGTCGGTTTCGAGCAGGATGCGGTCGTGGGGGAGCTGGCGGAAGACTTCGAGCACTGCGGACTTGCGGGGATGAAGGAAGTGGCCGGAAAAGGAGAAGTAGGCACCGAGCGGGAGGAGTCGGCGGGCGGTTTCGATGGAGCCGCCGTAGGAGTGCATGACGAAGCGGTCAGGTGGCGAGGCTTCGGCAAAAGCGTCGAATAATACGCCCCATGCTTTGAGGCTGTGGATCGTGATGGGGCGGCCGAGCTGGCGGGCGAGGCGGAGCTGATCGATGAAGACGGGAAGCTGGATGGCCAGCGAGGGGGCGTCGACCCACGAGTCGATTCCACATTCACCGAGAGATGCTTGTGGGTGTTTTTCAAGTAAAGCCGCAAGGCGCGTTTGCCAGCCGGGACTGGCGGTGTGGGCTTGCCACGGATGAATGCCAAAGGCGGGGCGGATGAAGTCGGGCTCGGCGCGGGCGAGGTTTTCGACGGCAGACCAATCGTCCTCGCGGGTGGCGTTGACGATGCAGCGGTCGACGCCCGCGAGTTTCATCGAGGCGATGATGGGGGCAGGGTCGCCTAGACGCGGGTCCTGGAGATGGTTGTGGGCGTCGGTCCAAGCGATCATGTGAATTGATCAGCGCGGGCCGCGGGGGACGGCTTTTTTTGGAGCGTCGAAGGTGACATCGGTGATCGAAATGCGACGGCCATCGTTGGCGGGATCGCAGGTGGCGACTTGCATTTTGCGGAGGGTCCAGACGTTGTCGGCGACTTTCATGATGTCTTCGACTTGGAATTCTTTGACCAAGCCGCCGCTTTTGTCGTGGCCGCGGATCTTCATGAAGGCACCGAACTTGGTGTGGATCCAGACGTAAACGACTTGGTAGCGACCGGAGGTGCCACGGGGTTTATCGACGCGCAGCTTGTAGCAGGGCTGGTCGCCGACGTCTTCCTGGCCTTCAAGGTGGGGATCGGGCCAGTAGAAGAAGCGGAGGGCAAGGTCTTCGTAGGTCAGGTCGCTGCCGGCGATCGGTTCGATGATTTTATCGGCAGGGAAGGCGATGGTTTTACCCTCGCGAATTTCAAAAAGATTGAAGGCATCGTCGCCGATTCGCATGTGGAAGATCCGCGGGTTGCCCTTGGTTTCCTCGAACTGGAATTGGATGTCTTTGCCCTTGAGAAAAAGGGTGATGGGGGTGTTTTTGCCGCCTTGGTGGAGATTGCCGCTTAGGCCATCGTCGAGCTGGGTGAGGGTGGCGGAAATGCGCGCTCCTTCGAGGATCTGCTGGGCGCTGGGCGCCTCGGCGGAGACCTTCATTCCACAGAGCCACAGCAAACTGAATGCGAGTGAGGGGGCGATCGATTTAAAATTCATGGGGACAAGATGAAGCAACTGCCGGAGCGGACAAGCCCCGTGGTGGATTTCTTAAAAAAATCGTCCGGATGGCGGAAATTTTTTAAAAACTCAGAGGATTGGAGCTTGCTGCGGACTGGGTGGGCGAATTGGATGTGCGCATCCTTTTATGAGTCTCCGCGATCAGCTTGCCGATATATTACCGAACTTACTGCCGGGAAATCCCGGGGACGCGATCAAGGGGACTGAGTTGATCCGCTTGTCGCGCTTGCAGCTGGATGGCAACTATTCGGATGCTTCGCTGCGCTATCACTACTCGATCATGTCGTGCGACCCCGCGTCGCCGATCGCTAAGGTGGAACAAGGGCAGGGCTACTACCGCCGCAGCGCGCCCATCCCCGCGCTGTCTGGAGCTCAAGAGCTAATGGCGCTGACCCAAGGACGGCTCGAGGATCTCAGTGAAGGAAACCACGACGTGGTGGACGCGGCAATGATGCGGATCCGCAAATTTCGCGCGGTGGTGACGCGTTATTTCGAGGTCAACGGCCGCTTTCCGTTCGCCTTTCGCCAGGCATTTGCCAAGGAATCTCCAATCAGCAATCTATGGAAATTCCCGGAACTGGTTCTAGTCGACTGGGAAACGGGTGGATCAGCCGACGGGGAAATGTCGCTGGACGAGACGATGCTGGCGCTGAAGCAGCGCTTGGGGCTAGCGCCGTTCCGACTTCACGCAGCGCGGTTGCGGATCCAGCCATCGCTGCAGACGTACCGCGAAGATTTCTTTCAAACCTTGGCGGTGTCGATGTGGTCGCAAGGCGGCGAGCTGATCTATGCGGCACCGATCGAAGACGAGGCGCTGGCAGACAGCCTGCGCCGTTTGAGCGCGACTTTTGGCATCGGCGTGACCTCACTGGGGTTGACCAGCGAGGATCTGGAAGAACTGCCACGCCCGGCAAACATCCTCAATGCTCACCCGAGCGAAACGGAAGCGATTATGTCGAAACTCAACATTAACCGCATCTCGGCCCCAAAATCGCGGCCACATCTCGACTGGAATGCGCTTTCCTCAATGCGCAATGAATCCGCCGAGGCTGAAAGGTTGGTGCAGTGGCTGACCCGCTGCATCGACAACCGCAGCGCCGAGGCCTACCGGGAGGAGTGACGGAGCGGGCAGGGGAGTTCTTATCTTTCCGCCTGGATGAACGTTACCAGATCGGTCCTGCACTTGAGCAGGTCGGGCGGATTGAGGTAAAACATGTGCCCGCCATCGTAAAAAGTAGTGCGGATGTTGTGTCGCACATTTTCCGGAAGATTAAGCATATGCCTCACGGAATAAGCGACTCCCGCGGGTGGCGTAGCGAGGTCGGTGCGACCGCCCATGACGAGCACGCGCAGGTGTGGATTGTCCCGCATCGCGGTGGCCAGGCGGCCGCTGAGATTGACCACCTCGTTGCTGGTGTTCCACTGCCACGGTTGAACCTTGCCGGTGAGAATTTCGTAGGGGCGGTCCTCCTTGTAGCCCAGATCGCGACCGAGGTAGTCGAGCATGGCGGTGGAAAATGCGCCGTAGGCCAATGAGTACGATGGGTCGTACTCGGGCGAATCCGCCGCCTTGTCAGTGCTATCCCACGCGACGCGGCCATCAAAACGGCCGATGACTTTGCCTTCTTTTCTCAGCAACTCGCTGCGGAAAAACGTCGAATCGAGCCGCAAGTCGCGGGCCAGCCAGGTGGCGGCATCAATGCCGGTGAGTTTCGCCAGCTTGTCGGCGAGTGCGCCGCGCGCTGCTGACTCCAGCTCGTTGCCCTTGAGCAATGCTGCGGCGTATTCACCGAAGGCGAACTCGGTGCTTTCCTTCACCAGCGCCTCGCGGTCGCCTTGGATTTTCCGGTGGAAATGTGCCGTTCCAGTCAGCGATGGTAGGAAAACCTCGTACGCCAGATCATTGCCTTGCGCGGATTGCAGCGTGGAAAAGTCCAGCAGCGAGGAAAGGAGCACCACGCCGTTGAGGCTCATGCCGTAGCGCGTTTGCAAATGACTGGAAAGGCCGGCCGCGCGGATGCCGCCGTAGGATTCGCCGAGGATGAACTTCGGCGACGACCAGCGCTCGTGCTCGCTAATCCAGCGGCGGATGAAATCGCCGACCGACTCGATGTCTTCGTCGAGGCCGTGGAAATCGCCCGGTTTCGCGTCCTTTTCGGCGCGGCTGTATCCGGTCGATACCGGGTCGATGAAAACCAGATCGCAGACATCCAAGATACTCAACGGGTTGTCCGTCACCCGAACCGGCGGCATCGGGGGCAGCGTGCCGTCGCCGGGAAGCTTGATGATCTTCGGCCCGAGCACGCCAATGTGCAGCCACACCGCCGAAGAGCCGGGGCCGCCGTTGAAGGCAAACATCACCGGACGCGCGGAAACGTCCTTCACATCGCTGCGCACGTAGCTGACGTGGAAGATCGAAGCGCGGACCTTGCCGTCGTCGGCCTTGAGCTGCAGTTTACCCGTCGTCGCCTTGTAGGGAACCTTCTTGCCGTCAATCGTCACGCTGGATTCCCGCACAACCGGCTCCACCACCGGTGGCGGCGGCGTTTCTTTGGCGGGAGCTTCTGCGGGCTTTTCCGCCTCGGGTGCGCCCGGGGCCAGCAGGTTCAAGCACAGGAATAAGGGGCCGATGAAACGAAGCATGGTTTGAGGATAGCAAATGATAGGGGACTTGTCGATCACGGCTGCGGACATTCAATGGCTGCTCATCGCCTTGATCTCGCTGCGGACCATTTTCACCAACTCCGGCGGCCCCAGCGCCTTCGCCTGACTGCCGAAACTCAGAACCCAGCGCAAAACCTCCTCCAAGCGACCGACTTCGAAGCGGATTTCGATCCGGTTGCCTTTGGCATTGAGCGGGAAAATCTCCTGCGTCGGGTGCCAGCGCCGCTCTTGCGCGAGCTGTGCCGCGTAGTTTTTCAGCTCCACGCACACCAGCTGCCGCGAATGGTCGCCAGCGACATTCCAGATTCCAAACGATTGTTTCAGATGGTCGCTTCCCGAAAAATCAAGCGGTCGTTCGAATCTTTTGGCGGTGACCTTGAAGCGAGTCATCCGCGGCAGGGCGAAGGTCCGCAGGGCGCCGCGCTCCAGATCCTGCGCGATCAGATACCAGCCGCCGTCAACTTCGCCCAAATGCAGCGGTTGCACGCGCCGCGGCTCGGCTGTTTCCGCTCCCAGTTTCCGGTAATAAAAGGTTGTAACAAGTTGATTTAAAATCGAATCAGCGATTTGACCAAAGAGAGTAATGTCGCGCGGGCGCGGTTGCGCGGCCTTGCGCGAAAATGCTTCTTCCAGATCACTCCAGCCGAACTGGATTTTACCCAACATCCCGCGAGTGAGGCGCGAAAAGACCTCCTGCATCACATCCGCCAGAGGCGTGCCGCGGACGGATTCCAGCGCCGTGCGCGCCAGGAATAATCCAGCAAGCTCCTCAGCGGTCGTTTGAAATACCGGAAAGTCGGAGATGTCCTGATCGTAGAAATAGCCGTGCAGTGTGTCCTCGTACTGGACCGGCAGGCGCAGCTCATCGCGCATGAACGTGATGTCGCGCTGGATCGTTTTGCGCTGCACGCCCAGCTGGCTGGCCAGCTTCGAGCAGTTCGGATAGTTGCCGCTGCGGATCGCCGCGTGGATCTCGTAGATCCGGTAGATCGGTCGGCGGGTCGTGTGGCTGCTGCCAGCGCCATCCTGCAGATCAGAGCCTTTGCGGCGGGTTGAGCGATCCATGGTTTTTACTTGTTACAATACATGTAATCCGCGCTTTTTAATATTGCCGCGGTAAATGGTCAGCGACCGGTCAACTTCTCCGCCATCGCGGCATCCACGGTGAACGTCTCCGTGCCGTCCTCCTTGGGTTTGGCCTTTGCGGCGATCTGATATTCAAAGGCCTTGATCGGCTTGCTTTCATCGTTCTCGGGCATCAGGTACACGCGGATGGTCATCACTTCCTTGCCGGTGCCGCCCTTCAGGTTTTTCACCGTGTAGTGGACTTCGTTCGGCCCGTCCAAGGCGCCACCGATCACGACCTCGGCCTCCTTGGCGTTGGCGAAGCGGTGGCGGCTGATCTTGTTGATCCGCACATTGACCTCGCGGCCCGGGCAGAAAACGTAAACTTTGGCGATGTATTTGGCAGGTTTCGCGGCCGCCGGCGTCGGCGGGACCACACCCGTCGCTTGAGCCTCGGGTGTTTCCTGCAGGTATTTCAGGTCGCCGGCCGCCAGCTCCTTGCGAACCTCGGGCAGACCCACCAGATTGATAAAATCCGCCTGATCGTATAGCCAGCCACCGCTACCCCTGATGAAGGAAAGCACGATCAAATTCTCGGTCGGTTCGCCGCCCACCCCGAAGTCGATCTTGCCGAAGTACGCGGCCTTCACCGTCGCCCCGTTGCGTTTGGCGTCCAGGAATTTCAGCCCCTGCAGCGTCGGCGGCGGCGCGGGCAGGTCGAACACCGCGGAGGGAAACGTCCGCTTTTCCGAAACAATGCGGTTGCGCACCTCCACCCGGCGGTGCTCCGCCGTCACCCGCTGCCAGGCGGAGGCGTCGTGCCGGATCATCGCTTCCCGCCACGCGCTATACGTGGTTTCCAGGGCCGGACGCAAATCCTCCTGGGCCGCCGCAAAACTGGCGGTCATCAGCGAAAGAGCAAAAATCAATCGGTTCATGCGCGAAACGATTGGACAAGAAGGGCGATTTCACAACAAACATTTTCCACCGCATTTGAGTTAGTCGCGGCAGGGATTTTTTATGAGTCAAATTTTGCAGAAAGTGGCGCCCATCGGCGAGGCGCGCGACCGGGAAATCCTGAAAAACGCATCCACCTACGTTTACGCCCAACGACCCGAGGGCGACGTGCTGGCCCACCTCTTTCTGCCGCCCGGCGATGGCCCGGAACCTCGCCCCGTCGTCGTCTTTTTCCACGGCGGCTTCTGGGACTCGCCCACCCCCACCCAGTTTGTCCCCCACTGCCTCCATTTTGCCAACCGCGGCGCCGTCGCCGTCGCGGCGGAAACGCGCACCCACGCCAAACACCGCACCGGCCCGCTGGAAGCCATCGAAGACGCCCGCGAACTCATCCGCTGGCTGCGCTCCAACGCCGACACCTTCCACCTCGATCCCGATAAAATCACCGTCGGCGGCGCCGCGGGCGGTGCCTATCTGGCGCTGCTCACCGCCATGCCCAAGCCCAAGGATCTGCCGCCCGTCGCCGGGCTCGATTGCTTTCCGCAGGCACTCATCCTCTTCAGCGCGCTGGTCAACACCGCCGCCAAAGGCCCCGCCGCCGACCGCTTCCCCGACCGCAAAAACGCCAAACGCCACAGCCCCACCGCCTTGATGCGCCGCAAGCTGCCGCCGATGCTCTTTTTCCACGGCAAATCCGACCGCATCACCCCCTTCGGCGAAGTGGAGAAATTCTACCGCCGCCTGCGCTGGCGCCGCAACCCCTGCGAACTCATCGACTTCGAACTCGCTGAGCACAGCTTCTTCAACTTCAACGTCAGCCACAAAAACTTCGAACTCACCCTCGCCGCCGCCGATCGTTTCCTCGTCGATCGTGGCCTCTTGCCGGCCGATGATCAGGCGGAAGTGAATTGACGCGAGACCTGACGTCCTCGTCAGCCTCGCCTGCGGCTTCGCACCACGCCTCCCCTCTCCCGCGACTTTGGTCTGCGGTCAACCCGTCCTAAAGAAGGTTCTGGCACGCGCTAGAAAATCTACTTTCCCAGCCAGAAGCGGATTATTTAACCTAGAAAAATCCGCTTCCCGGGCCGAAAGTAGTTTTTTCACGGCTCCCTAATCCGCTTTTCATCACGGAATCGGATTTTATCATCCCTATTAGCGGCTGGTTCGGTCGCGAATAATCCGCTTCCGGCCCGGGAAGCGGATTATTACCCGCCGGAAAATCAACTTCCTGACTGAAAAGCGGATTTTTAAACTTGAATGATCGGCTTAAAACCGAAGTCTAGCACCACATTCCGCAAGGAAAAATGCTTCGGCGGCGGTGCCGGCCTCCGCCAGACTCTAGAGCCCTGCCCCATCCAGTCAAAACCCCACTTTCATGTCCGAACTACGCAACAAGTCCGTCTCCTTTCGCGCCAACCGTCTCCTCACCGCGTGGCGATTATACGCATCCAGCGCCGAATTCGCAGGCATGAACGCCGACGACCTCCAAGCGCAAGTCCAAAGCGCCCAGGACGTGCGCCAACAAATCCAGCGCGCGGAAGCCCTTCTCTCCGGCCTCCGCCAGCAGCGCGACCACGACGAGAATGCCTTGTCCCGCCGAGTGACCGAAATCGTCAACAGCGTGCGCGGCCACCTGGACTACGGCGAAGACTGTTCCTTTTACCGCGCCATCGGCTACGTCCCCACCAGCGAACAGCGCCGCGGCAGACCGCGGAATGCGAAGTAGCATCGCGAACCGCTCAGTGAGTCCACGCTCATCAAACACGCGTTACCAGCTAGAAACTGCTGCGCGCTTGAAAACGGGATGGGCCAGGAGTTGGGTGCTTTTGAGGAGTTCACGCTTCAGCGTGCGGGATGCAAGCTGAAGCTTGAACTCCATGATGCACGCGACCGCGCGAATGCATGGTCGCTTGGGCCCGTCCTTCCGCCCCACCTTCCGTCAAATCTACCTCCATCCCGAGCTCGTCGCGTGCTTCGAGGTCATTCCCAAATAACAGACATTGACGCGGGTGGCACGATGGTTCCTAGGTGATCGGGAGCTGGTCGAGCGCCTGCAAGCCAAACCACACCTTCGTGCCGCCAACTCATCAGCCGAGACGCGTGTTAACGAGTGTCTTCATTTCCTCGAACGAAAGCGCAGATGCTGGATTCAGGCGGTGGTTTTCAAGGTGGGTCGCGACGATATTTACCTCAGCGGTTCCAACCCGAAGACTCCCGCGCACGGGGGCGAAGGCGCAACGGAAGATGGATCACAAATCGAGTAAATCGCGGAGAGCGACCTTGACACGATCCATTTCAGCGGGAGCCAAGGCCCCCAAGCGACGCGTGAGACGATGGCGGTCGAAACTGGCCAAGCCTTGAAGGTTGACGGCGGAATGCTTGGGCAGCCAACGGGGTTTGCCGAGATCGACCTCGCCGCGCATGCCACGGATTTGCGAAGTCAGTGGAGCGACGATCAACAGTGCGCGGGCGTCAGTGCGACCGGGATAGGCCAACAACAAGACGGGGCGGCTTTTTTCCGCCATACCCAGATCGGCGAACCAGACTTCGCCGCTTTTCGGTTCAGTAGGCACCGAACGCCTCCGTCCATGCAGTCGCCTGTTCGTCGGTGGAAAGGAGAGGCGACACCCGCGTCGTGACTTCGAAGGGCAGTCCTTTGCGAAGTTCGATTTGGGCGAGCATCATGTTGAATGCATCGCCAGCCTTCATCCCAAGCTGTCCGAGGATTTCCTCGGCATTTTTGAGACGCTCCGCAGGAACACGGGCGCGAAAGAGAGCAGTGGGCACGGACATGCTCAAATATGCTCAATCATGCTCAAAAACACAAGGACGAACGTGGCGGACCGTCAAATTTGGCGGCTTGGCGGTTCCATCCTTATCAACCCTCGCAAAGCGAAGCCGACTCACTCCTCAGGGAAGCCAACTCATCAGCCGAGGCGCGTGTGAATGAGTGTCTTCATTTCCTCCAAAGAAAGCGCAGATGCCGGATTCTGGCAGTGGTTTTCGAGGCGGGTCGCGACGGTGTTTTCGTCATCGGGCGTTAGGGCGGGTTCATCCAACTGAATGGCCCGATGAACGAGCATCTGCCGTTCCGCCACGCTGAATGCGGGAAGCGCTTCGAGGATCTGTGCGAAACTCATGCTCGAGTCTACGCGGGAATGCGGCGGAAGTCATGGAGAAAACACAGCCGGATCTTGCGAAATAAGACGCACTGATTACTGACGGTGAAGTAGCAGGCCGATAAGAAAGCTTGAAACGCGCTCGTTTTAACGTACGCTTTCATTCATGAGAACGGTCACAGCAACTTCGGCGCGGACGGATCTGTATCGCTTGATCGACAGCACGCTCTCCGATCACATGCCGGTGCAGATCACCGCCAAGCGGGGCAATGCCGTGCTCGTTTCCGAGGACGATTGGCGGGCGATTCAGGAGACTTTGTTTCTGGTCAGCATCCCGGGGATGCGCGATTCGATCCGTGCGGGCATGGACGAAGCGCTGGACGAATGCAGCAAGGAGATTGATCTGTGAGTTACGAACTGGTTTACACCTCTCAGGCCAAAAAGGATGCCAAGAAGCTCAAGGGCACCGCACTCGCGACGAAGGTAAAAGCACTCTTGGAACTGATTGGAGAAGATCCTTTTACCAATCCACCGCCGTTCGAGGCTTTGGTGGGAGATCTTAGCGGTGCCTATTCGCGCCGGATCAATATCCAGCACCGGCTCGTCTATCAGGTTTTTATCGCGGAGCAGGTCGTCAAGGTTTTGAGGCTGTGGAGCCATTATGAGTGAAAATCTGCGGGCCGGACGTGGGCGCTCTGCTGCAGTCGTGGCAGTTGGTCATACTTTTCCCCGAGCAAGTTCGCGCGCAGGCACAATTCCTGCTTGGCTCGTTGGGTCCCCTGACGTTTATTGCGCGGCCCTCTCCGTGGCTGTGGCGATGGAGATGGATTTACTGAATTTCTGATGAACGCGTTTTACCACTCAAGCACCCCGCTCGTCGCCGGATCTTTGCACCGGCTTTCCCAAGAACACGACAACTGCGGCATGGGCGCGATCGCCCATTTGCAGGGAAAACGCAGCTATCAGATCCTGGATCATGCGTTGACGTCGGTTTGCTGCATGACGCACCGCGGCGCGGTGGATGCGGACATGAAGACGGGCGATGGCTCGGGTGTGTTGGCGCAGATCCCCTACCCCTTGTTCCGCAAGGCTGCGGCGAAACTGGGCCACACCGTTGAAAACGACGCCGATCTGGCGGTGGCGGTGTTCTTTTTCCCCGCTGAAAACGCGGAAACCGTCGCCACGATTAAGGCGCTGGCCGCCGAAGTGACCGACAAGCGCGGCATCGCCCGCATCGGCTGGCGCGAAGTGCCGGTGGATGTCGAGGCGCTGGGCAAAATCGCCCTCGCCAGCCGCCCACAGATCGAACATTTGCTGATGACCCGCCCTGCCGGGATGGATGCCGACCAGTTCGAGCGCCAACTCTACCTTTGCCGCCGCGAGATCGAGCACCGCACCAAGGAGATCCAAGGCTTTTACATGCCGTCGTTCTCCAGCCGTTTGATTTCCTACAAGGCGCTGGCGATGCCGGCTGCCCTGCGCGCTTTCTACTTGGACTTGAACGATCCGGACTTCGAAATCGCGATCGCGCTTTATCACCAACGCTTCTCCACCAATACCTTCCCTGCGTGGCCGCTCGGCCAACCGTTCCGGATGATGTGCCACAACGGCGAAATCAACACCGTCGAGGGCAACCGCAACTGGATGACCTCGCGCGAGGAGTTTTTCGCATCGCCGGTCTGGGGCGATGACATCGACTTGGTGAAAAACCTGATCCGCCACGGCGAGTCGGATTCCGCCTCGCTTGACCACGCGTTGGAGTTGCTGATCCTGTCCGGCCGTTCGCCTGAGCACGCGATGTGCATGCTGGTGCCGCCCGCTTACAGCAATGACACTGAGATTTCCGACGAAGTCCGCGCCTTTTACCAATACATCCGTTCTTTCTCCGAGCCGTGGGACGGTCCTGCGGGTCTCGTTTTCACCGACGGCACCAAGCTCTGCGCCTCGCTCGACCGCAACGGTCTGCGCCCATCGCGCTACAAAATCACCGAAGACGGGATTCTCTACATCGGCTCCGAAGCCGGTGCGGTGATTTTCGACGACGCCACCGTCGTCCGCAAGGGTCGCCTCGGGCCCGGCCAGATGATCTCGGCCAACACCGCGACCGGTGAGTTCAAATACGACCGCGAAATCAAGGAAGAGCTCGCGCAGCAGAAGCCGTACCGCCGTTGGCTCGACGAAAACCGCCTCGAATTGGCCAAGTTCGTCTCGCCCGCTGCGCACGTGCCGGAAATCGAGTTCACGCCCCTAGATCTCTCACGCCAGCAAGTGACACACGGCATTTCCTCGGAAGAACTGGATATGGTTTTCCCGCCGATGATCAAAGGCGCGCAGGAAGCGGTCTTCTCCATGGGCGACGACATCCCGCTGGCGGTGCTTTCCAACTACCCTCGCCTGCTTTTCACCTATTTCAAACAGCTCTTTGCGCAGGTGACCAACCCGCCGATCGACCCGATCCGCGAATGGGCGGTGATGTCGCTGGGTGCCGGACTGGGGCCTGAGCGCAACTTGCTCGAGGAAACCCCCGAACACTGCAACACCGTCAGCCTCGAAAGCGCGATTTTGTTCGAGCACCAGCTCGAGAAGATCAAGCATCTCGACGAACACGGTTTCCCTGCGCTGGTGCTGGATTGCACTTGGCCGGTGGCGAGCGGTAATGCGGGCATGAAGGCGCGCATCGACGAGCTTTGCCTGGAAGCCGAAAAGGGCGTGCAGGAAAACCGCAACGTCTTGATCCTGTCCGACCGCGCCACTTCCGCCGAGCGCGTGCCGATTTCGATCTTGCTCGCCGTCGGCAGCATCCACCACCACCTCAACCGGATCCGCAAGCGGATGCGCGCTTCGATCATCGTCGAATCGGGTGAAGTCCGCGACGTGCACCAAATCGCCTGCTGCTTCGGCTTTGGGGCCACCGCGATCTGCCCGTACCTCGGTTACGCCAGTGTGCGCCAGTTGGTCGCTGCCGATGCGGGCAAGGGCAAACTCGGCGAAATCACCGCCCAAAAGGCGATGACCAATTACCGCAAGGCATTGGAAAAAGGCATTCTCAAGATCATGTCGAAGATGGGCATCTCGGTGCTCAACTCCTACCAAGGTGCGCAGACCTTCGAAGCGATCGGTGTCGGTCGCGAAGTGGTGGACTTCTCCTTCACCGGAGTTCCCTCGAAAATCGGCGGTGTCGGCTTCACCGAAATCGCCGACGAGTCGTTGATCCGCCACCGCGCCGCGTTCGAAACCGTCGTCGCTGAAGGCAAGTCGCTCGACCTCGGCGATCCGGGCTACAACCGCTACCGCAAGGCCGGCGAGCGCCACGTTTACACCACCGAAGTCATCAAAAACTTCCACACCTACGTCAAGTCGGGCAAGCCCGAGGATTACGAGGAATATGTGCGTGTTGCGTTGGAAACCAATCCCGTGGCGATCAAGGACCTGATCGAGTTCGAGCCAGCCGCCAGCGGCCCGATCGCGATCGAAGAAGTCGAGCCGATGGAGTCGATCCGCCGCCGCTTCACCACCGCGGCGATGTCGCTGGGTGCGCTGTCGCCCGAAGCTCATGAAACCCTCGCCATCGCGATGAACCGCATCGGCGGCAAGTCGGACTCCGGCGAAGGTGGCGAAGACCCAGTCCGTTTCAAGCCGTACCCGAACGGCGATTTTGCCCGCTCTTACATCAAGCAGATCGCTTCCGGTCGTTTTGGCGTCTCGGCTTATTACCTCGTCAATGCAGGCGAGTTGGAAATCAAGATGGCGCAGGGTGCCAAGCCCGGCGAAGGCGGCCAGCTTCCCGGCCACAAGGTCAACGCGTTGATCGCCCGCCTGCGCAACACGCAGCCCGGAGTGCAGCTCATTTCGCCCCCACCCCACCACGACATTTACTCGATCGAGGATCTGGCGCAGCTCATTCACGACCTCAAGGAAGTGAACCCGCGCGCCCGCATCACCGTGAAGTTAGTCGCGGAATCGGGTGTCGGCACGGTGGCCGCCGGTTGCGCCAAGGCATCGGCCGATAACATCCTGATCTCCGGTCACGACGGCGGCACGGGAGCCTCGCCGCTTTCCTCCACCAAACACGCCGGTTCGCCATGGGAACTCGGTCTGGCCGAAGCCCAGCAGACGCTGCTGATCAACAATCTGCGCGACCGCGTGGTACTTCGCACCGACGGTGGTATCCGCAACGGTCGCGATGTGGTGATCGCAGCGATCCTCGGTGCCGAGCAGTTCAACTTCGGGACTACCGCAATGATCGCGATGGGCTGCGTGTACGTCCGCAAGTGCCACCTCAACACTTGCCCGGTCGGCATCGCCACCACCGATCCGAAGTTCCGCGCCAAGTTCAAGGGCACGCCGGAAATGGTCATCAACTATTTTACCGCCGTCGCCGAAGAGGCCCGCCGCTACATGGCGCGCATCGGGGTCCGTTCGCTTGATGAACTCATCGGTCGCCCGGAATTCCTCAAGCAGCGCCACATCCCGAATCACCCGAAGGCCAACACGCTCGATCTCAGCGCGCTGCTCAAGGACGTCGTGCCGGACCTCGCCGCCCAATCGGGCAATGCGGTCAGCTCGATTTCCCGGATCTGCGCCAAGGATCGCAACGACGGTCTCGCGAAGCCTGCGCTGGATCTGGACATCCTCTCCGACCTCACCGCAGCGCTCACTGGCACGCCGCTTCCAAGCGACTTGCCCGAGTACGGCGAAGCGTCGATTCCTGACGTCTTGCTCGATGCCATCAAACTGCTGCCCGACCGCCCGCCGGTCGCGCTCAGCTACGATGTGGTCAACACCGACCGCAACATCGGCACGCGTCTTTCCGGCCGCATCGCGGAAATCCACGGCGATCGCGGATTGTCTGCGGATTCCATCCACATCACCTGCCGCGGCAGTGCGGGCCAATCGTTCGGCTGTTTCCTGGTCGCCGGTGTCAAACTCGAGCTGATCGGCGAAGCCAATGACTACGTCGGCAAGGGCATGGCCGCAGGCGAAATCGTCATCCGTGTTTCCGAAGGAGCGAAGTTTGAAGCTGCGACCAACACGATTTGCGGCAACACCTGCCTCTACGGCGCGACCGGCGGCACCTTGTTTGCCAATGGCCGTGCGGGCGAGCGTTTCGCGGTGCGGAACTCCGGTGCCACCACCGTGGTGGAAGGTGTCGGCGATCACGGCTGCGAATACATGACCAATGGCAAGGTGGTCATTCTCGGCAAGACTGGCAAAAACTTCGGCGCAGGCATGTCCGGCGGCACCGCCTACGTGTACGACGTGGATGGCAAGTTTTTCTCCCGCGTCAACTCCGAGATGGTCGTCGCCCTGCCCGTCCGACGGGCTCAGGACTTCGCTGAGGTCAAGGCGCTGATCGAGCGTCACCTCGACCGCACCGGCAGTCCGCAGGCGAAGAAGCTACTTTCCCACTGGGAGGAAACCAGCCTCAAGCTGGTGCGCGTCATCGCCAAGGAACACGCCGAACTCGAAGCCGCCGAGGAGCTCCACGAAGCCGCCACGACTCCCCTCGCCGCGAAGTAATTCGGGGGGGGATTGAATTCAAATAATGCCAGCCTAACACCCGTGCTCGGAGTTGGGTGCTTTTGAGGAGTTCACGCTTCAGCGTGCGGGATGCAAGCTGAAGCTTGAACTCCATGACGCATGTCGCGGTAGTAAAATAACCCAGTCGAGGTGACAAGCTACCGAACTTTGCCAATCGGCCGCCGCACTCGGATCCAGTTTAGAAAGGTTTCAAACCATCTCGCGAAACTCTTGCCCCGCGCCCGGTCCTGCTCTAAGACCCATGCGTGCTCACGATTCACAAGCTTACGAAAACTCTCGGCGGACGTACCCTGCTCCGCGAGGCGGAAATGTCCATCAACTGGGGCGAACGCGTCGCCCTTGTCGGCCCGAACGGTGCTGGCAAGTCCACGCTCTTCCGCATGATCCTCGGCGAGGATTCTCCCGACGAAGGCACGATCGAGCGCGACGAGTACTCCATTACCGGCTATCTGCCGCAGGAAGCGGGCGAACCGACCGACGAAACTGTCCTCGAAATCGCCATGGGCATCACCCCGGAAATGATCGGCATTCTCCGCACCATGCGCGAACACGAATCGACCGGCGATCTTTCCCACCCCGACTTTGCCCACGCCCAAGATCAATTCACCGCCCTCAACGGCTATCAGCTCGAGCCCAAGGCGAAAAAGATCCTCCACGGTCTCGGCTTCAAGACCACCGACTTCAACAAGCCCGCCCGCGAGTATTCCGGCGGCTGGGTCATGCGCGCCCACCTCGCCCAGCTCCTCGTCATGGAGCCGGATCTGTTGATGCTCGACGAACCGACCAACCACCTCGACCTGATCTCCCTGCTCTGGCTCCAGCGTTACCTGCTCAACTATTCCGGTGCGCTGCTGATGATTTCGCACGATCGCGACTTCATGGATTCGATCATCGAGACCGTCATCGAAATCGACCCCGACGCCGCGAAACTCAACTCTTACACCGGCAACTACTCCTCCTACCTCGACCAACGCGAGTCCCGCTACGACCAACAAGTCCAAGCCTACCGCAACCAGCAGAAGGAAATCGAGCACGTCCAAGAGTTCATCGACCGCTTCCGCCAAGTCGGCTCCAAGGCATCGCAAGTCCAGTCGCGCATCAAGTCGCTCGAAAAGCTCGACCGCATCGAAAAGCCACGCACCCCGCGCAAGCCTTTCAAATTCAACTTCCCGCAGCCACCGCGCTCGAACCAAAAGGTCATCGAACTCTCCAAAGTCGGCCAGGCCTACGGCGACAAGCGCATTTACAAGGATCTCGATCTGACCATCGAGCGCAACGACCGCATCGTGCTCGTCGGCCCGAACGGTGCCGGGAAATCCACGCTGATCAAGATTCTCGCCGGCCAGATCGCGATCGACGCCGGCCTCGGCGATCATATTGGCGACCAGCTTGGCCGAAATCGGCGTGCGTGGGCCGGGTTTCCGGTCCTGCCGGGCATAGCCGAAATAAGGGAGAACCGCTGTGATCCGCTTGGCCGAGGCGCGGCGCAGTGCATCACAGATGATGAGCAGTTCCATGAGGTTGTCGTTGGTTGGCGCGCAGGTGGATTGCAGGACAAAGACATCCTTGCCACGTACGTTCTCGTTAATTTCGACGACAATTTCACCGTCTGAAAAACGCGAGACATGTGCCTTGCCAAGCGGGATGCCAAGATGCTTGGCAACACCAGCAGCGAGTTCCGGATTGGCGTTACCGGTAAAAACCATCAGGTTCTCGTGGACCATGGGACCCCTGAATGCCTTGCGTTAAAAGTTTTAAAAGCCACCCCCACCGGGCAGGTTGCCTGATGATGGTGGCTTCGTTTGTTTATTGTGCTTTTTTATCTAATGGCAGGGGAACAAGGATTCGAACCTTGGAATGCTGGAATCAAAATCCAGTGCCTTAACCA
>CAJXYV010000033.1 GCA_913063525.1 uncultured Verrucomicrobiota bacterium
TCATCGCGCAGCGCATAGGCGCGGCCCGCCACCATCAAGGCGTGCCCCTCATTGGGATTGAAGCCGATCTGCGTGCTGTCGTTCTGGACGTAGAGGCTGCCCAGCTGCTGCGAAGGCCCCAGATCGCCGGTGCCAATGCCCGAGGCGATCACGATCTCCGGTGGCGCCGGACTGGTCGGATAAACCACCGTGTAGTGGCCCACCACCGACGGCAGATAAAACGACGCAAACTGCGAATTCGGTGCGACCACCTGCTTGAACCACCAAACAGTCAGTTGATTTTGCCCAGCCAGCGCGTTGACCGGAATGATCGCGCCCGCTTCCGCCGCTTTCACGCCGTTGGTGAATGGGTTGATGTAGCCTGCCGGATAGTAGTTGCTGCCGCTGGTGATGTAGCCCGCGACTGAGTAGGCCGAGCTTGGCGGCACCAGCCGCTGGCCGACACTTACGGTGGCCGAAAGATCCGCCACCCCGTCCGCATTGAGGTCGTTGATGGTGCTGACCGCCGCCACCCCATTGAGAGGGCCAGCACCGTCAGGATCCGCCACCGCCGCACTGCCGAGCTTATTCTCAGACTGGATGTAAAGCGGTACATACCACGGCGCACCCGCGCCGGCGAATTTCAGCAGCGTACGGTTCGTCTTGTCGGTCGAGCTGCTGAAATCGACCAGCAGATGCTGGGTCAGGATATCGAGACTCGTTTCGCTTTCCGCCGGATCATCCTGGAAAACCACCTCGGGCAAATGCGCCGCCTCGAAGACCGGCCCCGTGCTGATGCCGCTGCCGCTGTCCGTCACCGTCACCGTTTGATAATCCGCGATCGCGCTCGGCCACACCTGCGTGTATTTGCGCAGATACTTTGGCCAGCGGATGGCCAGATCCGGCGCGGCGGGTGCCGTCAGGAAATAAATCGACGCGTCCTTTTCTTCGAGCCAATAGATCGCGATCTTGTCGGGGTTGTTGTTTTCGCGCTCGGCGTGATAGACCAGAGTTCCGTTCGCCAAGGCACTGGTGCCGTAGAGCGGCTTGCTTGCATCATTCGAATTGAAAACGACCGAGGGGATCAATTGATCATCGCCATCCTGCGCCGCTTCCTGGCGGGGGCGCAGTTGCTGGCCCAGCGGAGTTTCGATCGTGGTCGACTCGGCCACCATTTTGACCTCGACGATGTCGGCGCCGAGGAATTCATGCACCCCGGAGCTGCCCTGCTGCAAATCACCGAGATATTCGACAAAGATGCGACCCTCCGTGTTATAAGCATGCAACGCGGCTTGGCCGCTGCCCTTTTCAAACCACAGCGTCCGCTTTTCACTGGCCGGCTGGGAAGACGCATCCGTCGGCGCGGTAAAGCCCACAGGCGTAAATTCATCCGCCACATGGCTGGGCACATAGATATTATAAACCGGATTCACCGTCACAATCCGCCCCGTGGGGATCTGCACCGTGGGCGAGTTGAACGACTTTTGGGTCCAATAGATCGTCCGCGGCACCTGCTGCGATGCCGACGAAACCGAAAACACCTCCGTGCGGAACTTGTAAGTCGCCGTCGACTCGCCGGAAGCGCTGGTATCCGGCACGCTCGACACCCAGGTGATCGTCACCCGTCCCGGCTGCGTCGCAAATACCTTGTTCGCGTGCGGACTGAAATAATAACTCGAAACCGGCGTGAACGATTTGGCCGTCGACGTGCTGATCGTGCTGTCCGCCGTCCCCGCTAAAGTCACCGTCACCCCATCGACGATGTTCACCCGCTGCCCCAATAACACCGCCCCGCTGGCCAAGCCGCTCGGCACACTGGCCACGGTGACGGTTACGCTGGTTGTCGAACTGCTCGTTACGTTGACACTGCCCATCGGCGAAAGTGGCTGGCTTGCCCCGTTAAGATTGGTGACATAAGCGCTCGAAAACGTCTCCCCCGGCTGCACCGGTTGCGCCCGCCAGTAGCTGTTGGCGGTCAGGGCCCCACTCCACGTTACCAGCGGCCGCTGGATTTCCTCGCCCATCATGTAGCGCGGCACGCCCGAGGCGAAACTGTGGCCCATGCTAGCCCGCGCCAGCACGATCGTCACCACCGGCGCGGCTGCCACCGTCTTGTCACTGGCCTTCGGATAACGCCCAGCGGTGATGCCGGAGGTCGAAATCGGTCCCGCCGTCGAGGAGGTGTTGGCCTGTCCCGCATACTGCGGGGTGGTGGCGGCGGTGCCGGTCGGCAGCGTCGGCGGGGCGATCGTGACGGTCGGCGGCACGGCGCTATAGCCGCTGCCGCCCGTGTTGATCGTGATCGATGTCACCACACCGCCCGTCAAAACGGCCGTTGCCGTGGCCGTAGTGCCACTGGAGGGAGGCCCCACCGTAACGGTGGGTGCGGAAGCGTAGCCCGCGCCACCACCGCGCACCGTGATTGCGCTGATCGCGCCACTCGTCACCGCGGCCGAGGCACCCGCGCGGCGACTATCGAGCAAGTTCGTGGCCCCGCCACGGATCTCGTATTGAGCGTTTGCCAACGATCCCAGCAAAAAGCCGCAGAGGGTGGCAACAAGGATAAAAAATCGAGAATTCATAAAAATAGAGGGTGCGGGGTCAGGCGACCCAACGTCTTTGGGTGAAATTAAAATCATGCACGATCGCGTCCTGAAATGGCACGAGCCGTCTATCGGAGGCGGTTTGGGCCAGGTTCCATGTCTTCAACACTGCGGTCCATGTCTTCAACACCACGGTCCATGTCTTCAACACCACGATCCATGTCTTCAACACCACGGTCCATGTCTTCAACACCACGATCCATGTCTTCGACACCGCGGTCCATGTCTTCAACACCACGGTCCATGTCTTCGACACCACGGTCCATGTCTTCAACACTGCGTTCCATGTCTTCAACACCGCGGTCGCACCCCTCGAGCGATACCCGAGTCTGACGAGTGGCTGGAGAGTCTCGCTCCAGGCCGTTGAGGGAGGCGTCGGCCGAGGCCGCTCCCAAGGCTATTGGATGGGACGAATACAGTCGTTGGAGGAATTTTTAGGAAAACGCCCAGATTTCTGAGGAAATAACTCAGTGCGATGGACATCGCCGAGCTGGAAGCGCTCCACCACAAGCAACTGCACCGCGAGTACGAGCGGCGTTTCAAGTAAGCCGCTTCGACCGGACTGTGGTTTCTGCCCTCCGCCCCCTAAAACTCCCTTTTTTGCGACCCTTTGCGCCTTTTTGCGGCTAAAAACTCCCCTACCCTCCGCGCACCGAGCGTTTCCAGAGACGCGCCTTGTCGCTGCGGCGGGTTCGTGATTGGCTTGACCTTCTGCCGACAGCGCTGCGGCTACTTTTGTAAATCTGATGAAAAAAGACCGTATCGACGCACTCTTGGTCAGCCGCGGGCTCTGCGAATCCCGCGAACAGGCGAAGCGCCTGATCATCGCTGGGGAAGTGCGCAGCGGCGACCGGGTCCTGGATAAGCCGAGCACGAAGATTCTCGCCGATGCCCCGCTGGAGGTCAAGGAACGGCCGCGCTTCGTCGGCCGCGGCGGGCTGAAACTGGAAGGCGCGCTGGATTTTTTCCGAATCGACCCGACGGGCTGGGTCTGCATCGACGTGGGTGCCTCGACTGGTGGCTTCACCGATTGCCTGCTCCAGCGCGGGGCGGTGCGAGTGCACGCGGTGGATGTCGGGACGAACCAGCTCGTCTGGAAACTGCGCAACGACCCGCGGGTGGTGGTGAAAGAGCAGTTCAACGCGCGCCACATGGTGCCCGCCGACATCGGCGAAAAAGTCCGCTTGGCGGTGATGGATCTGTCGTTCATTTCGCTGACTAAGGTTTTGCCTGCGGTCTTTTCAGTGCTTGAGGGCAGCGGTTCGGTGGTTTGTTTGATCAAACCGCAGTTCGAGCTGCGGCGCGAGGACATCACCCGCGGTGGCATCGTCCGCGATCCGGCGCTGCACCAGCAGGCAGTGGACAAGATCCGCAACTTCGTGACCCAGGAGTATGGCTGCGACTGGCGCGGCTATGTGCCATCGACCATCACCGGGATGGATGGCAACCAGGAGTTTCTGGCGTGGATCACCATACCCGCCGCAGGCATCGCGGAGATCGCGGCACTGGCAGACGAACCAGGCAGGAGCGAGTAAATTGACTGGTCGCTTTCCCTGCTTGCCATCCACTCAATTCAGGGGGATGATGTCGAAAGCACTGATGGTGCTGTAAACAACTTTAATTCCCATGACTTTTATCCATTCGCGTCTCGCCTTGGCCTCGGTATTTCTAGGCACGATCCTGTCGGGGGCAGTGGTTTCGGCACAACAAGCTACAGCCAGGCGGCCATCTGGCCCGATCGAGGTCAACGGCATCGCCGCGAAGGTCAACGGCCGGGTGATCACCAAAAACCAGGTTTCCTTCATGCTCGCCCCGGTCTATGCGCAGCTGGTGACGCAATACCCCCGCCGCGGCGCTCAGTTCGAAAGCAAATTCAAGGAGACCAAGGCCAACATCATCCAGGAGCTGATCGACCGGCAAATCATTCTCGATGAGTTTAAGCAGCTGGGTGCATCCATCAAACCCAGCCTGATCGACGAGGAGATCAAACGCCAAGTCCGCGAGCTCTACAACGGCGACGAGGTGAAGTTCCGCGAAGAACTCAAGCGCAGCCGTCTGACGATGGAGGGCTACCGCGAAATGACCCGGGAAAAGATGGTGGTACAGGCGATGCGCGCGAAACAGTTCTCGGACGCTCCGCCGCCGCTGCCGAATGAGATCCAGAGGGAGTACGATGAAATCAAAGGCACCCTACGAGATGTGAGCAAGGACGTGATCACGTTCCAAAAGATCTTCATCCCCGCTGCCGACGCCCAGAATCCAGCCGCCACTGCCGAAAGCCAACTGTCACTCGCCGAAGATCTCGCCAAGCAACTGGCCGAGGGCAAGGATTTCACCGAGCTCGCTAAATTGAATTCAAAGGACGCCTACGCCGAGAGCGGCGGGCTGCAGGAAAACGTCGTGCGCGCGGACTTGTCGGCCGAGTTTGCCGCCATCGTCTTCGACGCTCCTGTCGGTGCGATTGTCGGACCGCTGCTAGACCCGCAGGGCTTCACGCTAATCAAGCCGATCAAGATCGAACGCGGGGACGCACCGGCCCTCGACAACAAGGTCCGCGAGATGGTCGAAGACCGCGTGCGCCGGAAGAAAACTTCCGAACAGTATGAACGTTGGATCAGCTCAAAGCGCAAGCGGGCGATGATCGACATTCGTGCTTAGGTGACAGGAGAATTCAGCCCTTGGCAGCCGATCATGCTTGCCCGAGGGGCAGCAAAGGTGCATGAAAAGGGGGTGACGCGCAATCTATCAGACTATCCGGCCTGGCAGGATGATGATCTGGGGCTGCCGCTTCCAGACACTCTCCATGCGTGCTCGGTTTGTTTGCCTACTTGGGATTCCATCCTCGGGTACGAGGAAGGTCGCGAAAAAGTGGTGAAGCGGATGCGGACGGGCTACCCGCGATTTTTCAAGCATCCCGCGGTGGAACGATTGTTCGCAGCGGCGAAGGCGGAAGTCGCGAGCGATCAGGAAGAAGTCATCGTGCTGCCGACGCGTGGAGCAGTACAGCGCGCCCACCGCTGGGTCGAGCGCCAGGCGAAAACCGCCGTGCGGATCGCCAGTTTTCACGGCTTGCAGGTGTTGATCGTCCCCGCCAAGGCAAAGCAACAGGCAAATGAGTATTGGCGCTTTGCGGGCGAAGTGGTGAGCAGCCGACAGGCCTTGGATTTCTTGGACGGCACATTGCGCGAGGGCTCAAAATCGCATTTAATTTCGCGAGCGATGTCGAAGTTCAGCGGTACCGCGCCCGCAGACAACTTCATTTTCACCAGCGGGATGGCCGCTGTGACTGCTGTGCTGCGGGCGCTCCCCGGAATGCTCGATGGCAAGAAAACGCTCCAGTTAGAGTTTCCCTACGTTGACAGCCTCAAAGTGCAGGAACTCTTTGGCAACGGCGTCGTCTATCTGAACGAGGCAATCGGCGAATCGTTTGACGAAGCGCTGATGAGAATCCGGCAGGGGGAATTCGCCGGGGTGTTTACTGAAATCCCCAGCAACCCGCTGCTGCGGACTGTGGACCTGCACCGCGTGTCGAAAGCCTGCCAAGACGGCAGCACCCCGCTGATTGTGGATGACTCGGTGGCGGGGCCCTTCAATGTGGATTCCCTGAAATATGCCGACGTCGTGACAGGCAGCCTGACCAAGTGGGTCTCGGGCCAAGGCGACGTGATGGCAGGCATGGCCACGGTGCGCGCCGACTCGCCTTTGGCTAACACCTTCCGGCAGTCCCTCAAAACTGACTCGACTGAGAACGCGCCCCTCTACATCGCGGATGCGGAAGTGCTGCTGTCCAATGTGAACGGCTATGCCAAGCGGATGGAGACGGTGAACGCAAACGGACAAGCCGTAGCCGCGTGGCTCGCCCAGCACCCTGCGGTGGAAGAAGTCTGGCATCCATCGCTGACCTACAAGGCGAACTACGATGCGGTGATGCGCAAGGGTGGCGGCTACGGCGGACTGCTTTCCTTCATTTTAAAAAACCAGAAAAAGACACCCAAGGTCTACGATGCGCTGCGCTTGAACAAGGGGCCCAGTTTCGGCACGCCCTTCACGCTGGTTTGCCCGTACACGATGTTAGCCCACTACCCTGAGTTGGAATGGGCTGAAGGCTGCGGGGTTTCCCCTAACTTGCTGCGTGTCTCCTGTGGCCTTGAGCCGCTAGAATCGATCATCGCCGCATTCGAGGTCGCACTTTCCAACGCTTAAGTGCGGCGTTGCTGCTGCTCGCGTTGGACTTTTGACTCAGCACGCAGCCGCCGGGGCTTCTGTGGAAGAGCCTCCTGAAGGAGGGACTGCGTGCTCTTTTGATGGTTTAGCTGACGCATCAACCACCCGTGCGCGGCGGACGCTTTTTCTTGGAGTCGGGAGTGACGTCGCGCATGGCGCTCCCCCCTTGTTTGCGCTGGCGCTGCATTTCAGCTTGGCGCTCGGCCATGCGTTGGGCCCAGGACTTTTTGTTGCTGGTGTCTCTGGCTTTGAGCTCCACATCGGGGACTTTATTCATCAGCCAGGTTTGGCCGATGGAGAAGATGTTCTGGGTCGTCCAGTAGAGGGCCAGTGCCGAAGCAAAGTTATAGCAGAAGAAGAAGAACATGAACGGCATGAACAGCATGATCTTCTGCTGGGTTGCATCGCCCGTTTTTGGGGTCATGCGGATTTGCAGGAAACTGGTGATGGCCATGACAATCGGCAGCACATTGAGCGGAATATTGCCGAGGAAGGCGAGATGAGTGAGGGTGTCCGGCTGGGAAAGGTCCTGGACCCAAAGGAAACTGTGGCCGCGCAGTTCGACGGCGTATTGCAGCATACGGTAGAAGCCGAAGAAGATCGGGATCTGGATGAACATCGGCAGGCAGCCGCCGAGAGGATTGATGCCGTACTTTTTGTAGAGGCCCATCGTCTCGGTGTTGATCTTGTTCGGATCATCCGCGTACTTTTCTTTGATTTTGGCCATCTCCGGCTGGAGTTTGCTCATCCGCTTCATGGTGCGGGTGGACTTGGCATGCAGCGGCCAGATGATCAGCCGCACGGTGATGGTGAGGAAGATGATAGCCAGGCCCCACGACCAGTTTTTGGCGAAGCGATCAAACAGGTGATGGTACTGGTTGAGCAGGAAGTTGAGCGCGCGGGCGGGCCACTGCATCCACGAGCCGTACTGCATCACGTCGCCCCAACCTTCGCCCCAAGTGCCTTCCATTTGACGGAGCAGCGGGTTGTGTTTGGGGCCGACGAAGACGAGGTAACTGAGGGTTTTGGGTTCGCTAGGATTGAGGGTGATCGCAGGCAGTTGCAGACCGGCACGGACGGAGGTCACGGTTTTGTCATCGTTGCCGATCCGAACAAGAGTCGGCTTGGCCCAGACGCTGGCGGTGGCAGGCTCTTTGGGGCGGACCACGGTGGCAAAGAACTGGTTGGTCACACCGGCAAATTCGACTGGCTTGTCGCCGTCGCTTTTGATGACCGCCTGCGCAGCACCGAACATGCCGCCTTTGAATTTCGATCCATCCGTGAAGTTCATGCTGCCGTCGGCGCGCCAGAAGAAGCCGGTTTGTTGGCCGACCTCTGCCTGATAGAGCGGCGACGCTTCGCCGAGGAAGAGGCTCCATTGGCTGAGGTTAAGCGGAGTGGCGGCGGCGTTTTCGAGTTTGAGCTCGAAATTGAGGAGGTAGGGGGCACCCGGCGTATCGGATTCGACCAGCGAGAAGGTTTTCTTGGCGATCAGGCCGGAGGGCAGCTTGGCGATGAAGACTGCGGATTTGCCCGCAAGTGATTCGTCCGCTTTGTAGGCGTAGGGGCGATTCTCAAGGGCCTCTTCCAGTCCGGCGAGTCCGCCGATCGGGCCCGCGCCGAAGTGATTGATTTGGACGCGTTCGGATTTACTGCCGACTTTGAACTCGTCCTTGATTTCTGCATACTTGATGCCGCCGCCGATGTTGGTGAGGGTGAATGCGACCTTGCTGCTTTCGAGAACGACGGCCTGCTCTTCAGTCGGCGGCGGCACGGGCTCGACGCTAAGACCAGCGTTGCTCGTCGTCGGCAGTCCAGGCAGCGGCGCGAGACTCTTTTGCAAAGCCACTTCGCGAGCGCGGATCTCGTCCTGCGCGGCTTTGTTTTTGCTGGAGTAATAGATGTTGGCGGCGAGCAGGCTGCCGCAGAGGGCGAGGATTACCCAAGTTTTTCGATCGTACATGGAGGTCTGGTGGGAAAGTTACAGGCGGGGCAGTTTGCCAGGACAGGCGCAGGAATTCGATTTGATTTCTGCGGTGTCGGGCAACGGGACGGGGTCATAACCGCTGCTGCCCCATGGATGACAGCGGAAAATTCGACAAACACCATACCACGAACCGAGAAACGGTCCATGGAGCTCTACGGCGTGGAGAAAATAGTGAGAACAACTGGGAGTATAGCGGCAACCCAGCGCCGGCCCGGCCGTGACTTTCAGCATCGGATTGAGAACCCGTTGGTAAAAACGGATGACGAGTCGAATCACGGCGCTGAGAAATCGCGAAATCACGGTTGGGCTACGGGTCGGGTGAGTAGGCCCAGTCGGCGGGCTTGGCGCACCCAGTCTTCTTCCAGTTCGGCGAAGGTGGCCTTCGCCGCGCCGGGTCGCGCAATCGTCACGAGGTAACGACGGATTTCCACAAATTCGGGGGCGTGCGACTGAACGAGCGAGCGAAACCGCCGCCGCAACAGGCTGCGATCGTGCGCCTTGCCGCTGCGCTTGGTGGTGATAAAGCCGGTGCGGATCGTCTCAAGCGACAAATCAGGCAAGGTGCTTAAAATAACAAACCGGCCAGCTTTTGCCTGACCGGTAGTCTTGACCCGCGCAAAGTCTGCGCGGTGAGTCATGCTGCATGTCCTCGGGAGTCGCATGGCGGGGATGCTGTGGACTCCCAAGGCGGAGCTGAGGCAGTGCCTCAGACGCCGTGCTGCGTCGTGTGACGGCTGTATTGAATCTCGACACCCTTAGGAATAAGGCGCTTGCGGCCTTTTTGGCGGCGGCGACGAATGATGTCACGGCCGGATTTAGTGGCCATGCGGGCCCGGAAGCCGAATTGATTTTTCCGTGTGCGCTTGGATGGCTGATAGGTGCGTTTGCTCATGGCGTGGGCCTCAAATAAAGGTTCGTGATCCCGTCCGGTATCCGGCTCGGGGCGCGCACTCTAGGCGCACGCTGGCGCTTGTCAATCCGCCAGTGGCAGGAAAATGCGTTTTTTTTGCGATTCCGCGATTCTGAGAAAGTATTTACCGCACAAGTCGCGGGGCCGCGAGGAAGAAGAATCTTTTTGGATGGAAGATTTCCTTTGAGGAGCGATGATTTCGGAGCAGTTGCAGCCGCCACCACACAAAAATCAACATCCCCTTCCCCATCGTCCACAGATCCTCTGACGTGGCGCCTCTGCAGCAAGCTCTTCTCTCCAAAATCATGATCCCCACGCCCCACCAAATTTTCGCCAGCTTCGAGCGCGGCGAAATCGAGCGCGATGAACTGCAGGCGCTGATGGCCCTACATGCCCGCGAGTTGATCCAGGAGATGGAGGAAGACTATCAGAATCCCGCCGCCGCTTGGATCGAGGGCCTGCGGACTCGCCGTGCCGCCAGCCTGTTGGTGCGCCGCCATGGCTCCAGGCTGTTGCGGGAAGTGCTCACCGCGCTCGGCGAATTGCCGGATTTCCCAGCGGTACGGCACTTGTGGAATGCAGCCCAACCCGACGTGCCGCTGCATTGTTTTCTGAGAATCCAGCGTGAACCGATTTTCCGCATCCACAGCCTCGAATCCAAGGCCGATGGCATTCACCTTGTCATCGAGCACGGCAAGGCAGCCAGAGGCAAAGGAACGCGCCAAAAGTTTCTTTTGAAACGAGATGCCCGCTGGAAAATGAAAGCCGAGGTGCTTTGATTGCGGGCTGATTGGGGAACAATTTTCAGGATAAGCCTGTGATTTGGGCCAACCCTTGAGCGACGTGTTCCAGTTCGGTTGGATGACATGCCGTTATTTTACTGGATAGGCGCTGGGTGGAGAGCGTGCGAATCTGCGAAATTTTCACCCACGTGGGTTTTGGCAGCAGAGTCTTTTCCAGTTTCATGGTCAGAGGGAAGCCTGCTCTGGGTTCTGCGCTGGTAAGCGCAATCCCGATCACCGTTCCAGACCGATTGTTGAAAGTGGAGTGGCTGAGAATCAATATCGGTCGTTGACCGCCCTGTTCGTGGCCGACGACGGGTTCCAAGTCCGCCCAGTAGATGTCGCCCCTCAATAGGTTGGCCACGTGCTCAGGTCGGATGAAAGTCCAGCTTCCGCGAATGCCTGTTCCTCTTGGGGGTCAAGTTTTGAGCATTCGTGAGCAAATGCGCTTTCATCCAGACGCTGGAGCTGTGCGGTGACAGCAGTCTGAAATAATTCGCTGCGGCTTTGAAATTTGTTTTCGAGAATCAAAGCATCGATGCGGTTAAGGGTTTGGGGGTCGATTGAAATAGCAATTTTTGCTACAGCCATGGTTAATACCCTAAAGGATCGCAGGTTTTTGTCAATATGAGACTCCCGTATCGGTCCGAAAGGCGCTCGCCTATCAAACGATTTTCCGCCGCTGAAGAAACAGGTCGATGCCGTCCACCAGAGCAAGCCAACTCGCTTCGATGATGCTATCGGAAACACCCACCGTGCCCCACGAGTTTTCGCCATCGGTCGAGACGATGAGCACGCGGGTTTTCGCAGCGGTGGCGTCGTGGCCGTCGAGAATGCGGACTTTGTAGTCCACCAGCGAAACTCCGGCGATTTCCGGGTAGAATGGCAGCAAGGCCTTGCGCAGTGCGAGGTCGAGCGCATTGACCACGCCGTGGCCTTCCGCCACGGTGAGTTCGGCCGTGCCGTCGACCGACAGTTTGACTGTGGCCTCGCAGATCGGCGGGTGGCCATCGCGATATTGGCGGAAGGTGCTGTGGTATTCCTTGAGGTCGAAGGTCTTGACGTAGCTGCCGAGCTCGCGGCGGATCAGCAGTTCCAACGAACCACCGGCGGCTTCGTAAGAGTAGCCGTCGTTTTCAAGCTCCTTGACGCGGCGCAGGATGGCGCTGGCTTCGGGTGAACCTTTTTCCAGCGGCAGGCCGAGTTCATCCGCTTTGACAAGGATGTTTGATTGGCCGCTGAGTTCGGAAACGAGGATATTCTGGCTGTTACCGACACTGCCGGGGACGATGTGTTCGTAGCTGCGGGCCAGCTTTTGCACCGCGTTGACGTGCATCCCGCCCTTGTGGGCAAAGGCCGTGCGGCCGATGAAGGCGGCGCGGGCGAAGTGCGGGTTGTTGGAAACATCGTCCACAAAATACGACAGGTCGCGCAATTGCTCCAGATGCGGCACGACAGGCATGTCCATCTTGAGCTGGAGAATCGGGATGACGGAGGTGAGGTTACAATTTCCCGTCCGCTCGCCGTAACCATTGATCGTGCCTTGGACTTGAGTGGCGCCCGCGCGAACGGCAGCGATCGCATTGGCCACCGCCAGCTCGCAGTCGTTGTGGGTGTGGATGCCCATGGCCGTTTGCGGCAGGTAGTTTCTGACCGCTTCGCAAATTTCGACAATCTCGGCCGGCAAAGTCCCGCCATTGGTATCGCACAACACGAGGCAGGCTGCACCGCCATCGGCCGCTGCTTTGAGGGTCGCCAGCGCATGAGCGGGAGAGTCTTTATAGCCGTCGAAAAAGTGTTCGGCGTCGTACATCACCTCGCGGCCGTGTTTCACCAAGTGGGCCACCGTGTCGCGGATCATCGCTTGGTTTTCCTCGACCGTGGTGCGCAGGACTTCGGTGACTTGCAGCTCCCAGCTTTTGCCGAAGATAGTGACGACGGGCGTCTCTGCCTCCAGCAACAGGCGAACCTGCGGATCTTCCTCGACAGGCAGATCGGCGCGGCGGGTCGAACCGAAGGCCGCGAGCTTGGCGTGTTTGAGCTTCAGCTTTTTCGCCTCGCGGAAAAATTCGATATCCTTCGGGTTCGACCCCGGCCAGCCGCCTTCGATGTAGTCGATGCCAAAGTCGTCGAGACGCTGCGCAATTCGCAGTTTATCCAGGCCCGATAATTGGAAGCCTTCGCCCTGCGTACCATCGCGCAGGGTCGTGTCGTAGAGGAATACAGGTTTGGCGCTCATCGCTAGGGGCGCGGAGCCTAGTGGCCGCCCGCCCGATGGGCAAGACAGTACTTCCAAACGATCCGAGCACCGCGAAAAATCGGGCCGAGTGCGCTGACGAAAAAGCCCCTGAAATGCCTGTGGTGGCGGGTGTTTCAGGCTTCGACTTCAACGATTAGGTTGATTTCGACAGCCACATTGAGGGGAAGAGCCGCGGCACCGAGGGCGGTGCGGGAGTGCTTGCCTTTGTCGCCGAAGATTTCGACGAGCAGTTCGGAGGCACCGTTGACGACTTGCGGGTGGCCGTAGAAGTCGGGCTCGGAGTTGACGAAGCCGTTGAGGGCGACGATTTGCTTCACTTTATCCAGCGAGCCGATCTCGTCCTGGATGACGGCGAGGCGGTTGAGGATAATCATGCGGGCGCCTTCTTTAGCCTCGTCGATCGAGACGTCGGTGGGAACTTTGCCGATGACCTTGGTGTCGCCGTCGATGGGTAGACCGCCGGAAAGGAAAAGCAGATTGCCGCTGCGGACGCAGTTGACGTAGGCGGCGACTGGGGTGGGGACGGCGGGCAGGGAGAGGCCGAGGGCGCTGAGTTTGGCTTGGATGGACATGATGGTGGTAAAATTAGTTTTCGGATTCGTCGGGCTTGGCGTCTTTTGCGACCTTGGCCATTTGTGTGCTTGGCGCTTCGGGTTGGCGGAGGAAGTCGTCGGTGAGCAGGCCGATGAGTTTGAGCCCTGCCGGGGTCAGCGTGGCGCGGTTGCCTTCGCCGTTGACGAGGCCGCGGGTGAGGTAGCGCTGCGGGACGGTGGATGGACGGATCGAGGTGACGATCGGTGCGGCGACTTCGCGTTGGCTGGGGTTGAAGGCGATGGGCAGGCCGTTGGCGCTGAAGCTAATTTCCCACGAGGTGGCTCCTTCGGCAGGGCCGTGGCTGATCCACGGGTAGCGGGTGACAAAGTCGGGGATGCCGTGCGAGGGGATTGTCACTCTGAAATATACAGGCGTTTCGGCGATGAACTCGCTGAATTGCAGCTCGGGTTTGGCCTTTTGTTCGGTGAAGAAGCGGGCCACTTCGGCGCCGCTGAGGTTCATGCCGTTGAAAAGCCCGTGGTAATTGGTGCCGCTGCCGTTCTTTTTGTACCAATCTTCAAAGTGGGCGCTCAGCAGCAGGCCGAGTTCGAGGTGGCAGTGGGCGCGGCTGCGGTCGATGCCTTCCCCGGTGAAGCCCATCTTTCCCAACACCGATCCGGCGCTGACCGCGTCGCCGGCCTGGCAGGTGATTTCCGCGAGGTGGGCGTAGAGGGAGAAGACCGACGAGTTTTCCCACAAGTGTTCGACGACCACGTATTTGCCGTAGTTGCTGCGCCCAGCGATCGGGCTGCTGTGGACGACGCGGCCCGCGGCGATGCTGGCCACGAGATCCTCGGGATTCCCCGCCTTGTCGCGCTGCATCGGGCAAATGTCGATGCCCTCGTGGAACTTCATCAGCACCTCCTGGTTATTGATGAGGATCGGCGAGCGGACGAAGCCGTAGGAGCCTGCTTGCCAGTGCTTGGTGCTTTTGCCGTCGACGGTCCGTTCCAGATACATGTAGAACTGGTCCATCTCCCCGGTGAAGAGGTGGTGGTTTGCCGTCGGCAGCTGAAGATCAATCGGCCCAGCCGCTAGAATCGCGACCAGAGAGAGAAACAAAGAGGTAATGCGAATCATCGAACGCGCTTATTTTTTCTTCTCTTCCCTCTTTTTGCCCTTGGCGTCCATGCGCGGCAGTTCCTTGTCGAGAAGTTTGGTGTCTTCAAGCGTAACGCCTTTCCATATCACGATGAATCCATCGTCCACGGCTTTATCGATGATGATGCCGTCCACCACGCGGCCATTGACTTGGGAGATCATCCAGCGGCCTTGATTGGCGTTGCTCAGGGCATTGAGGCGATTGGCCGCATTTCGTTTGAGTTTAAAAACCACACCGTAATCTTCGCCAACCTCAGACGGAAAGGCGCTGAAAGACTCGATGTCATTGATGTTGATTTCGGAAGCACGGCGGAAATAGCGGGTCTGGCCATTCGCCAACTGGGGGAAGATCATCTTGGGGTTATCGGTGGCTTCCGTTTCCATGTGGAAGGTGACCGATACCTTGTTTTCCTTCTTGCCGGCCGCAAACAGCGGTGCCGCCAGGGCGAAAATAGCCATAATCGAAAGTGCTGCGATGCGTGAATTCATGGCCGAAGTGAATCATAACCCACCCCAGCCGGAAGAAAATTCGGGAGTGATCTTGCATGATTCATTAACAACATCCACCATTGTCGTTGACCAGCACCCCTTCGCTGGCACACCTACACCCATGTTTATTGATCACATCCGCATATTCGGAAAAGCTGGCGACGGCGGAAATGGCGTCGTTTCATGGCGCCGTGAAAAGTTTGTCCCCCGCGGTGGCCCCGATGGTGGGGATGGTGGCGCAGGTGGTGACATTATTCTCATCGTGGATCCTTCCACGGACAATCTTCGTGCCTACCACTACGATCCAAAACTGATCGCAGAAGACGGCAAGAACGGCGCAGGCGGCCGCAAGACGGGCAAAGCTGGCAAGCGTGTCATCGGCAAGGTCCCTCCCGGCACCGTGGTTTACCGCAGCAATGCAGTGACCGTGCAGGAGGCCGTCGAATTCGAGCGCAGCGATGAAGGCATCGACCTCGAGCCCATCGCCGACCTCACGGAAGTCGGCCAGGAATTCGTTCTCTGCAAAGGCGGCGAACCCGGCGAAGGCAACTGGAACTTCAAAACCGCCACCAACCGCACCCCGGTCGAACACACGCTCGGCACGCCTGGCGAACAATCGGTTTTCTACCTCGAACTCCGCCGCATCGCCGACGCGGGTCTGGTTGGCTTCCCCAACGCCGGCAAATCCACGCTGCTTGGTAAACTTTCCGCCGCCAAGCCTAAGGTCGCGTCCTACCCCTTCACCACGCTTCAGCCCGTCGTCGGCGTCGTCGAGTTTGCAGGCTATCGCCGCTGCACCATCGCTGACATTCCCGGCCTGATCGAAGGTGCCCACGAAAACCGCGGTCTCGGCCACGAGTTTCTGCGCCACATCACCCGCTGCCGCGTGCTGCTGTTTGTCGTCGACATGGCGGGCAGCGAAGGCCGCGATCCCGTCTCGGACTTGGAAATCCTCCGCCGCGAGATCAAGGAATACGACGACGAGCTCGCCCGTTTCCCGTGGAAAGTCATCGCCAACAAGATGGACCTCGAAGGTTCGGCGGAAAACCTCGCGATCTTCCGCGACCGTTTCCCCAAGGTGGACATCATCCCGATCTCTGCCGAAAGCGATTTGGGGCTCGATGACCTCAAGCAGATTTTGGACAACGAAATCGGCTATCGCCCGACCAAGTAACACCGCACTACGGACATGGAAACCCCGCTCCATCTGATATTTGTTTACGGCACTTTGCGCCGTGGTGGATCGGACCATTTCCGCATGGCGGGAGCGGAGTTTGTCGCGTTGGGAAGCATCACGGGTCGCATTTACCGCATCAACTGGTACCCCGGCCTCATGCTCGATCCCGCAGGCGATGAAATCCGTGGCGAGGTCTACGCCGTCGATTCCGAATTGCTTTCCTCCCTCGACGTCTTCGAAGGCCTTTCCGCGGGGGAAATCCAAGGCAGCGAATACCGCCGGGTCGAGACCACCGTCATCCAGCAAGACAGCCAACCGCAGACGGCTTGGGTCTGGGAATGGGTCGGCATCGTCGATGAAAGCCAGCGCATCGCGAGTGGCGACTGGCTCCACCCGATCGAATAAGCCGTGATAAAGCACCATTCCACTTTACCCCCCTTGGACTGGGTGAAGCGTGTCAACCGCAGTTGGCTGGTGAAAAGCAATCTCAACGATCACGCGGATGCCTGGCTGGAACATCTCGCGACCGCGAACGACGGACGCCTCATGTCGTGCTGCGAAGCCGCCCGCGCCATGTGTAATTTAAGAAAACCCCAGGAAGATCCCAAGCCCTGGTTCTATGCCGGGCTCTTTAGTCTCGCCACTGCCGCTGAGGCAAAACAATTTCTCGCGACTCACCGCATCACCAAGGCCACCGTGCCCGCAATGGCGCACGACGAAGAGGTGATCCTCTGGCTGGATCGCGTCGGCCCAGAAACTCACGAATTGCTCTGCCGCCTTCGCGATGGATTGACCCAGATCCAGCGGAATCAAGGATTAGCCGGCGGCTGATTCCCCAAGGTGAAATGGAAGGAGGCATTTGCCTCGTGGCGGATCGCTCACCGCGAGTGATGGATCGCTTCGCAGATGGCGGGGAAGATCTGGCGCTTGCGGCTGACGACGCCGGGGGCGTGGAAGAGGGATTGATCGAGCCGCTCAAAGGGTAACTTCGAGAGCACGGAGTCCTGACCGATCGCCAGGATCATGCTGTGATGCAGCGCGACATCGGTCACGGCGAGCACGGCGAGATCGTATTTTTCGCGGTAAAACAGGTTCTTGAGGGCGGCTTCCAGTTCTTCCCGGCGGGCGGCGAAACCGTGGAGGTCGCGCTCTTCGACTTGGGAAATGCTGACGGACAGCCCTTGCTCGGCGAACTCCTTGCGGTCGGCATTGAGGATTTCTTCGGGCGTGCCGTTGGCGATCAACGAGCCGACGGCGAAGAACTCGTCGGTGAATTTTACGGGATCGACCCCCGCCACGCCGCTGAGCCAGGTCAGCATTTCGCGGTCGAGCAGGGTGGTGGTGGGCGAGGTGAGGCAGAGCGTGTCGGAAACGATGCCGGCGCACAGGCACATGGCCACGCTGGGCGCGGGCATCAGGCCGCGGTGGAAAAACTTGCGGCCCACCAGCGTGCAGGTCGAGCCGACGGGCTCGTTGAGGTAGCGGATCGGCTCGCGCGAGACGAGGTCGCCGGCGAGGCGGTGGTGATCGATCACCTCGGTGATTTCAGCCTCCTCGATGCCGTTGACGGCTTGAGCATATTCATTGTGATCAACGAGGGCGAGGCGGATGCGCGGCGGATCGACAAGGTCGGACTTGGCAAGCACGCCAACCATGGTGGCGCTGCCGTGTTCGACGACAGGGAACAGGTCTTGATCGATCGCGGTCAGGCGCTTGCGGAGGCGCGAAATCGGCTCGCTGCTGCCCACAGTGAGGAATGTTTTTTCCATCACGTGGCGCACCGTGCGGGAGCAGCGGATCAGGGTCGAAGCGCTGGCGGTGTCTTGGTGGCAGAGCAAGACGACCACACCCTTGCGAACGGCGTAGGCGCAAATTTCGGCACTGACGGGGTTACCCCCAGTGACAAGCAGGGCGCGGGCACCGTGGTCGATCGCATAGCGTTGGACGATCGGGCGGTCGCCGCAGATCACCAGGAATTTGCCGACGTTGCCATCCAACGCGGCCTGCTTGAGGCGCTTGTCGACGGTGGCTTGGGAGGAGGCACCGACGAGGAGAATCAGATCCTCCTCGAACTCGGGCGCGGGCAGGGTGGCACCGCAACTCTCCGCTTGAAGGGTGTCGGCAAGTTTTGCGAGCGAAACGTGGATGGTCCGCACGCTGAGGCCTTCCGTATCCGCTGGCAGCAGAAGCTTGAGCAGGTGGAAATAACGGAGAATCCCACAGAGATTGCCTTCGTCATCCTCGACGGGCACGCAGCGGATCTCGGACTCCAGCATGCGCCGGTAGGCGGTGAGGAAGGTGTCGGCGATATTGACCTTGATGATTTTGCGATGGCAAATCATGCCCGCGTTGACACGGACGTCCGTGACCAGCTCCGGCGCGTCGAGCTTGGCGCGCTCCAGCACCCACTTCGTGCGCTGGGAAATCTCACCGCAGCGCGCGGCGACGGCGTCCGGGACATCACCCACCGCCCGCAGCATGGCGGCATAGCCAATCGCCGAACAAATCGCATCGGTGTCGGGGTTTTTGTGACCGATGACGTAAAAAGGAGGCTTTGGCATGGCGGCGGTGTGGAAGGATGGAACCCGATGAGACTAGTTGGAACCGGCAGGAATTCAAGATCCTTCCCTGTCCTCCAAACGGATTAGTTTACATGCGCTCGGGGACATCGATGCCCAGCAGGTTGAGCCCCTGTTTGAGCGTGCGGGAAGTCAGCTCGCAAAGCGCGAGGCGGCTGGAGCGCGTCGGTTCTTCGGCCTTGAGTACCGGACAGGCTTCGAAAAACGAGTGGAAGGCGCGGGCCAATTCCAGCACGTAGTTTGCCAGCAGGTTCGGGCGGAAGTCTTCGAGAATGGTTGGGAGAACTTCACCAAAACGCACCAGCAGCCGAGCGAGGTGGATTTCCGCGTCCTCGTTGAGGTGGATCGCCGCGGCGGTGGCGTCGAATGGCGCGTCGAGCTTGCGGAAAATCGAGCGGATGCGGACGTGCGAGTATTGCAGGTAGGGCGCGGTGTCGCCTTGGAGGGCGAGCATGCGGTCCCACGAGAAGACGTAGTCGGTCAGGCGGTTTTGCGAGAGCTCGGCGAATTTGACGGCCCCGATGCCGACGATCTCCGCGATTTTAGCGGCTTCCTCGCCTTGCAGGTCGGGGTTTTTCTCGGCGATGGCTTTGGCGGCGCGCTCGACGGCTTCTTCGAGCACCTCGATCAGCCCGACGTTGTCGCCGGAGCGGGTTTTCATCAGCTTGCGGTCGTCGCCGAGGATCGAGCCGAAACCGACGTGTTTGAAATCGCCGGTTTTCCCCCAACGCGCGGCGGCGTCGAAGAGTTGGCGGAAATGCAACTGCTGTGGCACGCCGACGACGTACCAGATGTGGTCGGCTTTCCACTCGTCGATGCGGAACTGGATCGTCGCGAGATCGGTGGTGGCGTAGAGGAATCCGCCGTCGGCCTTGCGGATGATCGCGGGGTTGTCGGTCCAGCCTTCTTCCTTGTGGACTTTGAATGGGTCTTCTTCGAGCGGCTTGGTGCCGTCGGAAAAGATGCAGATGGCACCGCTGCTTTCGCGGGCGATGCCTTGCTCCACGAATTCATCGACAAGACCGGCGAGGCGGTCGTTGTAATAACTTTCGCCCAGCCAGTGGTCGAACTTGACGTCGAGGCGGTCGTAAATTTTTTGTAGGCCGCTTTTGGAAACGTTGATGCACTGCTGCCAGATCGCGAGGTTTTCGGCGTCGCCGGCTTGGAGTTTGACGAGCTCGGCTTTGCAGGCATCGAGCACGGTCGGATCTTCCTTGGTGGCTGTATTCACCATGCGATAGATGCGGACCAGCTCGGGGATCGGGTTAGCGGCCAAGGCGGCTTGGTCGAGGAAGTGGTTCCAGCCGTAGATGATCATCCCGAACTGGGTGCCCCAGTCGCCGATGTGGTTGTCGGCGATGACCGTGAAGCCGAGGAAGCGTGCGATGCGGGAAAGGGAGTCGCCGATGATGGTCGAGCGGATGTGGCCGACGTGCATCGGCTTGGCGACGTTGGGGGCCGAGAAATCGACGACCACGGTTTTACCGGCGCCCGTTGCCGGTACACCTAGACGTTCGTCGCGGATCAGGGCTGCGGTGCGCGCGGCATAGGCGGTGGGGAGGATGCGGAAATTGATAAAGCCCGGGCCCGCGATGTCGGCAGTGGCGAGGCCTTCGAGCTCGAGATGGTCGATGATTTCCTGGGCCAGCGCGCGGGGATTGGTCTTGCGCGCTTTGGCGAGAACCATGGCGGCGTTTGATTGATAATCGCCAAAACGAAGGTCGGCCGCCGCCGTGACGGCGGCACTGGTGGGTTCACCCAGAGTGGCAGTCAGAGCCGCAGCAAGGCGGGATTCAAGTTCCTGAAGAAGCGTCATAAAAAAGGGACAAAAGGAGTCGGCGCATCAAACGCCGACACGGGCCGGTTTGGAACCGAAAATCGCGAGAACTTGCTCCGCGACTTCGGCGGTGTGCAGCTGCTCGAGGATTTCGCGACTGGCGAACATCTTCGCGATGGCGGAAAGAGTCCGCAAATGCAGGTGGTAGTGCTTGCGCGGGACGATGAACAGAATGATCAGGTGGACCGGCGCGTTGTCCAGCGCGGTGAAGTCGATGCCGCTTTGGGATCGGCCAAACACCGCCACCACCTCTTCCAGATGATCCGAGAAGGCGTGGGGAATCGCCACGCCCGAACCGATGCCGGTGCTCAGCAATTCCTCGCGAATCTTAAAGGCCTCCAGCATTTCATCCTGCTGAGAAAGCGGCAGTCGCCCGGTGCTCACCAGCTGTTCCACCAGTTCGACGATGGCAGGCCAGTGTTCGACCGCCTTCATGTCGAGGATGATTTGATCTGCGCTGAGCAACTTCGCTAACTTCATAAAACGAAAAACAAAACACGCAGCTCACTGCGGTGGAGTCGATGGGTTACCGTTCCGGCCAGCTTATGGCAAGCGGATTTCCCGCGTCATTTCCGCACACGGACTGATGACAAAGGCAATGCGCGTGCAAAAATAACCCGATTCGGTTACTGTTTTTTATTAGGCTGCCGCGTAAAGTCACGGCGTGATGCCTGCTTTTTCCATCCAAAAAACCCTCGTCGTCTTCGCCGCGTCAGCTCTCGTTACCCTGCTGCCGGCCGCTGCGCGCTCGGTGATTTCGCTCGATGCGGACTGGGCGTTTTTCCAAGGCGAAGCCCTCGGTGCCGAACAGGCGCGGCTGGACACCTCCACTTGGCGCAAGGTCGATGTGCCGCACGACTGGAGCATCGAGGGCAAGTTCGATAAGGACGCCCCGACCACCGGTGCCGGTGGCTGGCTGCCATCCGGCGTGGCTTGGTATCGCAAGTCGATCACCCTGCCGGCCGGCAGCAAGGGCCAGCGCGTGTGGGTCGAGTTCGACGGGGTCATGCAAAACAGCGACGTCTGGATCAATGGCCACCTGCTCGGCCACCGGCCCAACGGTTACGTCAGTTTCCGCTACGATGTCACCGACCACCTCAAACCCGACGGCGCGAACTTGCTGGTGGTAAGGGCCGACAGTTCGAAACAACCGGCATCGCGCTGGTATTCAGGCGCGGGGATCTACCGCCACGTGCGCCTCGTCATCGCCGACCCGGTGCATGTCGAACCGTGGGGCGTCTTTGTCAGCACCCCCGAGGTCACCGAGGCTGCCGCTACGGTGAAGATCCAGACTTCGCTGGCCAACCAATCGAGCAAGCCGGGTAAAATCACAGTCCGCTCGACCCTCGTTTCGCCGAGCGGCAAGGCACTGGCATCGGTCGACACGGCGCTCAATCTCGCTTCGGACAAATCCGACACCGTCAGCCAGCAGCTCAAGATCCCCCGCCCCCAACTGTGGAGCGCCGAGTCGCCGCAGATGCACACCCTGGTCACCCGCATCAGCTCGGGCGAAAAGCTGCTCGATGAAGTCAGCACCCCAGTCGGCATCCGCCAGGCGGAGTTCCGTGCCGACACTGGCTTCTGGCTGAACGGCAAAAACTTCAAGATCAAGGGCGTCTGCCTGCACCAAGACGGCGGAGCCGTCGGCGTTGCCGTGCCGCTGGCCGTTTGGGAACGCCGGCTGAATGCCTTGCGTGGCCTGGGGGTCAATGCCATCCGCACCGCCCACCTGCCGCCGGCCCCGGAGTTTCTCGACCTCTGCGACCGGATGGGATTCCTCGTCATGCTGGAGTTTTTCGACTGCTGGACCGTGGGCAAGGAACCCTACGACTACCACCTCTACTTCAAAGACTGGTCGAAAACGGACCTGCGCGATGGCGTGCTGCGCGACCGCAACCACCCCAGTGTGATCCTCTACAGCGTCGGCAATGAGATCCACGACACGCCGCATCCTGAAATTGCCAAGCCCATCCTCCGCGGCCTGGTCGACATCTGCCACGCCACCGACCCGTCCCGCCCGACCACTCAGGCGCTGTTTCGACCGAATGTTTCCGGCGATTACAAAAACGGCCTCGCGGATATGCTGGATGTCGTCGGCACCAACTACCGCGACCAGGAACTGCTCGAAGCATGGAAAGCCAAACCCGACCGCAAGATCATCGGCACGGAACAAGCGCACGAGCGCAGCACCTGGCTGGCCTGCCGCGACCATCCCGAACACGCCGGCCAATTCCTCTGGGTCGGAATTGATTACCTCGGCGAATCCAGCAGCTGGCCGCTGACGGTTTACAATGTCGGCCTATTGGATCGCACGGGTGTCGTCCAGGCCCGCGGCTACGAGCGCCAAAGCTGGTGGAGCGACCAGCCGATGGTCCGCATTCTCCGCCGGATCGCCGCGACGGCAGACACTCCCGCCGACCCGGGTTACGAGGCACTGGAGTGGAAACGCCGCCAGGTTCTCTTCCCCGACTGGACGCCCGCCGATGCCGCTCCGCACGACGAAAACGTCGAAATCTACAGCAACGCAGGCGAGGTCGAACTTTTCCTCAACGGCCAATCGCTCGGCAAACAAGCGACCCATAAGGACGCCAGCCCCATCAATTGGAAGGTCCCCTATCAGCCCGGCATCCTCAAGGCGGTCGCCACCACCAACGGCAAGGAAGTCGCCAGCGACATCGTCCGCAGCGCAGGCAAAGCCGTGAAGATCCGCCTCACCACCGACCACACAACGCTCGGCCAGAGTTTTGACGAAGTCGCCAGCGTTGAGATCCAATTGCTCGACGAAAACGACACCATCGTGCCGAATGCCGAGGATTTGATTCAGTTCAGCCTCAGCGGCCCGGGGAAAATCATCGCCGTCGACAGCGGCTCGGTCATGAGCCACGAGCCCTTCCAAGCCAACGAGCGCAAGGCATTCCAAGGCCGCGCCCTCGCCATCGTCCGCGCCACCGCTGCGGGATCAATGGCGCTGACCGCCAAGGTCGCCGGACTTCCCGACGCCAGTCTGGAGTTGACCGCGCGTTGACCGCGCAAGCCTTGCCGTCGACTGCACGAGCCTTGTCGTAGCTCCTGTCGCTTCTTCCCCTGCCCTGTGGATCAAGACGGGACAAGAGTGTCCCGACTCCTTAGCTTCCATCCAAGCCTCCCTCATCAAATTTGAAGGCAAAGTCCTCAGCTGAGCCAACCCGTAAGGGGGGTCGACGTGCCGTCGACCCGGGTTGATCGAAGATCAACCCTCCGCAGCCGCAGACTCAGTCACTCGATGAGTCATTCCACTTCCGCGCGCGTGCCTACGCTTGTAGCTCGTACGCCTCCGCTTGGGGCGCGTGTTGCTCGGATCGAGTCAGGTCTTACCATATGAATCCGCGAGGACAGGTACCATCGCCTGTTGCTCGGGCCGAGTCAGGTCTTGCTCGGGTCGAGGTCGATCGGTGGCGTTTTGGAGAGCCGATTCGCCCATGCGAAGAGGGCGAGCGTGACGAGGGCGAAAAACGGGACCTGCCACAGTAGGGCGCTGCGGAGGGCGGCGCCTTCGGGCTGGGCGGGGAAACTGGCGAGCAGGCGCGAGAAGCCGAAGCTGAAAAGCCCGTAGCCGAGATTGAACATCATGCCTTTGACGGAAAGCACGGTCGCACGCTTGGAGGAATCGGCCACGCTGTGGAGGGCGCGGCTGACGGTGAAACCGAGGTACCCGAGGGTCGTCATCAACAACATGGCGGGAAGCAAGCCGAACAACGGCCAAGCGGGGACCAACGCCGCCAGCCCGCACAAGGAAAGGGCCGCCGCGATTCCGAGATTGGTCAGGGTGCCGAAGCGACGATTGAGTTTGGCGGCGATGGCGGGAACAAACCAGCCCAGCACGCCCATGCTGGCACCGATGAAGCCGAAGCTCCATTCCGGCAGACCGATGATCCGGTAGTAACTGCTGGTAATCGTGGCGAAGTTTCTGACGATGGAATCGATCGCAAGGCCGATCACGATGATGACGAGGACTCGCCGGGTGGTGAAGACCCAGCGCGCTGTTTCCAGGGTCAGTTTGAAGGCGCTTTGGACGTTACTCCCGGCATCGGCGGTGGCGTGGCGCGGTGGTTCGACCATCCGCAGGGCGACCCACAAGCAGACCAGTGCTTGGCAAAGTACGAGGACGACGGGTAAGCGGTGCGCGATGGCGTGGGACAGCTGGAGGCCCGCGGGCAGGAGGTGGTTGAGAGGAGTCGGGTCGTAGATCAGGCCGCCGAGAATCATGGCGACCACATAGCCGACGGAACGCCAGCGCATGGTCGTGGCCAGCAGTTTGTCCCAGGAATCGACCCGCTCATTTTCGGGCAGTGATTCGTAGGCCAGTGCCTCATCGGCACCGCTGGCGCAGGCTTCCGACAGGCCGGAGAGAAGATCGGAAGAGCGTCGTGTAGGGAAAGAGTGTCTTCGCCTGTGTAGATCT
>CAJXYV010000034.1 GCA_913063525.1 uncultured Verrucomicrobiota bacterium
GGCTTCGTGATGGGCGAAGGCGCGGGTGTCGTTGTCATCGAAGAGCTGGAACACGCCCGCAAGCGCGGCGCAAAAATTTATGCCGAGCTGATCGGTTACGGCGTCAGCGCCGACGCTTACCACCTCAGCGCGCCATCGCCCGATGGCAGCGGTCCCGCCTACGCCATCCAAATGGCGCTGCGCCACGGCAAAAAGAATCCCGAAGACGTCGGCTATCTCAACGCCCACGCCACCTCGACCGGTCTCGGCGATGTCGCGGAAACCAAGGCGATCAAACTCGCGTTCGGCGATTACGCGACGAACGGCCTCGCCGTCAGTTCCACCAAGTCGATGACCGGCCACATGCTCGGCGCGGCGGGCGGCGTGGAGCTCATTGCCAGCATCATGGCGATCAAGGACAGCGTGATTCCACCAACGATCAATGTCGACGACCAAGACCCCGAATGCGATCTGGACGTCGTACCGAACGTCGCCCGCGAGGTGGCGGTGAATGTCGCGCTGAGCAACAGCTTCGGCTTCGGGGGCCACAATGCGTCGTTGCTGGTCAGCAAGTTCGCCTGAGTTTCCTCATGGAAAATGTAGTGCATCGGCAAGCTGACGAGGTCGCTTTCGGCGATACCGACGCCAGCGGCTGGATGCACTTCCCGAACATTTTCCGCTATGTCGAAGCGGCGGAGCACGCGTTCCTGCGCGATCGCGGTGTGCTCGTTTTCGATCGCGCTTCGGGTGGCTGGCCTCGCGTCAAAGTTTCCTGCGATTACCAAAAGCCGCTGCAATGTGGCGATCGCATCGAAGTCCGCCTTGCGATCACCCGCGTCGGCAATTCTTCCGTGACGTGGGATTTCGAAGTCGCCAACGCCGCAGGAGAAACCGCAGCCTTTGGCAGCATGACCACCGTCCGCGTCGATCACCAAGGCCACCCCCAAGCGATCAGCGCCGCCGAGCGCGCCGCTCTTTGCTAATATGGAATCCCTTCCCGAAATCTCCGGTCGTATCATCTTGGTGCCGACTCCCATCGGCAATCTCGCCGACATCACACTGCGCGCCTTGGAAATCCTCCGCAGCGCCGATCGCATCGCCTGCGAAGACACCCGCCACTCGGGCCAACTGCTCGCGCACCACGGGATTTCCGGCAAACCGCTCGTTTCCCTGCACGAACACAACGAAGCCCGCCGCGCACCCGACTTGATCGCTGCCGCCAAAGCAGGTGAAACCATCGCCGTCATCAGCGATGCGGGCATGCCAGGTATTTCCGACCCCGGCTACCGCCTCGTCCAAGCGTGTATCGAATCGGGCACCCCGTTCGAAGTCCTGCCTGGCCCATCCGCCGTCATCACCGCCCTCATCGGTTCGGGTTTCCCCTGCCACGCCTTCCGCTTCGGCGGATTCCTCTCCGTGAAGTCGGGCAAACGCCGCAGCGCCCTCACCGCCGCCCTCGAATCCGGTGAAACAGGCATCTTTTTCGAATCGCCGCACCGCATTCTCTCAACGCTCGAGATCCTCGCCGAGATCGATCCCGCCGCGCGCACCTGCGTCGCGAGGGAGTTAACCAAAAAATTCGAAACCTACCACCGCGGCAGCGCCGCCGAAGTGCTCGCCCACTTCCAAGTACATCCGCCCAAAGGGGAGATCGTCCTGCTGGTTCACCGCGAGTGAACTGCGGGGTTTACTTTGCGCCCTTGGTTTGGATGTACGACAGCGGGGAGATTTTGTCTCGGTAAACTTCCCCCGCCGGCGTCAGAGTGTCGTCCTTATTGACCACGTGGCGGACGTCCTCAACCCAGTTGTAGAGCGAGTAGCGCTCCACGAAGGATGTCTCGTCGAGCATCTTGATCATGGCTGCGATCGCCGCCTTCTGTTGTTTGGCATTTGGGTCGGGCGCGCTTGTCCAATTCGCTCCATTGTTCCATTCCGTCACCCACAGTGGGCGCTTCACCCGGTCGTGGACTCCCTTCAGAAACCGATAGAACTGTTCCGCCGCGCCCTTGGCATCTCCCGGGTCGGCAGCGGCGCGGTAATAATGGACTGGAACAAAATCCACGCGCAGTCCCGCGGCATCGGCCCTGTCGATGAATTGATAAAGCCAGTTGAGTCCGCCGTCGGATGGGGCGGGTGCCCCGACCCGCATGCCGGTGGCCAGCAGGTCAGGCCAGGAATGAATGGCTTCATCGACGGTCATCTTCGACTGGTCTGACTTGTCCGGCTCGTTGTAGCCGAGGAGATGATTCATGCCCTTTGCCTTCCAGTCCTGCTTGAGGTTGGGCCACCCGCGATTCTGGCGGATCGCGACGTATTCGCGATCCAGCGAGGAATTCGCGCCGATGTTCCAGTCGTAAAACCAGGCCACATTCAAATTCTGCCAAATGCCACCGCAGATGCCTTTTTTGCTCACCCACCGCCATGGAAAGATGCGGATGAAGCGGACATCCTCCTCCAGCCCTTTGGGCAAATCGCCGATCTCCAGATCGTGGTCTTGGGCGACATAGTTTTTACTCACTCCGGTCCCGTTAGCCTGCTGCGCGAGGGTCGCCATGTAGCCGCGCTTGAGAACAAACGAGCCGATCTTGTCTTTCAGCGGGCGGAGCTTTGCATCGTCATAGGCAACGTAACACTTCAGCGGTGCGGATTCTCCAGCACTGGCTTTGCCTTCATAGACGGTCATCGCTGCGAAATCCGGACCCTGGGGAATGACCACCGTGCCCTTGCCATATTGCACCACCCGGACATTGGTATCCAGAGCCGCTTGGGCTCCATTCACAAGCATTCGCGCGAGGAACTTCGAGGCCACGGCCGACGGCGCGACATTGTCCAGAAACAACCAGCCATCAGAGCCAGTGAAGTTGAATGTGCTGCCGACTATCGGGTCTCCTGCACCCGTGATATGAAGTTCCATCCCGCCCGTCAGGGACACCACTTGATTGGCGAGCGTCTCGACCGAGGTGACTTTGTAGCCTGTGCGGCTGGTGATCGGTTTTTCCGGAGTGGCAGTCACTTCGGCGCCCTTCTCGATCAACTTCAAGTATTGCTGATCCGCGGGAGTGAAGCTGGTGATCGGGACTTCGAAACTTTTGCCGTTGGGTCCTTGCAAGACCACCCCGCCGTTTTTCGTGCTCACCAATTCGGCCTCGACAGGCTGAGGAATGCCCACAAATGACCAAGGCCTGGCAAACAGGGCGGGGGCGCTGGCTGCCAACAATGGAAGGATCACGGCGGCGAGGCTGCGCTCGGAAATTCTGAATGGATCGGGGATCACGTCATTTCAATCAATGAATCCAGCCCCCCGAAGTCAATGTCGTCGGATCCCCCCATTAATGGGGGGGTGCTGCAGAATGATTGACCGTGGTGAACAAAAAATCCCTAGATGGATGAGCTCCTTTCAAGCAATCTCTCGGGAGCAGGGTCAGTGGCCTGAAAGTCAAATTTTTGGAATGCCATAAAAACCCAAATTGCCATGACTCAACAGGACCTCGTCGGGTGCCACCCTTTCCGCCTAGCCAAGTGTTAGCGCAATCGTTACCATGCACCGACTTGATCCGACTCTTGTTGACTGCGCCCCATCCAAAGTCACCATCAAGCCTAGCAGAAACGATTAAACCCATGATTCGAAATACAATGGTTCTGTGCGCGGCGATGGCCTGCGCTCTTGTCGGCGGCACGCAGTCAGCCTTCGGGCAGACTCCACTGGCCATCGCCAACGATATTCAGACCTACACGACTCTAGCCAGCACGACGGTGACCATGACCGGTCGCTCGGAACTGCGGATCACCGGCGCAACGGCTCCGATCACTGGCAGCACCATCAATCTCAACTCGACTGATTCTTGGTTTCTCATGACCAGCATTCTGCCGTCGGTCGTGAATTCCACCTACCTCAGCCAGATCCGCGTCAATGGAGCCGCGGCGGCGGTGAATACGAATTGCCGGATTGTGCAATATGGCGATGGGACGGTGGTGATCCCGCACGCTTCGACTTTTACGCCGATGCAGGTGTTTACGGGCAAACGGTTCACCGGCACCTCGATGTCGCTCACCAATTACACCGCCTACACCGACAGTAATCTTGGTGTCTATGCGAACAATATCAGCTCTTTCAAACTCAAACGCGGCTACACCGCCACAGTCGCACAAAATACCGACGGCACGGGCGTGAGCACAAACTACGTCGCCCAAGACGGCGACATTGAGGTGAGTGTTTTGCCCGACGCATTGAACGATTCAATCAGCTTCATCCGGGTCTTCCCATGGCGCTGGGTGAACAAAAAAGGCATGGCGGGTAATATCTCGTCAGGGCTGAATGTGCGCTGGGATTATAACTGGAACATCGACCGCAACTCGACGCTCGACATCGAGTACGTGCCGATTCGCCAGCAGCGGTGGTGGCCCAGTTTGGGCCAAGATTGGAACACAAGGGGAGCCAACCATCTTCTCGGCTACAACGAGCCGGATCAAGCAGCACAGGCAAATCTCTTGGTGGGCGACGCGATTTGGTCGTGGCCCGACTTGCTGGGCACGGGTCTGCGGGTGGGATCGCCTGCGCCTTCGGACGGCGGGCTCAGCTGGCTTTATTCGTTCACGGATGCGGCGGATGCAGCCAATCTGCGGGTCGACTTTGTGGCGGTGCATTATTACCGGAGTTATTCCAGTGCCTCGGACCCAGTGGGCGCGACCACTCAATTCTACAATTTCCTCAAAGGCGTTTACGACCGGGTGAAACGACCACTGTGGGTGACGGAATGGAACAATGGCGCCAACTGGACGACCGGCCCCGATCCAACCGCCACCCAACAGGCAGCGACAATCGCTAAAATGACCGAGATGCTCGACAATACTTCGTTCGTCGAGCGCTACTCACTCTACAACTGGGTCGAGGATGTGCGCCGGGTGAAATGGGATGATGGCTCGCTGACCGAAGCAGGCGTCGTTTATCGAGACAAGGTTTCCCCGCTGTCTTATTCGCAGGTGATTCCCGAAGTGCCTACGGATTCTTCGGCGCTGTATCGTTTCGAAGGCGACGCGCGCGACAGCTCGGCATCCGGACACGCGGCCATCCTCAAAGGGGCGGCCAAGTTTGCCACCGGCAAAGTCGGCCAAGCCGTGCAGCTGAATGCAACGGCTGGCACTAGCGACTATGTCCAGCTGTCATCGAGATTGGGCGATAGCACGGACTTCTCATTCGGCGCGTGGGTTTACTGGAATGGTGGATCCAATTGGCAGCGCATCTTCGATCTCGGGAATGGCACGGGGAGTTATATGTTTCTGTCTCCCGCGTCAGGTTCAGGATTTCTGCGTTTTGCGATCAACAGTGGTGCTGGCGAACAACAACTCAATCACACCGCTGCCCTGCCGATCAATACTTGGACCCATGTCGCGGTCACGATCAGCGGCAGCACCGGCAAACTTTTTGTCAATGGCTCGCAGGTAGCGACGAATACTTCGATGACCCTGAATCCGGTGGATCTTGGAACGACCACGAACTACCTCGGGAAAAGTCAGTTCTCCGCAGATCCGTTGTTTGCCGGCCAACTCGATAACGTCCAGTTCCTGTCCTATGCGCTGACCGATGCCAAGGTGGCATCGATGCAAACGAACACGGCACCGCAGTTTACCAGCAGCACGATTGTCGGCACGACGGGCACTCAAGGGGTGGCTTACAGCGGCACACTGGCGGGCCAAGCAACCGATGCCGATGTGGGGGACACCATCACTTACACTAAAGAATCGGGTCCAGCATGGCTGACGGTAGCGAGCAACGGCGCTCTGTCCGGCACCCCCACCTATAATGATGAGGGCACCCAAGAGTTCATGGTGATTGCAACCGATTCGGTGGGCGCGACAGCCTATGCGCTCCTCACCATCACGCTGCCGTCCGTCACGGGTAACGGCACCTGGTCTCTCAATGGCTATGGCAATTGGGGCGACACCACCAGGTGGGCGAACAGCTTCCCCGCAAACGGTATTGGCAGTATTGCCGATTTCAGCACCTTGAACATCACCAGCGACACCACGGTCACCGTTGATACGACGCGGAGTATCGGTGGGCTGAAATTTGGCGATACCTCGGGCATTCAATCGTGGACGCTCGCCGCCAGCAGCGGTAAAACCCTGACCTTGGCAACCGCTTCAGGAACTCCCTCGATTGTGGTAAGTCAAAACACCGCGACGATTTCCGCTCCGTTGGCTGGAACGGTGGGTCTGGTCAAAAGTGGTGTCGGCGCGCTGATCTTGAGCGGGGCTAATGCGATTTCCGGCACACTTTACGTCGATACCGGCAGCACCACCAGCAGCGATGGCAGCTTGCGTCTCGCCAATCAAAGCGCGGCCACCTACCTGACCGGCATCCAGATCCGCAACAATAACTCGGGCTCATCCACGTTCGAACTGGATGGCACTCTGGGTTCAGTCACCACCCCCGCGACTGCGCCGATTGTCCTCAGCGGTCGTGGTGGCACGGTGGTTGGCATCCGCAACATCGCGGGCAGCAATTCGCTGCTTGGCAGCCTAACCATCCAGTCCGGCGGTGCTAACTATTCTTTCCAATCCGACGCGGGCACTCTCACCTTGGGCGGTGCCGTCAGTTCGTTGGCGACAGGTTCCCGCACGCTGACCTTCCAAGGCGCGGGCGACACGATCGTCTCGGGTCTCTTGTCGGATGGTAGCGCCACCACGGGCGTCGGCATTGTCAAAAACGATGCAGGCACTCTCACCCTAAACAATGCGAGCAATTCCTTCATCGGCAATATCACCATCAATGGTGGCACCTTGATTGCAACCGCCCCGGCCTTTTTCAATAACCTCGGCGCGCCCGTGATCGGGCCCTTGGGCAACCCCGCCACGGCTTCGCGCACCATCACGATCAATTCCGGCTCCACCCTTGTTTTTGGCCGCAGCAACATCTTCGCTTCGACTTCGGCTACGGTAGCTCCCGCCGTGAGCCTCATCATCAATTCAGGTGGCACGGTCAAACTCGACGCGCCAGCGCCTTCGTCTCCGGGCACTGGCGGGGGCGATCCCAACGTGTTAGGCAACATCACGCTCAACGGTGGCACCTTTAGCACGGGTAACGGCTACAGTACGGCCTATCAGTCAGCGATTTTGCTGGGCACGGTCAGTGCGACGGGCTCTACCCAATCCACCATCAACAGTGTCGCCACCAACACCGTTGCCAACGGTCTGATGTTAGGCAAAACGGGCGGTGGCAGTGTCACCTTCGACGTGACCACCACCGGCTCAGGCGGGCTGAGCATTTCCGCACCGCTTGCCAATGCGGTCAACAACGCGGCCGGTGCCTTGGTCAAGACAGGCACAGGGATTCTCACGCTTTCCGGCAGCAATACCTACACGGGCGGCACCACGATTTCCGCCGGCACAATCGCACTGGGTGCTAACAACTGTCTCGCCGACAGCGGTGCGATCAGCATCTCCGGCGGTGCGATATTGAACTTGGGTGGCTACTCCGATACCGTCGGCGCGGTGACACTGACGAGCGGAAGCATTTCCACCGGCACGCTCACCGGCAGCAGTTTTGCCGTCCAGACTGGCACCATCAGCTCCTCGCTTGCGGGTTCCACGGGCCTCACCAAGACGACCACCGGCGTGGTAACCCTCTCCGGCACTAACACCTACGCGGGCAGCACCTCCGTCAGCGCAGGCTACTTGTGGGTCAACGGATCCATCGCCGGCGGGGCGGTCACCGTGGCGGGCGCCACCTTGGGAGGCACGGGAACCATAGGTGGCAACGTCACCGTTCAGTCGGCGGGCTACTTGTCGCCGGGTTCGGGTAACGGAGCCATCGGCAAACTCACCGTCAATGGCAACGTCACGCTGCAAACCGGCTCAGTCACCCCCATACAAATCAACAAGACCCTCGGCACTCGCGATCTGCTCTCGGTCGCAGGCACCCTCACATATGGCGGCACCTTGTCGGTGAGTTTGACTGGCACTCCTGTTGCGGGAGACACCTTCACCCTTTTCCAAGCAGGCACCATCGCAGGCAGTTTCAGTACGGTGAATCTGCCTACCACCCTAACCAGTGGCCTGGTCTGGGACACTTCCGGCCTGAGCTCCGGCACCATCCGGGTGGTGCCAGCTGCCTACACCTATTCGGGCTGGCTCGCCACCAAATCATTCCCAGCGGGGACGGGCGGGTCCACTTATGATGCGGATGGGGACGGCATCGTCAACGCCTTCGAGTGGTTGTTCGGCTCGGATCCGTTGCTGGCCGATACCTCGTCGCTGCCAAAATCCTCGGTCCGCACCCTCACAGCGTCAGAATATCCTGCAGCGATCGCCGGGAAAAACTATCTGACCATGACCGCAACAGTTCGCAAAATTTATAGCGGCATGACCTTGATTCCGCAGGCCAACAGCAGTCCCGACACACTCGATGCTCCAGAATCAGCAGGATTTGTAACCTCGTTTCTCAACACCGACCTCGGCGATTTCGAAAATCGCACCTGGCTATACACCCAACCGATCGAAGGCTCACCGCAAGGGCGCGGATTCATGCGCTTGAAATTGACTGAGCCGTAAACGCTCGTTTTCAGACCAAAAACGTTCGTTTCCAGACCAAAAACGCTCGTTTCCAGACCAAAAACGTTCGTTTCCAGACCAAAAACGTTCGTTTCCAGACCAAAAACGCTCGTTTCCAGACCAAAAACAGCCGTTTCCAGAGCCGAACACGCCCGAAATATCCCACTTTATGGGGCTTGTCTCAGTGTTAGAATTTCTCTAGGAAAGTGAATGCGTAAAACCTTGGCCCTGCTTTTTTCCGTGGCATCGCTCGCCGTTTCAGCCACCGCCGGCACCTTCGAAGTGAAGGACCGGGATTTCCTGCTCGATGGGAAACCGTTCCAAATCCTCTCCGGTGAAATGCACTACCCACGGGTGCCCCGCGAGTACTGGCACGACCGCTTGCAGAAGGCCAAGGCCATGGGCCTGAACACGATCTGCACCTACTTGTTCTGGAATGTGAGCGAACCCAAGCCGGGTGTCTGGGACTTTTCGGGCAACGCCGACTTTGTCGCTTTCATCAAGGCCTGCCAAGAAGAGGGCCTGTACGTGTTGGTCCGCCCCGGTCCCTATGTCTGCACCGAGTGGGAATTCGGCGGATTCCCCGGTTGGCTGATGGCCGATCCGCAAATCAAGGTTCGCAGCACCGATCCGCGTTTCCTCAAACCCGCGATGGCTTATCTCGAAAAAGTTTCCTCCATGCTCAAGCCGCTGCAAATCGAGAACGGCGGCCCGGTGATCATGGTCCAAGTCGAAAACGAGTACGGCTCGTATGACAGCGATAAAAACTTCCTCAAAGCCCACGCCGACGCCATTCGCAAAGGCGGCTACACCGGCACGCTCTTCACCGCCGATCCGCCAAACGTCCTTAAAAACGGCACTTTGCCCAACATCGCCGCCGTCCTCAACTTCGGCAGCGACGCCAAAAAAGCCTTCGATACCTATGAAAAGTTCCGTCCCGGCCAAGCCCGCATGATCGGCGAATTCTGGGTCGGCTGGTTCGACCACTGGGGCGCCGCCCACGCCAGTACCGATGCCGCGAAGATGGCCGCGGAATACGATTGGGCGCTGTCCAACGGGGTTTCCGTCAATGTTTACATGTTCCACGGCGGTACCAACTGGGGCTTCTACGCCGGGGCAAACTGGAACGGTGGCCGCTATGAACCGGACACCACCACCTACGATTACTCCGCGCTGCTCGACGAGGCCGGCCGGCCAACCGACAAGTTCGACGCCTTCAAAGCAGTGATCAAAAAGCACGTGCCGAGCGCCCAGTTTGGCCCGATGCCTGCGCCGCAGCCCATCATCGCCATTCCCGAGATCAAGCTTACCGCAGCAGCTCCTTTGTTCGGCATGGTTTCTCCGCCGGTGATCAAGGAGCAGCCCGCCACCATGGAATCACTCGGCCAGACCTTTGGACACCTGCTTTACACCACCAAGGTGAAAGGCCCAGTCCACGCCACCTTGTCCGTGCCAATCGTCCGCGACCGCGCCATCATCTTGGTCGATGGCAAACGCCAAGGTGTCCCGATGGATCGCCGCGTCAGTCGCTTCTCCGCCGATGTCGTGATCCCCGCCGGCGAACATACCCTAGGCCTGCTGGTCGAAAACATGGGCCGCATCAATTTCTCCAAGGAAATGGTCAACGAGCACAAGGGCCTCGCGGGTCCTGTTAAACTCGGCGACAAAGTCCTCACCGGCTGGAGCCACTACTCGTTGTCGTTTGACGAGGCGTGGCTCGCCAATGCCAGACTCGCCTCGGGCGATCCCGCTACACTCGGCCAACTCAACGAACCGATCGTCTATCGCGGCAGCTTCGTCGTCGAAAAACTCGGCGACACTTGGCTTGATCTGAGCAAATTTGGCAAAGGCATCGTCTGGGTCAATGGCCACAATCTGGGTCGCTACTGGCAAGTCGGCGCCCAGCAAGCGCTCTTCCTCCCCGGCTGCTGGCTGAAACAGGGCGAAAACGAAATCGTGCTCGTCGAGACCGATCTTTCCAACACTCCGCTGACGCTCGCAGGTGTCACCGCCCCGATCTGGCAGCTCAATGTCGAAGCCGCGCGTCTGTCCCGCAAGCCGGGTCAAGAATTCAAGTCTGCTGGCCTCACGCCGGTGCTAGAATCCGCCTTTGCCGCAGGCTCCGCATGGCAGGAAATCAAACTGCCCGCCGCCACCAGTGGCCGTTACTTCGCCCTCGAATCACTCGATGCCGAAGACGGCAAATCATCCGCAGCCGTGGCCGAGCTCCTGTTCATCGACGAAAACGGCAAGGATCTGCCGCGCGAAGCGATGCGCGTCGTTTACGCGGACAGTGAAGAACTCAGCGCCGACGACGGAGTTGCCTCGAATATCATCGACAACCAGCCCACCACCTTCTGGCACAGCGAGTGGAAAGCCAAAAACCCGGCCCATCCGCACCAAATCGTGCTCGATCTCGGCGGCCAGCACACGCTCACCGGCTTCCGTTACCTGCCCCGTGCCGGCAATGGCGGTGTCGGAGGCCGCATCAAAAACTACCGCGTGTTTTTCTCGAAAGAACTTTTCAAGGGACTCTAGCAGCCCGCGACCTTCAACGTTTCAGGCCCACGCGGCGTGGCGGCGGGTCCCGCCGTGGTGGTTCGAGGGAAACCCTGGCCTGTCGCTATCTGGGCAGTGGGATTCGCTTGCCAAGGTAAAGCGGGCGGGTTTTGAGGACGTTGACATCGAGCCACATTTTCACCCGCGCGCCGACTTCGCGGAGATTGGTTTTTGAGCCTGCAGCGCTTTCGACATCGCGGGCATTGAAGCCATAGGCATCGATGCCGTGGGCTTTGGCGAGATAGATGGCCCGCTGATTTTGAAAACGCTGGCTAATGAACACGATCGAATCCACGCCAAAGATCTCCCTCGCGCGCACCACCGAATCCAAGGTGCGCAGGCCGGCAAAGTCGCAGACGATTCGATTTTCGGGGACGCCGCGCTCGATCAGCGCCTGCTTCATTTTGTCGGGCTCATTGTAATAGCGGGACCGATTGTCGCCGGAGACGATGAGGGTTTTGAGTTTGCCCGATCTCCAGACGCGCACTGCCGCATCGATCCGATAGCGGAAGTACGGGTTCTCATGGCCGTTGACGCGATCCGTGGTGCCAAACACTAGGCCGACGCGAGTCGCGGGCAGCTGCGCGACCTTATCAAACAAGCGTCCGCGCGCCGCCCAACTGGCCGAAAGGTAGGTGTAGCCGACTCCGCAAAAAATCAGCACGCCAAACAGCAGCAAGCCATACCATCCGCGGCGGCACCAACGTGTGATCCTGCTTTTCACGGCAAATCGCAGCGGCTGCTGGCGGTGGGGAGTTCGACCATGCGCCGTGGCCATTGCAGCAAGGATTTGAGGGTATCGGAAAAGCCGCCGATCATCGCCGCCTCGGGGGCTAAAACGCGCAACCGGTGCGAGGACTCGACAAAGTTGACCTCGTGAAAACGGCCGAGCCACTCGCCATCGACCTCCACCGGAACTTCGCGATCGGCGCGCACCGTGAAATCGCTCGTCTGGAAATAACTCGTCGAAGACGTCAGGTCGATGCCGCCGCAGGCCAAGCCGCGCAGGGAATCGAGCACCAGACGATAGCCCGACTCCTTGAAGACGATCACGTCGAGTTTGGAGTCGTGGTTATTCGCCCTCCGGAAAAACTTAAAGGGGCCGCCGTAGAGCGAGCCGTTGCCCGCAAGAACAGCCACGCCTTCCTCGCGCCGCCCGTCGGCGCAGATCACCTCGATCTTCGGCGGGGTCTCGCCCAAGACTTTGACGGCGGCGAACAAGTAGGCGAGGGGTCCGAGGCGTTTTTTCGACTCCCAAGAAGTTTCCTCGATGACCATCGCGTCGAAACCGACACCCGCCATCTGCACAAACGGCGAACCATTGGCCTCGAACAAATCCACCTCTTGGACAAAACCTTGTTCGATCACTTGGAATGCCCGCTTGAGCGAATCGCACGGAATCCCCATCTCCCGTGCAAAGACGTTCATTGTCCCCGCGGGCAAGACGCCTAACAGCGTCCGCGATCCCGCCAACCCGCGGACCACTTCGTTGAGCGTGCCATCGCCGCCTGCCGCGATCACCACCGGCTCCCCGGCAGCGACAAACTTCGCCGCCAGTTCGCGCGCTTCGCCCGCGTAACTCGTGGCATGAAGTTCGAAGCGATCGGCATGGCTTGTCAAAAACCGCAGCACCCGTCCGCCCTTCTGGCTGCGTGCGCGAGGGTTGAAAATGACCGGATAGCGGTGCGGCTTCTCCACAGCCGATTCTTCACCCATCGCCGTCATTTTCGCAATCTGATTTCAACCCAATGCCCGAACCACATGGCATCTCCGGGTTTTCTGGGCACTTCCCTGAGCGCCTCGATGACCCTGGCGGCGGCATTTCTCGTGTTCATCGCGCTTAAAGCGCAACGATCCGCCGCGAATGAGAAGCCCACGCGGACAGTTTTAGTGCTGGAAATCGCAATTCTAAAAGGGAGAATCGTAATTCTCCCTTTCTCCCGCACGCCGGAGCATTAGAAAGACGCGCGGTAGAACGGGACAAACGCAATTCTCCCTTTTACATTGGAAGGTTAGAACGGGATAAATGCGATTCTCCCATCCAAATACGCGCTGGAGAAAGGGATAAATGCTATTATCCCGTTTCAACCTGAGATTTAGAAAGGGAGAATTGCGAAAATCCCTTTCCAACTCGAATCGCAGAAAGGGAGAATTGCGTTTCTCCCTTTCTGATCTGCGTGTGAAGGTTCGAAATAGACGATCGCCTGCGGATGCATCGCCCCTTGTCATTCCGTCTGGAATCGCCATTGGCAGAAATAACGAAACTGGAGGTGCAAGCGCCGCATAAATCAAATAATAACCAATCGGTGCCGTCTTGCGTCAAAAAATCAGCAGCCATCAGTTCCAGCAATGGAGCTCGCTGACACGAAATGAAGTTCACACTTTTTCAGCAGGCTGACAAAGTGGGATGAGTTGAGAGTTGAAGCTTGGCCCAAAAAGGTGGAGGATGAGGCGGTTTTTCCCCCACCGATTCGATCATGTCCACTTGGCGCCCGATTTCTCGCACCCCGTTATGGCAGCGTTTGCTGCCGGAGTGGCTGCACGGTCTGGTGGCGCTGGCGTTTCAGTTGGCGGTGATCGGAGCGATCGGATTGTTAGGGATGGCGTTTTTCTACTTTATGCTGGCGATGCGCTTTGACATGGACGAGGTGGCGAAGCTTCCGGCGGGCACGACTTACTATGATCGCGACGGAGCGGAAATCACGGCTCCCGGCGGTGGAGGTCGGAAGCTGGTGAAGCGCGAAGACATTCCGCAGTTCTTGGTGAATTCGCTGCGCGCTCGCGAGGATGCGCGGTTTTTTGAGCACAGCGGGGTGGATATTCGCGGGATGGCGCGGGCGACGATTCGCAATCTCAAGGATCGGGATTTCACCCAAGGGGCCTCGACCCTGACGATGCAGCTGGCGCGAAACAGCTTTAAGATGAAGCAAAAGTCGCTGCATCGGAAGTTTCTCGAAATCGCGCTGACGCTGCGCGTCGAGGCAAGGTACAGCAAGGATGAGATTTTGACCCACTACCTTAACCGGATCTATTTTGGAGCAGGGGCGGATGGCGTTGAACAGGCGGCGCAAACGTACTTTGGGAAATCGACCCGCGACCTGAATGAGGGCGAGTGCGCGATGATTGTCGGCATCATCCGCGGGCCGCACATCTTTTCGCCGTTTCGGAACCTGAAGGCGGCCATCGAACAGCGTGACCAGACGCTCAATCGTTTGATCGCAATGGGGCTGATCGACGAGGCGCACCGCGACCGGATCATGGCGCAACCCGTCAAACTCGTTAGCGAGGAGCAGCGCGAAACTCAGACTTCCTACGCGCTGCAAGCGGTGCGCCGCGAGCTCGACGGCATCCTCGAAGCGGACGACATTCGGCTTGGCGGGCTGAAGGTGGACACCACGCTCAACGCCGCATGGCAAAATCGGCTCGAAGTGGAATTGACCCACGCGGTCGAGGATTTGGAACACGAAAAGGGCTGGCCTCACGAAACCGAGGCCGACCACGTGAGCGGCACGCCACCATCGTATTTGCAATATGCGGCCGTCACCACAGACACCCAGACGGGGGCGACGCTGGCGCTGATTGGTGGCCGGAATTACAGCGATTCGCGCTTTGACCGCACCCGTTCCAGCCGTGATCTCGGATCGGCGTTTGAGCCATTTGTCGCCGCTGCTGCTGCCGAGCGCGGGAAATTGGTGTTGCCAGGCAAGCCCGTGCAGACGGGCCGCCAGATCGGCCCAGCGGAAGTGGAGCGACTGGCCAAGCGCTGCGGCATTGAGGGTCCGTTTTTACAGACCGAAGATTTGTTTCGTGGTTCGGTAGCTGCGACGCCGTTGGAAATGTCGGTCGGCCTCGCGACCCTTGGCAACCAAGGCAAGCGCGCCAAACCCTATTTGATCAAACGAGTCCGCGATGCCACGGGCGAGGTGATTTACACCGCTAAGCCCGTGCTCAGTGCAGCTCTGAGCCCAGCGGCTGCGATTGATGCGACCAGCGTGTTGCAGCGTTCGGGCGGCACCCGTTGTTTCACGGGTGCCACGGGTTCCGAGCGCGATGCATGGACGCTGCGACTCGGCCCCAACGGTGCGACAGCGATCTGGCTCGGCTTCGACAAGCCAACAGTTATTGCCCGCGAGCCGCGGCTGAAGTCGTTGCTGGATGAGTTTGTGAAGCGCTTGGGCAACAACTGAGACTTCTTCCGCTTACTCAGGCAGGACCGTGACGACGGTGGGCTTGACGGAGAAAATACGAGCGGCGGCTTCCTGTACTTGTGCGGGCGTGAGGGCGTTATAAGCGGCGGGCAGCAGGCGGTATTGATCGGCGGGATGGCCAAAAAGCAGATCGAGCGCGACGTGGCGGGCGATGGCGGACGGCGATTGCTGCTGGATGGCGAGGCCGCTGAGAACGGTTGAGCGGACGCGGTCGAAGGCTTCGTCGGGGATGCCGGCAGTAGCGATTTTTTCGATCTCGGCGAGCAGTTCGCGGCGGGCGAGGTCGACTTGTTCGGGCGCAGTGGCGAGGTAGAAGGTGAAGAGACCCGTGTCGTAGCCGAGGAATTGGGTGGCGCCGACTTGGTAGCAGAGGCCGAGCTCTTCGCGGATGCGGGTGAACAAGGGGCCCGCCATGTCGGAGGCGTATTCTTGGATCATCGCCAAGGCGTGGCGGTCCGCGCCGCTGATGGTGGTGCCGGGAAAGCCGATGGTGAGTACGGCTTGTTTTTTCGGCAGGTGGCGGGTGTGGTGGCCGCCGATGGCCAGGTGGCTGACAGGTGCGGTCCATCGGTCGCCGGTGGGAAGGTCTGCGAATTTGGCGGAGACGAGTTCAAGAGCCGCTGCTGGATCAAAATCGCCCGCGATAGCGAGCGTGATGTTGGAGGCATTGAAGTGTTGATCGTGATGACCGCTGAGCGCGTCACGGTCCAGTGCCTTGAGGGTTTCGGGAGTGCCGAGCGAATCGAGGCCGTAGCCGCTGCCACTGAAAATGGCTTCGCGAAGGGCGCGGAAGCCGCTGTGCAGCGGATCTTGCAGGGCTTCTTCGAGCGAGGCGAGCTGGCTGGCTTTTTCGCGGCCGATCGCGTCGCTGGGGAGCGAGGGCGCGAGGATCACTTCGGCAAAAACTTCGGCGATGGTGGCGAGATCGGGCGCGAGGCCAGCGGCTTGGACGAGCAGCGCGTTGTTGCCGGTATTGGCGCTGATCGATGCGCCGAGCGATTCGAGGGTGACGGCGAGTTCTTGGGCGCTGCGGGTGGCCGTGCCTTTGGTGAGGGTGGAGGCAAGGAGCTGGTTGAGGCCGTTGGTTTCAGGCGTCTCGGAAGGGAGCCCGCCGCGGACGGCGGCTTGGAAGTGAACGAGAGGGATGCGGTGATCGGGGATCAGCGCGAGGGTGAGACCGTTGGCCAAGGTGTGGACTTGCAGGTCTTCGCGAACACGCGCGGTTTTTGCCGTGCGGGCAGGTGCAGGGGAATCGAGTGGATCGAGGATGGTGAGGCTGAGGCGCGTTTCCGTGAGGGTCGCGGCGACGCGGTGAATATCAGCCGGGGTGACAGCTTGGATCGCCGCGAGGTAACGGCGGGTGAAGTCGAGATCTCGGGCTTCGTGCCAATTCGATGCGAGGTCGGAGGCGCGGCCCGAGGCTGTGGTTAGGCTGCGGAATTGGCTGGCGGCAATCTGGCGCTTGGCTTTGGCCAAATCATCATCGACATCGCTGCCAACTACGGCAGCAACTTCTGCGATGATCGCTTCGATGAGGGCGTCGCGTTTGGCGGGTTCGGCATCGGCGGAAGCCGCGAGCAAGCCTTCGCGACCGGGGCCAGTCCACGAGAAGGCGGAGATTTCGAGCGCGAGTTCCTGCTCTTCACATAGGCGGCGGTGCAGACGCGACGAACGACCGCGGCCGAGAATGCTGGCGAGCACATCGAAGGCTGGCGCGTCGGGGTGATCGAGCGCTGGGGCTTTCCAAGCGAGTGAAATGCGGCTGGTGGGGACGGCGAAAGTTTCGCGGGCACGGCGCGGACCGATCTGTGGAGGATCGATGGCGACGAGGGGTTCGCGACCGCAGCCGGGAAGGCAGGTGGCGGTGAGGTCAGCGACGAGTTGGCGCGCTTCGTCGGAGTCGAAATCGCCCGAGATGACGACAAAACAGCGGTCCGAGGTATAGCGGTTACGATGGTAGTCCGTGAGGTCTTGGTGGCGGATCGCGTCGAAGAGGTGGCGGTGACCGATCACGGGGTGGCGTCGAGGATCGAGGCCAAAGACCGTGGCAAAAAGCAGGCGGGAGGCGACGTTGTCGGGATCGTCGAGGCCCATGTCGATTTCACGGCGGATGACGTCCTTTTCCTTTTCGAACTCGGACTCCGGCAAGTTGGGAAAAAAGACGAGGTTCGTCAGGGTTTTAAGGAAAACGGGCAGCGAATCGGCGGGGCCGTCGATGTAATAGACGGTGCGGTCGAAGCTGGTGTAGGCGTTCCAATGGCCACCGGCCGCTTGCACGGTGTCGGCGAGGGTCTCGGCATCGTAGTCGCGAGTGCCTTTGAAAACCATATGTTCCAGAAAATGGGAAATGCCAGCGCCTAGGTGACCGTCCTCGTGCATGCTGCCTGTTTCCACCCAAATTTGTGCGCTGACGACGGGCGCGGTCGGGTCGGGATCGAGGATCAAATTGAGGCCGTTAGGGAGAGTCTCGGCGGTGGCAGCAGTAGCGGGATATTCCATGAAATTCTGGCTTGGATGCGGGGATGAATGAGCTATAACGCACCGCAATGCAACGGTGGATCGTATTAGGTGCGGTGGCGATAGTGTTAATGCTGGGCGGAGGGGCTTTTGCCTTTCACACCTACAAGCAGAACCGTCCGCATCCCGTTTGGGTGCCACTGCCGATCAATCCCGAACTGCCGAGCGACGAGCGCAAGAAGATCGCCAAGAATCTCAAAGCGAAGCTCGATCAACCCGAAATTCTGCTTCAGGTGTGCAAGGACCTTGGCCTAACGAAAAAATGGGAGATTGGTGCCGATGAAGCCGCCGCCGAGCTTTCAAAGCGCCTTTTTGTTAAAGTCGGCGAGGCCGCCTCTCCGATGGGCAATGTGCCGTCGATCAACGTGGGCGTCAGCGGAAAAAACAAAGAGAAAGAGGATTCCGAGGCGATTTCCATGCGTCTGATGAAGGACGTCTGGAAAATCCTCGGAATCAACCCGCCGCAGCGGAAAGAACCTTAAAGGTGGGCGATCACGCGCGAGCGGTCAAACCGGGCCTTCGGCATTTCAGCATACTTGTCGTCTGCTGCGCGGTAGCCCAAAGCGCAGGCGACGACGGTCGCATAGCCGCTGCCTTCGAGACCTAACAAGCGGTCGTAGGCAGTCGCACTGATGCCTTCCAGCGGGCAGGCGTCGATCCCGAGGACGGCTGCGGAAGTCATCAATTGGCCGAGGGCGATATAGGCTTGACGGACATTCCAGGCATGGCGCGCTTCGTGGCTCATCGATTGCGCGAAGCCTTCGATCATCCCTTTCAAGGGTGCCACCGACTCCGGGCCACCGCCTTGCACCGTGGCCATGCGCTCCATCCAAGCATCGATGTCCGCAGCATTTAAATCCGTGCGGGCCGTCAGGACGACGAGGTGGGAAGCATCGGTGACTTGGGGCTGTGCCCAGGATTCAGCACAAAGATTGGCGCGGATGCCGGCGTCTTGGACGACGATGAACTTCCATGGCTGGAGGCCAAATGAAGACGGCGTGAGGACCAGCGATTGTTCGATCGCATCCCACGTCTCGGCGGGAATTTTGCGGGCGGCATCAAACTTTTTCGTGGCGTAGCGCCAGCGCAAGGAGGCGAGGAGGGTGTCGGGAGCAAGCGGCATAGTCAGGCTATTCTTCCCCAATGAGCTGAAAAGGCAAGGAAACCTCGGAAAAACTCTTCAGGGTCAGGCTGAAGATAATACCATATTCTTTGGCCAATCGATTGTCTCGGCTCGTGACGCCTAGGCCGGCCACCCAACTTCCCAAGTCACGATGCAGCGTGTATTGCTGGAGTTCGAGTGTCCCGTCGTCGAGCTCGAGCGTATGTTGGCTGCTGAAGCCCCAGTTCTCATTGACGCGGGTGTAGGAGCGGAAGTTCACGCGGTTAGAATCAATAAGCACCGGATGGCCGCTTAATGTTTGATAGCCAAGAGAGAAATCAAAGTCCCGGGTGGGCATGAAATGCACGTTGGTGCTAGATTCGTTGAATCCTGAACCGCCGCCGGCAATCGGGAATTGGGCCGAAACATCCACCGCAAGCCAAGGCAGTGGCTGCCAGCGAGCCTCGTTCGAAAGATTTGAATAATCTCTCGCGAGCCCGGGATTGTTGATATATGAGGGGTCTTTGATAAAGGCATCGATGTAAGTATCGAGGTAAAGCCAGTCCAAACTCTGATTGTCGCGCTTGGTCAGTAGATGGTTTCGCGTCCCCAAGCGAATGATGTTCCAGTCTTGAAGTTCGTCGAGCGCCGTAAAGCGCGATGGATCCAAGGGCTGCAGTCGCGTCGTCGGGGAATTCCTATCTACTTTCAGCCCCTGGGAATCATAATCATTAGTAGAGATAACGGACCATGCAATATAAGGCTGCATGACGTGTTTGAGGCCATTGAGGCCCCACTCAGGATCGAGAAACTCCCCCAAATCTTTGGAAAACTTTACGGATGTTTCCGCGCCTGCGTGAAGGTAAGCTCTGTCCGTACCATTAACAGGGCCATCGACCGGGTCGTATCGCGTATAACCAACCCCAGCCTGTGGGATGACATTCAGGAAGTTGCCAAACATGAGTGGCATTGAAAGTTCCTGATAAGCGTTCAAACGGGAATAACTCGAATCGAGCATCTGATCACGAATAGCGGCCCGTTCAGGACCATTGAGCGGTGCCGCGAGGATTTTGTTAGCGAGAATCTTCTCATAATCCGTGAGCTGATCGAGTAAAGTCTGAGCGTCTGAATCTCCAGTTTGGAGTTTCATCAACGCGTGGACAGTCGCGCTAGACGGCGCTTCGCCGATCACCCCAAAAGACGTGCTGCCTTCATGCAGGATTGGCAGATCAAAAAGTTGCCCGCGCGCCTGATCAAATGAAACTTCCGGCAACCGCGTGTCCGCTCGGTAGAAATCGTTGATCCTAAACCTCGCGTAAATGGACAGCAGCGAATCGTCAGCCCGGCGATATAGGCCCAGTGTGTTGTCCGGCGCGGGATCCGTCCGGTATCTCGCAAGATCTAAGTCCTCAAGGTAATGCTGATCGCTCAGCAGCGTTAAATTAGAATCAACCCTCCAATCCGCATCGCCCAGAAGATCCAGCTCGATGCGATGCTTCAGCTCGACGCGATAGCGATCCTCGCCAACAGGTCCACGCGGCACACCCGTGCGGGTGGTTTCTGGTGCGATGTCATTCAGATAATACAGGCCCAGTCCGGTAATTCCGTCGTATTTTTTCAGGCGTGTATCGACAAAATCGACCCCTGCTCCCACACCGCGGGTCGATCGCAAGTCCAGATGCCACCGGGAAAGCAGCCACGCATCTTCGTTCTCGCCGGTTGTCGGATTGTACTTTCCTCCCAGCATGATGCCGTAGGTATTGAGTAAAAACGGCCCCCAGTTAGAGCGAGTCCCGGGCAGAAAATGGTACCCAAGTTCTGCATTCAGCGGCTGGCTCAAATAGGGCAGCCAGAACACCGGGACGTCTCCCGCGTAAAAACGCAAATTGTTGAAAACGATTTTATCTCCCGGGAAAATCGTGGTTTTTTTCGCTCGCATCCAATAATCCGGTGCCTCGGCATCGTCAGTGGTGATCCCGGCATTCTCGCCCACGTAAACCTTCTTTCCGCGGCGGTCCTCGACCGTGAATTTATCAGACTCAAGCAACACCGGATCGAGAGATGCCTTTAGCATGCTGGCATCAAGAAATTTTCTCTCGTAGTAATAGACCGCTCGGTCGCCCCGTTGCAGAATGTTGCCCTGATAGGTGCTGACCTTTCCTTCCAGCGTGACGGATTGCGCATTGAGGTCGACCACGGCGCTGTCGGCAAATGCCTCAAGTCCGTTATCGCCGATAATTTTAACCCCAGGCCCCTTATAGCGCATCCCCACGCCTTGAATTCCCTCGATCACCCCCCCGCCAAAATTCGTAATACTGAGGTTCTTTGGGATCGCAATGTCAGACGCGCCAACCGCCCCAAACTGAATTTGTGGCGGCGGTGGCACTGGCATGATGCGATCGCTGAGCGGCGAGATAGCTCCACTCTCGGGAAGAACTTGAGCCTCCTGAGCATAAAGAGGAAAGAACAGCAGCGGAGAAATGATCCAAGCACCCAGTTTCAACATCGCCGTTATAAGAAAACCCCCAGACCGTGAAGTAAAGGGAGAAAGCCAGCCAAAATTGAACGCCAAATCTATTTGCCGTACTGGATTCCACAGCTATTCTAGGCCATGCAACCGATCCAACGCGTCGCAATCGTGGGAGTCACGGGCTTTGTTGGTCGCGGTCTACCCGTCCTACTCGCAGATCACGGCGTCGTGACCACCGGCATCAGCCGCTCGGGGAATGGCACGTTGCCGGGTATCGACCGCTGGCAAACTCCGGATACCCTCGACCTTTCGGGCCATCAGGCTGTCATCAACCTTGCCGGCGAACCCATCGATCAACGCTGGAATCGTCAATCCCGCCGCCTTTTCCATGAAAGCCGCGTGGGGCTCACTCATCGCGTTGTCGATGCCATTGCCAAACTCCCCACCGAGGTTCGACCCAAAGTACTCGTCAACGCTTCTGCCGTCGGGATTTATGGCGATCGCGGCGATGAAATTCTCACCGAGACTGCAGCATCCGGCTACGGCTACCTCGCCGATCTTTGCCGCGAATGGGAACAGGCCGCGCAGGTTGCCGAGTCGCTGGGAGTGCGGGTCGTTCGCCTTCGCATCGGCGTCGTATTGGGGAAAAACGGCCCGGCTTTTGAAAAGCTTCTGACCGTTTTCAAACTAGGCATCGGCGGCCGGCTCGGCTCGGGCCAGCAGTGGGTGCCGTGGATCCACCTCGCTGACCTCCGCGCCGCAATCATCCACGCGGCACATTCGGAGAACCTTTCTGGCCCCATCAATGCAAGCGCACCCAACCCTGAGCGCAACTGCGATCTGACCCGCAAGTTGGCAACCGCGCTCCACCGCCCAGCAGTTCTTCCTGCCCCCGCATTTGCCCTGAAAATCGCTCTCGGTGGGTTCAGCAGCGTTCTCCTTGCCAGCCAGCGTACGCTTCCTGCGGCCCTCGAAGCCGATGGATTTCGCTTCCAGTTTCCCACCCTAGAAACCGCTCTCGCCGACCTGATCGCATAGCCCCGCGCAAGCCGCTTTCACCGCGGCGACGTGTGCTGCCACGCGCTGTGCTAGCGGCGCGCGACTTGGCGTTTCAAAGGTAAACGAAATGGGGCAGCCCATTTTCGCTAAATAAATGGCCTCTGGCCAACCTTCCGGCAGATCCGGCTCGGCGGCGTGATAGATCCAGCCCGCTTCTCGTGGCGTGTGCCCATCGATCTCTGGCCCGGATTCCGGAGCAAACCACGGACGCACTGCATCAAGAATCAACTGCGAACGACCCAAATCCTCCTCGCCCAGATTGATCTCATAAAAGTAGAACCCTTCGCTCTCCCAGTCCTCGTGCAAGGAAATAAATAGATCAGGCGTCGGTCGCTGATCAAGCCACTGAGCATGCGTCATCACCTCCAGCGAGCTGCGCAGCCAGTAGTCACGGTTTAGATCCACCCCCAATGCGTTCTCGCGACGGCTCTCGACACAACCCGATGGATTCAATATCGGACAAATCGACCACTGCACGGCCTCATCAAAAAAATCCCCGCAGAGCAGCTCTAACAACGCAAGCGGCCCCGCCGGCTCGTCGCCGTGAATCCCCGCTGAAAGGTAAACCCGCGGTCCGCTTCCCGGGCGCTCCCATGCGATCAACGGCCCCGCTTCCAGCTGCGCCAGCAGCCCTGCTGTAAAACCGCGCGCTTCGGCCGCATCGCGAAAAGCCGTCAAGTAGTCATGCAAGTCAAACTCGGCGCTCATGGCGCCAAAAACATGCACCCATTCACGTGCCCAGGCAACCTCAGCCTCTGAAAATCATTCTTGCGAACAGCCTCCTCCCGCCGTCCTAAAATTGCAGATTAAGCCCCACCGTCACCTGGAACTGGTTCCAGTCCGAATTTCCTTGGTTTACCGTGTAGCGGATCCTCGAATCTAAAGCCAACCGCTCGGTGAAAATCGTTCTTTGATACGCCAAAAACGCGCCGAAATTATCCTCTCTCTCCGGCGTCTCCGTGACCGTGCCCACCTGTACGTAATCTGAAACGTTCAGCTCCACCCCGATGCCTGCCGTCGCCTTTAAAAGCCGCCGATTCAGCTCGGTTGAAATCATCAAGTTATTCACCACATAGTTCACCTCCGTTGGCGCAGGCACCGTCGCGTAGCGCACCGAATTTCTCCATGCCCACAGTTCGCTGATGGTGTAATTGGCAGTTAGATCGCCCGTTATTTGCACCGTGTCACTCCCCGTGTCGCGCGAGCTATTTGCAGACTCCACGCCCAACGAACCCGATACCCCGATGCGTTCGCCCACCTGATACTGTGCCTGCATCGAAAGTGCCCACGCATCGCGGTTCCCCGTGTTATCCGACTGCGCCACCGAATAGCGGATCGACGGCCCAAAACGAAGGCGCTCCGTCGCAGCCCAGAACCCCCCGACTTGGGCCGTGTAGATTTCCGAACCAACCACCGCGCCCGACCCATAGTCGGAAACCGCAGCAGCAAGACTGCCCGATAGGGAGGTTTTCGGCGCCACTTGGTAAATCCCCTGCAGGCCCGCATTCAGGACCGAGGCGTTGACAAACTGCCCCGCCAGGCGGTCGGTCCCTGCGGCTTCACTGTACCTGGCATACGCCGTAATCTTCGTTTTCGCTCCTTCCACCTTCATCAACACGCCGCCAGATTGATCGAAACCATTCAGATTCGAGTGATTCAGATAAGTCCGGTAGTTCGGCGAGTAGTCGGCAGACAGTGCGAGCGGCGCCCCACCTTCTGGATCGGTTGAATATCCAATCTGCGGCAAAAAATTAAACGCCCACTCGTCCTCGGTCGCGTTCTCATCGAGCAGAAAGTTCGAATCATACAAAGAACTGACTCCAATCCCATAAGCAAAGCCGCCCTTCAGCCCTTCGCCCAGCCCTAGCCATCCCACGCTTGGCATCATGCCGATCAGATTCAATGGCTCAACCTCCGCAACCCGAATCGTAAAGTTCTGCGCACTGGCAAAACCCAGCAGTTGAAAAATCAGGCCGCAAATAATAAACTCGGATCTACGGGTGAAATTACGTGGGGGGCTAAACATTGGGTGATGGGGGGGATGGAACACCAATTGATTAGACAACGCCGCGCGCTGTGTCAATCTCATTGCTACTCCATCAAACGGGACGACTCATCGCCGCCCGAACCCATCACCAATTGATGTTCTCCCCGCGGGTGTCGATGTGAGTGAAATTCCAATACCCGCCGACACCGCCTCTGAACAATCCGCGGTCTCGCAGATTGCGTGCGGCAGCGGCGACCTTGCCGGGCCTAACGGGGAATTTCACATCCAGCGCCACATTCGCTTGGTGCCAGGATCCCACCTTCGCACCTTCGCAGTTTGCATTATAGGCGGGACATCGATAGGCGGAAACCACTTCCACCTCTTTCACGTTCATTTCCAACGCGATCCGGTCTGCCACGCGCAGTGTGTAGCCCATGCGCGTCCACCACCGCTTCGGCGGCAACGTATTCCAGACCGAAC
>CAJXYV010000035.1 GCA_913063525.1 uncultured Verrucomicrobiota bacterium
GCCTTGTTCTTGGCATCGACTTTTTCGACGCGCTTCTTGTCTTCGTCGGCGTGGGATTCGGCGTCGCGCTTGGCTTGCTCGATCTCGTCCTTGGAAAGCCCGGAGGAACCTTGGATGGAGATTTTCTGTTCCTTGCCGGATTGTTTGTCCTTGGCGGAGACGTGGAGGATGCCGTTGGCGTCGATGTCGAAGGTGACTTCGATCTGCGGTTCACCGCGGCGGGCCGGGGCGATGCCGTCGAGCTTGAAGTTGCCGAGCAGTTTGTTGTCGGCGAACATCTTGCGCTCGCCTTGGCAGATTTGGATGTCGACGGCGGGCTGGCTGTCGGCAGCGGTCGAGAAGATCTGCGACTTCTTGGCAGGGATGGTGGTGTTGCGCTCGATCATCGAGGTGGCGATGCCGCCCATGGTTTCGATGGAAAGCGTCAGCGGGCTGACGTCGAGGAGCAGCACGTCTTTGACATCGCCGCGGAGCACGCCGCCTTGGATGGCGGCGCCGATGGCGACCACTTCGTCGGGGTTGACGCCTTGGTGAGGCGTTTGGCCAGCGAGTTCGCGAGCGATTTCGACGACCTTAGGCATGCGGGTCATGCCGCCGACGAGGACGAGCTCGTTGATTTCCGAGGCGCCGAGGCCAGCTTCCTTGAGGCAATCGCGGACGGGCTTCTTGGTGCGCTCGAAGAGCGAGTCGGTGAGTTGTTCCAGTTTGGAGCGGGTGAGCGTGAGCTGGATGTGCTTTGGTCCGGTGGCATCGGCGGTGACGAAGGGCAGGCTGATGTCGTAGGACTGGGTGGAGGAGAGGGCGATTTTGGCTTTTTCGGCTTCTTCCTTGATGCGCTGAAGCGCGTCGGGTTGGCCGGAAAGGTCGATGCCTTGGTCTTTTTTGAATTCACCGACGATCCATTGGATCAGGGTGTTGTCCCAGTCGTCGCCGCCGAGTTGGGTGTCGCCGTCGGTGGCGAGCACTTCGAAGACGCCGTCGCCGATTTCCAGGACGGAGATGTCGAAGGTGCCGCCGCCGAGGTCATAGACGGCGATTTTTTCGTCGGACTTCTTGTCGAGGCCGTAAGCGAGAGCGGCCGCGGTAGGCTCGTTGATGATGCGGAGCACTTCGAGACCCGCGATTTCGCCAGCGGCCTTGGTGGCGTTGCGCTGGGAGTCGTTGAAATAAGCAGGAACCGTGATGACGGCCTGGGTGATTTTTTCGCCGAGCTTGGCTTCGGCATCGGCCTTGAGCTTGCCGAGGACCATCGCCGCGATTTCTTGGGGCGAGTAGGTTTTCTTTTCGCCGCCGACTTCCACTTGGATGTGGGCGTCGCCGTTGGAGGCCGCGACGATCGTGTAGGGCATGCGCTTGTCGGCGTCGGTGAGCTCAGAGAACTTGCGGCCGATCAGGCGCTTGGCCGAGAAAATGGTGTTTTGCGGGTTGGTGACCGCTTGGCGCTTGGCGGCTTGGCCGACGAGGCGTTCGCCGTTTTTGGCGAATGCGACGACGGATGGAGTGGTGCGTGCGCCTTCGGAGTTTTCCAAGACGGTGGATTCGCCGCCTTCCATGACAGCCATGCACGAATTGGTGGTTCCGAGATCGATTCCGAGGATTTTAGACATAAGATGGTTTCCTTTCAGTGGTTTGCCCGTCGGGGCGGTTGGTGACGCCTTCCTTTTCGCAGGGAGCGTGCCAAAAAATCCAGATTTGAAGCCAAGTGGCTTATTGTAAATTTATTATAAATCTGGAACGAAGTTGGAGTGGCGGCCATCGGCCCCCAGGGGTGACAAAATGACGCGCCTGAAGCGCGACAAAGTGACGCGCTGCGCGCATTTTGCGGCTTTCCATATCCGCCCTTGTGCCGTGGCAAAGACCGGCACTAAGGTGTCTGCCACTGCATGCGAGCCCAACCGTTCAAGTGGATTGCGCGCGGAGAAGCCTTTCAAAATGAAGGAAGTCCTTCGTCGAGCGGCTTTCCAGCGATCCTCGAACACCTGATCCGCCAGCGGGGCCTCCCGCCCGGCGTGGATCTGGAAGGCTATTTGCGTCCGCGGCTCAAGGATTTGGCGGATCCCTTTCTGATTCCCGACATGAAACCCGCGGTGGAGCGGGTGCTGTTGGCCGTGGATCGTGGGGAAAAGGTCTGCATTTACGGCGATTACGATGTCGATGGAATTTCTTCCGTCGCCTTGATGCGGCGGATCTTGATGGCCTACGGGCTGGTGCCGCGGTACTTCATACCGCGCCGAGGCCCCGAAGGTTACGGGCTGAGCACGGCGGCCTTGGCCCGTTGCATGACGGAGGGGCCGAAGCCCGATCTGCTCATCACCGTGGATTGCGGGACGGTTTCGATCGACGAAGTGGCGGCGCTGCGGGCCGATGAAATTGACGTTCTGATCGTGGATCATCATGAGCCTGAGCCGGTTGGGCGACCTGATTGCTGCGCGCTGGTGAACCCAAAGTGCGGCACCGAGTTCACTTACTTGTGTGCGGCCGGGGTGGTTTTTAAGCTCGGCCACGCGCTTCTTAAGACCCGCAGCACGGATCTGGACCTCAAGGAACTGATGGATCTGGTGGCGGTTGCGACGATTTCCGACATCGTCCCGATGATTGGGGAAAACCGGTTGATGGTGCGCCACGGCCTCAAGCAGCTGCCAAAAACGCTCAATCCGGGGCTGCGAGCACTGCAAGAAGTTACGGGGATGAGCGGCAACGCCGTTTCGGCGGACGTGGGGTTTCGGATGGGCCCGCGCCTCAACGCCGCTGGGCGAATGGATGCTCCGGAAGACGCCTTGGCGATGCTGACGACGGATTGCCGCCGAACCGCCTTAGAGCTCGCCCAGAAACTCGACGTTTACAACAAGGAGCGCCAGAACCACGAGGGGCTGATCCGGCGCGAAGCGGTGGAAATGCTGACGCGCGATTTTGATCCCGCGCGGGACCCGGTGATCGTATTGGGCTCGCGATCCTGGCACCACGGGGTGGTGGGGATCGTCGCCTCGCGCCTGATGCGGCAATACCACAAGCCGACGTTCATTATCTCCATCGACGAGGACGGCATCGGCAAGGGCTCGGGCCGCAGTATCGAGGGGATTTCGCTGGTCGAGGCGATCCGCGCATGCGAGGAAGATTTGCTGGGAGGTGGAGGCCATGCGATGGCGGCGGGGCTTTCGATCGAAGAGGGGAAGCTCGACCCGTTTCGCAAAAAATTCGCAGACTACGTGGCGAACCACAGCAGCGCCGAACAGCGCCAACCCAAGCTGATGTACGACACGGAGATTTCCTTCGACCAGCTCTCCTTGGAATTTCTTTCTAGTTACGATTTGCTGCAACCTTTTGGTAACGGGAATCCCCAGCCAGTGTTTGTTTCGCGTCAAGTCGAGCTGAGCCGTTCGCCGCAGCACATGAAGAACAACCACCTGCGGTTCATGCTGCGCCAAGGCTATCACGAGCAGGATGCCGTCTATTTCGGCGGCGGCGAGCACCCCTTGCCCGACCCTCCGTGGGACATCGCCTTTACCGTGGATCGCAACACCTTCCGCGGGAGGACGACACTGCAACTGATCATTCAGGATGTGCGGGCGGCTGAGCTGTTGTTATTTGGTCCCAGTCCCAGCCGCGACGTTGCGGGCTGAAACCGTTGAGGATTGTGTCAAATCTGCCAGCGATCCTCGGATAGTTGTCGATGGATCTGCAAATGATTGAAATTTCCGGTTCCCAAGTGGGCATTCTGGCATTTGAATTCCGTCCCGTCCATGAGCCATCCTACCTTCCGCATTGCCATCGGAGCCGATCACGGCGCCGTCGATCTCAAAAACGCTGTCGTCAAGCACCTCTTGGCGGTTGGCCATGAAGTCCGCGACTTTGGAACAAACTCGACTGAATCGGTCGATTATGCCGACTACGCGAACCTGGTGGCCCGCAACGTGGCCGATGAAACCTACGATTTCGGGATTCTAGCCTGCACTTCAGGAGTCGGCATGTGCATCGCCGCCAACCGCCACCGCCACGTTCGTGCTGCGAATGTTCGCTCGGTGGAGGAAACCGTGACGACCCGCCAGCACAACGATTCCAACATTCTTTGCCTGAGCGGCAAGTACACCGATGCGGAAACTGCGATCGCCATGGCGGATGCATTTCTTGCCACCGCTTTTGAAGGAGGGCGCCATCAAGCCCGCGTTTGCAAATCCTCTGGCAGTCGCATCGCCGAGACCGATCCTGCGATTTACGCCGCGATCACGGCAGAAGAGCACCGCCAGCGCAACAATATCGAGCTCATCGCTTCGGAGAATTTCGCCTCACCTGCGGTGATGGAAGCCCAAGGATCCCTGCTCACCAACAAGTATGCCGAAGGTTATCCCGGACGGCGTTGGTACGGCGGTTGCGAAAACGTCGATGTCGTCGAGCAACTGGCGATCGACCGCGCGAAAGAACTCTTCGGTGCTGATCACGCCAACGTCCAGCCGCACTCGGGCTCCCAGGCAAACACGGCGGTTTACTTCTCCGTGCTCAAGCCGGGCGACAAGATTTTCACGATGGATCTGGCCCACGGCGGCCACCTCACGCATGGCCACAAGGCGAATTTCTCGGGTCGCTTCTACGATGTCACTCACTACGGCGTGAGCCCCGACGACGAGCGCATCAATTATGAAGAGCTGGAAAAAACCGCTCGCGAACTCAAGCCCGCACTCATCACCGTCGGTGCATCCGCTTATTCGCGGGTGATCGACTTTGAGCGCATGGGTAAACTCGCTCGCGAGGTAGGCGCTTACCTGTTTGTCGATATGGCGCACATCGCCGGTCTTGTCGCAGCGGGCGTCCACCCGAGCCCGATTCCCCATGCGGACTTCGTGACCTCCACCACCCACAAGTCGCTGCGCGGACCTCGCGGCGGGATTATTCTTTGCAAAGCCGAGTTCGCCAAAAAGATCGACTCGCAGGTCTTCCCCGGCATCCAAGGCGGCCCGCTGATGCACGTCATCGCGGCCAAGGCAGTCTGCTTCGGCGAGGCCCTCAAGCCTGGCTTCAAAGAATACTCGGCCCAAGTTGTGAAAAATGCCCAAGCCATCTCGGCGAGGCTGACCCACCACGGCTTCCGCATTTGCTCTGGCGGCACGGACAACCACGTGATGCTCGTTGACCTGCGGAATAAAAACCTCGACGGCACCGATGCCTCGCACGCTCTCGATGAAGCAGGGATCACGGTCAACAAGAACGGCATCCCATTCGACACCGGCAGTCCGATGAAGCCCAGCGGCATTCGTATCGGCACGCCTGCCGTCACCACCCGCGGCATGAAAGAATCTCATGTCGAACAAGTCGCCGATTTCATCCATGAAGCCTTGTCCGATCACACCAATCTCGAGAAGCTTCACGCCATCCGCGACCGGGTCTTCGCCTTCAACCGCGCCTTCCCGCTGCCGTGGTGAAAAAGAAATGCAGAGTGCGGAGTTTCGAGTGCGGAGTTTTGAAAGATTTCGCCACGACGAACGCATCAACCAGCCACTCCGCATTCCCAACTCCGCATTCCGCACTTCTCCCATGAATCCTTTTCGCGAAGACCTCGTCTCCCGCTCGCGTGCCGAGCCTTGCAGCATCGTCATCTTCGGTGCCACGGGCGACCTCACCCACCGCAAGCTGATCCCTGCGCTCTACAACCTCGCGGTCGATGGCGAATTGCCGACGGGCGTCAAAATCATTGGCTTTGCCCGCCGCGAAAAGCCTGATGTCGAGTTCCGGATGGGCCTGGAAGAGCTCAACCGTAAGGTCTCGCGCACCGGGCATGATTCCGAAATCTGGGACAGCTTCATTGAGACAGTTTCCTATCACACCTCCGAATTCACCGATGCCGAAGGCTACCGCAGCCTCGCTGCCAGGCTCGATGCCATCGATGCGGAACACGGCGGCAGGGGCAATCGCCTTTTTTATATCGCCTCGGCCCCTGAGTTCTTTGATGAAATTCTCATCAACCTCAAAAACGCGGGACTCAACGAAGCAAAGCCCGGCTGCTGGGCGCGCGTGATCGTGGAAAAACCCTTCGGTACGGATCTCGCGACAGCCAAGCACCTCAACCAAGTCGTCAACGAGACATTCCAAGAGCGCGACACCTATCGGATCGACCACTACCTCGGCAAGGAAACCGCGCAGAACCTGATGGTCCTGCGCTTCGCTAACTCGATTTTCGAGCCGCTCTGGAACAGCCAATACATCAGCCACATCCAGATCACCTGCTCCGAAAACCTCGGGATGGAAGGTGGCCGCGGCGGTTATTATGAAAAATCCGGTGCGCTGCGGGACATGGTGCAAAATCACCTCCTCCAGCTGCTAAGTCTCGTCGCCATGGAGCCGCCCACCGATCTCAGCGCCGACGGCGTGCGGGACGAAAAGGTGAAAGTGATCCGCTCGCTGCGGCAATGGGACACCCCGGAAAAAGTCGCTCAAAACGTCATCCGCGCCCAATACACCGCAGGCCACGTCGATGGCAACCCCGTGCCCGGCTATCGCGAAGAAGACCGTGTCAGCCCCGAGTCCAATACCGAAGCCTACGTGGCAGTCCGCTTATTGATCGACACCTGGCGCTGGAGCGGCGTGCCGTTTTACATCCGCATGGGCAAGCGCCTGCCGAAAAAGTCCACCGAGATTTCCGTGCACTTCAAGGACGCTCCCTGTGTGCTTTTCAACGCGCTGCCCGGCGGCGTCCCCGGTGGCAATGTGCTGGTGATCCGCATTCAGCCCGACGAAGGAATCTCGCTGCGCATGGTCTCCAAGATCCCCGGCACCAGCCTGCGGCTTGAACCCGTGAAGATGGATTTCCACTACGCCACCAGTTTTGGCAAAGGCAGCCCCGAGGCCTACGAGCGCCTGCTGCTAGATGCCATTGCCGGCGATGCCACCCTTTTCGCCCGCCGCGACGAGGTCGAGGAGGCTTGGAAATTCATCGACCACATCGAAAACGCCTGGCACCAGTCCGACACCCCACCGCCGATGGCCGAGTTTGTCGCCGGATCCTGGGGCCCCAAGGAGGCTGACGAGCTCCTGCAACGCGATGGCAACGCCTGGCGCAGACTTTGATTCTCGCGACTTGCATTGAATCGAGCTTTCAGTTACCCTGCTAGGATGATGGCCCAATACCTAACAGACGCAAGTGGTGAAAAAATCTCCGTCGTCATCCCGATCCAGGAGTATGAAAAACTCATGAAGCACGTGGAAGAGCTCCGAGAAATCGCCGAACGCCGCTACGGAGAACGTGTCGCCTTCGAAGAGGTGAAAAAACAACTCATCGCTGATCAACTCTTGCAAGAATGATTTCGCCACGTTCGCTTGAGGAACTCTCAAGCGACTGGAACCACCGCCAACATGAGCACTCTTTTAGAAAGAATCCCCAACGTTTGCCCCGAGCTCGGGATCGAAGTTCCCGTCTCCGCGATTGATCGCGAACTGCGGAAACTATGGGAACAAGACGACGCGCGCACCAATGCGTCCTTGATGAACCTTGTCGTCTATTCGGAGAAAGCCGGGGCCCTCATCGTCAATTCCGAAATCGTCCGTGAACTCACCCGCGAACATGCCTGCCGGGCCATCCTCGTCGCCATTGATCGCGCGGAGCCCAAGCCCAGCCAGCGCGCATGGATCACCGCCCATTGCCACCTCGCCGATGGTCGTAAATCCATCTGCTGCGAACAGATTTCCTTTCTCCTGACTGGGCGCGTCACCGGTCGTTTCAGCAACACCGTCTTCGCCCATCTCAACTCCGACCTGCCCTTGGTCTTTTGGTGGCAGGGCGAACTATCGGACATCCTGACCGAACGGCTCGTCAGCGTGATGGATCGTTTGGTCATCGATAGCTCGTCCTGGGCCGATCCCGCCGCCGCATTCACGCAGCTTGAAGAGTCGGCCCAGAGCAATCCCGAATTGGTGATCCAAGACCACGCATGGACCCGCTCTTGGCAGTTTCGCGTGGGTATCGCCAGTTTGTTTGACGATGTCGCTGCTCAACAGGCCTTGCCAGTGATCGACTTCGTCGAGATCACCTATCACCCCGACCATCGCAACAGCGCCCTGCAAATCCTCGCCTGGCTCGCAGTTCAAGCGGGCTGGAAAGATCGCGATTCTGCCGATGAATTTGCCTTCGAGTCCAGCGGCGGCGTTGCCATTGCCGTTTCCCTCCGCACCGCTCCTGCGGGCCCTCCACTTTCCTCAGTCACCCTTCGCGCCAAAAACGCCACCGCAAAAATCTCCCAAAAAGCCGGCGCCTCCCATGTCGAGCGCCACCTGGAAGCTGCCGCCTACAAAGCCACCTCCCTTTCACCCATCGACCCGACGACACCAGCCGCGCTGGTCGCCGTCCAGCTCGCACGCGGTGGCAAAAACTCGCTCTACCAGAAGATTCTCCCGCGCTTCCGATCCATGCTGATCAAATCATCGCAGCGCTCCGCTTAAAAAACCATCGGTCTCACAGGCACCCCGCGCTCGGCAAAGTGGCGCTTCGCCTCGCCCACCGTGTGTTTCCCAAAGTGGAAAATGCTCGCGGCCAGGACCGCATCCGCCTTCCCGGCATTCAGCACATCGACCATGTGGTCTAGGTTGCCCGCTCCGCCGCTGGCGATGACAGGGATGCCCACGGCGGATGAAACCGCCGCAGTCAGCTCGATGTCGTAGCCCGCCTGGGTTCCGTCCGAGTCCATGCTGGTCAAAAGAATTTCCCCCGCACCGCGCCGCCACACTTCCTTGGCCCACTCCACCGCATCAATCCCCACCGCCGTGCGGCCGCCGTGTGTGTACACGCCCCACTTGCCGGGACCTTCGCGTTTCGCGTCGATCGCGACGACGATGCACTGGCTGCCAAAAGCCTTGGCCCCGGCATCCACCAGCGAAGGATTTGTCACCGCCGAGGTGTTCACCCCGACCTTATCCGCGCCCGCCAATAGCATTTCGCGCATGTTCTCCACCGTGCGGATGCCGCCGCCGACGGTCAGCGGGATGAAGCACTTCTCCGCAGTGCGGCGGACCACATCCACCATCGTCCGGCGATTGTCTGAGGACGCCGTGATGTCGAGGAACACCAACTCGTCCGCCTGCTGCGCATTGTAGGCGATCGCGCACTCCACAGGATCCCCCGCATCAATGAGATCCACAAAGTTCACGCCTTTAACCACGCGACCGTCGGTCACATCTAGGCAGGGGATGATTCGTTTCGCGAGCACGGGTGGAACTTCGGGAATGACGGGCGATGACGCAAGTCCAGAGCCAATAAAACAAGGCGACTCGGCTCGCCCAAGGTTTTTGACCTGTCGTCACAGCGATGGCTGTGCTATCTTGTCGCCTTTTCGCTCCCCCTAAAATCATGCCAAAAATCCGCCTTTCCTCTCGTGACGTGCAAGCGCCTGCGGGTTTTGATGAAGTTCTGTGCCTCATCCAGTCTGCTCGCCAGCGGGCCTTCCAAGCGGTCAATGTCGAACTAATCGACCTCTATTGGCAAGTGGGGCAAACCATCAGTCGGAAAATCGAGGCCGCCGAGTGGGGCGCGGGTGTGGTCGATTTGCTCGCTGGATTCCTCGCCCGAACCCAGCCGGGATTGAAGGGTTTTACCAGGAGCAACCTACTCCGCATGAGACAGTTCTACGAAGCCTACCGAGATTTGCCAATTGTCGCACCACTGGTGCGACAATTACCGTGGACGCAAAATCTCATCATTCTCAGTCAGTCGAAGTACCCCGAGGAACGCGAATTCTATCTGCGCCTCGCCGCTCGTGAAAAATGGTCGAAGCGCGAACTCGAACGCCAATTCCGTGCCGCCCTATTTGAGCGGACCATCCTTGATCCGCCAAAAGTATCCGCCGCGCTCGAGCTTACCCAACCCACCGCAGCAACCATCTTCAAAGACAGCTACATCCTCGAGTTTCTCCAACTCGGCAACGACCACACCGAGGCCGACCTCCACGGCGGCTTGTTGCGCCAGCTCCGCGACCTCATCACCGAAATGGGGCGCGACTTCTGCCTTGTCGGCTCCGAGTACCCTCTCCAAGTCGGCAACCGCGATTTTGCCCTCGATCTCCTCTTTTTCCATCGCGGCATGAACTGTCTGGTCGCCGTCGAACTCAAAATCGACCGTTTCGAACCCGAATACCTTGGCAAACTCCAGTTCTACCTCGAAGCACTCGATAGCGACGTCCGCAAACCCCACGAAAACCCCTCCATCGGTCTTCTCCTTTGCGCCTCCAAGGACAGCGAAGTCGTCGAATACGCCCTCCGCCGCTCCCTCTCGCCGGCGCTCATCGCAGACTACCAGACCTTCCTACCTGACAAAAGACTCCTCCAGGCCAAACTCCGCGAGTTCTACCACCGCGCGCTCGGCGGCGGTGGGTGAAAAACAAAACGCCCGGCTGCAACGAGGCGGCCAGGCGTTTTGAGTGAAATTCGGGAATACGACTGAATCAGTCGAGTTTCGGCTTCCCGACGCGACGAACGGCACCGAAACGCTTTTGGAATTTGTCGATGCGGCCTTCGGTATCGACAAACTGGGCCAAGCCAGTGAAGAACGGATGCGAATCCGAGGTGATGCCGATCGAGATCAGGCTGTGTTCCACGCCATCGATCACTTCCTTCTTGTCAGAAGTTTTGGTCGAGCGGCTGATGAAACGTTTGCCGGTGGTCATGTCAACAAAGACGACCGGATTGTATTTCGGATGAAGATCCTTTTTCATGGGAGTGGTGGTCCTATCACGTTACCGACGCGACGGGAGGCGGAGGTTGGAGATAATCCCCCGCCTGTCAAGCTAGGATTCGCCTCCTTGCCCCATTTTTTTGAAATCCTCGGTTGATTTGCGACTTGCAAAATCTCCCCCATGGCCTTTGATATCTTGCCTCAAAATATTTGAGTCGCTTTTGTCTCGGAAGGGTGTATTGTCACGTCGTTATGGCAATTACCACGAAACGCACCCGATTCTCCCGTCGCCTACCCGACCATGTCACTGATGAACTTTGCAATGTCCTTGCCGAAAAGAAAATCTTCGGCTTCAACGATCTTTTTGAGCGCGTTTTTGCAAATCTCAAACTGCGCAATGCCGTCAGCGGTGGCGAGGAGATGCTCCGCTTGCGGGCTTACGAAAAGCTTCAAAACCTCGTGACCCGCGGCCTCGTCGAAAAAATCGGCAAGGAATACAAAGGAACCTCACGCGTCCACGAAGCATCCAGCGCCTACGCCGCAGCACAAGACGCCGCGGCAGAAGCCGAGTGATCGACGAAGTTTCTTCCGATGAAAAACCCGCATCTGTCTCAGGTGCGGGTTTTTTTTCTCCCCATTTGCCGCAGAGGGGCCTAGAACCACTGCGTTCACCCGCCGATCTATGCCTCAAGACTACCTTCCCGTTCTTTTCCAGATCCTCATCGCCCTTGGCTTTGCCGTCTCCACGCTGACGATGAGCATCATTTTCGGCCGCTCCGGCAAGCGCAACGCGATGAAGGACACCGCCTACGAGTGCGGCATGCTGCCCATCGGCGAAGGCTCCCCGCGCTTTTCGGTTAAATTCTATCTGGTGGCCATGCTGTTCGTCATCTTCGACATCGAAGTGGTCTTCATGTACCCATGGGCCGTCCAGTTCCGCGATCTGGCTGCGCAGGGACCCGCCGCACTCGTCAGCATGGCGGGCTTTGCCGGCATCCTCGTCTTTGCCTACGTCTACGCCCTCAAAAAGGGCGCCCTGAACTGGAAATCCTAGGCCCAGGTCCGGCCGGGTCTTTTCCTGTTGAAAATCGCGCGCTTTGGCATGAAACGGGCTTGAATCCCCCCGCGCCGCCGCGCAGGTTCCGCGCCCCGTCACTGGGTCATTCTTTTCCAGCTCCATGGTCTTCCCGATTCAACTGCCTCACGACGCCCCCTTCACGCCAGACCAACGCGCCTGGCTCAGCGATTTTCTCACCCAGATCCTCGCCCCAGGCAGTCACGTCCCCGCACCCAGCGGCCCGGCCGTACCCGTCACCGTTCTCTACGCTTCACAGACCGGCACCGCCGAAGGTCTCGCCAAAAAACTCATCAAGTCCCTGAAAAAGGGCAACTTCGCTCCCGAGCTCCAGGACATGGCCACCTACGACCGCTCCCGGTTGGCCCATGAAAAAAACCTCCTCATCATCACCTCCACCTATGGCGATGGCGAACCGCCCGACAGCGCCGCAGATCTCCACGCCTGGCTGATGAGCGATGCGGCCCCGCGCCTCGAATCCCTCTCCTACTCCGTCCTCGCCCTCGGCGACACCAGCTACCCAGATTTCTGTAAGTGCGGCATCGAGTTCGATACCCGTCTCGAAAGCCTCGCCGCCGTCCGCCTCTATCCCCGCGTCGATGTCGATGTCGATCCAGACGCCCCCTACAGCCAGTGGTCTGCGGGCGTCATCGCCGCCCTCTGCCCCACCAATTCCACCGCAGCCCCTCGCAGCGAACCTGCCGAATCCGAAGAAACCGGCTACTCCAAGAGCAATCCTTTTCCCGCCGCCGTTCTTGAAAACCGCAACCTCAACGGCCCTGGCGACAAACAAACCCACCAGATCGCCCTCTCCCTAGCCGATTCCGACCTCGCCTACCAAGTCGGCGATGCCCTCGGCGTTTACCCACTCAATCCGGCGAACGTGGTCGATGAAATCATCGCCAATCTCCCCTTCAAAGCCAGCGAAGTCCCTGCCCCCGACGGCAGCGAAGTCTCCCTGCGCCACGCCCTCATCCACCACTACGACATCGGCTCGCTCAACAAGTCCATCATCCAAAAGTGGCAGGCCAAAAGCGGCTCGCCCTTCCTCCGCTCCCTCGTCGCGGCCGATGACAAAAAAGCGTACGACGACTTCTGCTGGGGCCGCGATCTGATCGACCTCGTCATCGACCACCCCGCCGACTTCAACGATGCCGAAGAATTCGTCTCCATTCTCAAAAAGCTCCAGCCGCGCCTCTACTCCATCGCCTCCAGCCCGCGCGCCCACCCCGGCGAAGTCCATCTCTGCGTCGGCATCGTCCGCTACCAAACATTCGGCCGTCAGCGCGGTGGCATCTGCTCCACCTTCCTCGCCGACCGCCTCGCCAGCGCACAGCCGCCGCGGGTTTACGTCCACAGCAACAACGCTTTCCGACTCCCCACAGATCCCGCCACCGACGTCATCATGGTCGGTCCTGGCACCGGCATCGCCCCCTTCCGCGCCTTCTTGGAAGACCGCAAAACCACCGCTGCCCTTGGCCGCAACTGGCTCTTCTTCGGCAATCCCCACCGCGCCAGCGATTTCCTCTACCAGCAAGAGCTCGAATCCTTCCAAGCCGACGGCACCCTCGCCAGACTCGACCTCGCCTGGTCGCGCGACCAGAAGGAAAAACTCTACGTCCAGCACCTCATGCTCCAAAGCGGTGCCGAACTCTGGGCCTGGCTCCAGCAAGGTGCCGCCTTCTACGTCTGTGGCGACGCCTCACGCATGGCCAAAGACGTCGATCAAGCCCTGCTCCAAATCGCCAGCGAACACGGCAAACTCAGCCCCGACGAAGCCGCCGCCTTCATCTCCCAACTGAAAAAAGACAAGCGTTACCAGCGCGACGTCTACTGAGCCGAGAGACAACGGCAATCCCTGTCGTTTCATCAGTCTTCAATCCGCATCCAACCCCCGTTCTTCAGGAATCACACGATTTACCCGAGGTAAAACCAAAATTTACTCGAGGTAAGGCACGTGTGACTCGGGGTAAAGACACGTGTTACTCGAGGTAAAGCACGTGTTACTCGGGGTAAAAGACGCGTTACTCGAGGTAAAAGACGCGTTACCCGAGGTAAAAGACGCGTTACTCGAGGTAAAAGACGTGTTACTCGAGGTAAAAGACGTGTTACTCGAGGTAAAGGACGCAGTTCCCGCCGGTGACTGTGGTTGTTCCTTGGGCTGGAAACGGGCGGGACTAATTGGCCTTTGGCAACTGAATCTAGGGGTTGCCTTTCATGTGAGCCATGGGCTAAACAGCAATTTTTACCGTGCTCTCGGATTCATTCCGAAGCGCGAGCGAAAGCGCGGTCTAACTAGAAAAATGAAAACCCCGAACCCACCTGCCACCAGCGATGCTTGATTCGGCTTACTAGGGATGAGGAATCAGGCTGCGCCGTGGCGTGGAAATTCAGTTGTTGGGCGGGAGTCCCATGAATTCAAGCCGATCCGTCAGCGCAGGCGGGGGAGAACGTCCAAGTCTGTGAACGAGTAAAATTTCTGGATAAAAAACCTGCTGCCATTAAGATGACCTCATGAAGCCTTTTGAAGAAATCGTCAATTTCATTGCCGAGTCCGCAGGGATGGAGAAATTGGCGGCCTTCAAGCCATCCCGCGCGGCGGAACAACGTGTTCTGCTTCTTTTGGCCAAGCAGCAGGACGGTTCTCTCACTCCGAAGGAGGCCGAGGAACTTCAGCTCTTCGTTCAGCTGGATCACGTCATGAGTTTGGCCAAAGCCCGCTCACGCAACAGTTTCACTGCCGCGTGAATGTGGTCGTTTCCCCGCGACTGCGCCGTCTCGTCACCCAGCGGGCGCACGGGGTCTGTGAATATTGTCTGATTCATCAGGAAGACGCGTATTTTTCCTTTCATGTGGATCACATCATTAGTCGCAAACAACGCGGCCCCACGACCGATGCGAATCTAGCACTGGCTTGCCTGCGTTGTAATGTGGCCAAAGGCACGGATATCGGAGCCATCGCCGGTCGCCCGCCGCGGCTCGTCCGACTTTTTCACCCGCGCGAGGATGCTTGGGTCGGCCACTTTCGCCTCACTTCTGCCCGCATCGTGCCGCTCACCGATATTGCCGAGGCGACCATCCAGCTGTTAGGCCTCAATGCGAGCGACCGCCTGATTCTGCGCCGTGCGCTCATTAAGGCCGGTCGTTATCCATCCGCCGAGGCTCTTGCCTACTTGAGGGGTGATTCATGACGATTGGAAGAGTTAGACGCATTTTTTGCATCTTGCTCGGGCAGTTTGGTTTTTCATGTCTCTTTCAATTGCGTTCATTCAGGTGCATCTGCAGTTGAATGAATCCGAATCCACTTTCCGATTCGGCGCGGATCGTGCTTGGATGGGCGCAGACATGAGCGATTCTGGCAATAACCCCACCCGCGAGCAGCTTCGGCTAGAAGGATTTGATCTGATTGATGAGCGGCTGCAGTTTTTGCTGGGCTGTCTGGAGGACGCGTTGATCAGCACGGGGCAGAAGGAATTGCTGCCGTTTTTGCCGTGGTCGGGCCGCGAGCCGGAGATCGGTGCCGCGCCGGAAGGGTTGTCGCATCTTTATTCGATCGGTTTCCAGTTGTTAAACATGGTCGAGGAGCGGGTGGCGGCGGAAATTCGCCGCGAGCGGGAAACGGCGCTGGGCGCTGATTCGATTCGGGGGCTGTGGCCGCAGGCGCTGCGCGATCTGAAGGCGATGGGGCTGACGGCGGAACAAATCCTTGAGGTTCTGCGCGATGTGCGGGTGGAGCCGGTACTAACGGCGCACCCGACCGAGGCGAAGCGGTCGAGCATCCGCGAGCGGCACCGCGCGCTGTATATCGAACTGGTGCGCAACGAATTCCCCAAATACACCGAGCGCGAGCGCCGTCGGATCCGCGAGCGGATCGTGGCGACCTTGGAAACGCTGTGGCGCACGGCGGAGATCCATTTGGTGCGGCCGGACATCACCAGCGAGCTTCGCAACGCGACGCACTATCTGCGCGATCTTTTCCCCGCGGCGATCAACCGGCTGGATCTGCATTTCACCGAGGCGTGGCGCGATGCGGGGTTGCCGCTCGAATTGCTGCGATCGGCGGGCAATATCCCGAGCCTGACGTTTGGCACCTGGATCGGCGGCGACCGGGACGGACACCCGCTGGTGACACCCGCGGTGACGGACAAGACGCTGGAAACGCTGCGCCAATCGGCGTTCAAGCTGTTGCAGCGCGAGCTGTCGGAATTGGCCTCGCAGCTCACGCTTTCCCGCTACCTGACGCCGGTGCCGCAGGAGCTGCAGGCGCGGATCGATCAGCTTTCGATATTGGTGAAGGCCGACGCGGGGGTGGCGGAAATTTTGGACCGTTGCGAGGAAGAGCCGTGGCGGCAAATGGCCTTGCTGATGGCGCTGCGCTTGGGTGAGCAGGCGCTCGGGGCGGACGGTTATCGCAATCCGGCTTGTCTGGTGGATGATTTGAATTTGCTGTCGCGCACGCTGGCTGAGGCGGGCTGCCATCTGGTGGAGGAAGACGCGATCCGCCCGCTGCGTCACAAGTTGGAGATGTTTGGTTTCCATCTGGCGGCGCTCGACATCCGTCAGAATTCGGAATTCCACGACAAGGCGATCAGCCAGTTGTTAGTCGCCTCCGGGGTGGCGGACGGCGAGAATTACGCCGCATGGCCGGAGCAACGGCGGGTGGAGTTTCTCGACGCCGAGCTGAAGTCGACCCGTCCATTCCTGCACGACGATTTGCGGGTGGGGCCGGAGGCGGACGAGGTGCTGGACTGTTATCGGGTGCTGGTGCGCCAGATTCGCGACTGGGGCACGGCGGGACTGGGCGCTCTGATCGTCTCGATGACGCGGCAGCTTTCCGATTTGTTGGGCGTGTATCTGTTGGCGCGCGAGGCCGGGCTGATGGAGCGGACGGCGGACGGCTTGGTTTGCTCGTTGCCGGTGGTTCCTTTGTTCGAGACCATGGACGATCTCGACCGTTCGCCGGGGATTCTGGAGGCGTTTTTGAAGCATTCCCTGACGCGCCGTTCGAACGCCGCGCGGGGCTCTGCGAGTCAGCAGGTGATGTTAGGTTACTCGGATTCCAACAAAGATTGCGGGATTCTCGCCGCCCAGTTTGCCCTGCAGCGGGCGCAGACCGCGCTCACCCGGGTGGGGCAGGAGAACCAGGTGAAGCTGTGCTTCTTCCACGGTCGCGGCGGCACGATCTCGCGCGGAGCGGGGCCGACGCATTGGTTTATGGCTGCGCTGCCATCGGGGGCGATGAGCGGGGGATTCCGGATGACGGAGCAGGGGGAGACGATCGCCCAGAAATACGCGAACGTCGCCAACGCGACTTACAATCTGGAGCTTCTCCTCGCCGGAGCGGCGGTCACCACCGCGCATCACCGGCATTTGCCGCCAATGGAAGATCCCGGCGAGGCCTTCATGGCGCGGTTGGGTGAAAGCAGCCAGGCCGCTTATCAGAAGTTTCTCAAGGCGGATGGGTTCATCGAGTTTTACCGCCAGGCGACGCCGATCGACGCTCTGGAAAACTCGCGCATCGGCTCGCGGCCTGCGCGGCGGACTGGCAAAAAGGGATTTTCGATCAGCGATCTGCGGGCGATTCCGTGGGTGTTTTCGTGGACCCAGGCGCGCTACTACCTGCCCGGTTGGTTCGGCGTGGGTTCGGCTTTGGAAGCTCTCAAGAACGAAGATCCCGCCGGTTTTGCGCAGTTCAAGCGGGCGCTGCCGAAATCGACCTTCCTCAGTTACGTGCTCACCAATGTCGAAACGAACCTCGCCTCGGCCAATCTGGAATTGATGCGGGACTACGCCGGTCTGGTCGAAGACGTGGAGCTGCGCGAGCGCTTGCTGGGCTGGATCTGCGAGGAATTCGAGCGGACGCGGGTTCACCTGGCCGAGTTGTTCGACGGGGAGATGCGGAATCGCCGGCCACGGATGGCGAAGACGCTGGACATCCGCGAAGCCCCGCTGCGGGTGCTGCATCAGCAACAGATCGCGCTGCTCCGCGAGTGGCGGGATCACGTCGCCCACGAGCGGACGGGGGAGGCGGATGCGCTGCTGCCGAAGCTGTTGCTGTCGATCAATGCGATCGCCTCGGGTCTGAAGACGACGGGTTGAGATCGGGAAATCCCAGCGCTGGCGGTGACTCATGGCGGAGGCTTTGCAAAACGCTTCCCAAGAAGCTCTAAGCCCCTAAGGTGCGATCGAAATTACGAACGATGACATTTTCCCAAATCCTCACCCATCCCGGCGGCTCGCACAAAGACGAGTTCCTAGCCTGCTGCCTTTTGTTAGCCGAACACCCGGTGCGGATCGTCCGCCGGGAGCCGACGGCGGAGGATCTGGCCGACCTCGCCACGGCGGTCATCGATGTGGGGCACGAGCACGAGCCCGAGCGGGGGAATTTCGATCACCATCAGTTTCCCAAGGACCACCCGCCGGTCTGTGCGTTGAGCCTGGTGCTGCAACACCTCGGGGTGTACAAGGATGCGCGGGAGTTTTGCGATTGGCTGGAGCCCGTGGAGTGGTTCGACACGCGGGGGCCGCTGGAGACCGCCCGGTGGCTGGGGGTGCAGCGGGAGACCTTGTTTAAGCTGAATTCGCCCATCGATACCACGCTGCTGCGGCGCTTTGGTGCGGCCGCGCAGCTGGAGCCCGGTGAGCCGCTGTGGGAGGTGATGCGCTGGATCGGCGTGGACTTGTTGGCATTTGTAAATGGCTTGCGCAAACGGCTCGACGTGATCCGCGATATCTCAGAATTTTGGGAGATCGAATCGTCCAAGGGGACGTTCAAGGTGCTTTACATGCCGCGCGTGGAGCCGCTGTTGGACGATCCATCGGCCGGCCTGGCGCGTTTCCTGTCGTCTCACCGGTACGGCCGGGAAGTGGCGGGCTTGGTTTATCCCGACCGGCGGGGCGGCGGATACGGGCTGTCGCGGCACAATGATCATCCGAGCCTGGATTTCACGCGGATTGAGGACTGCGAGGACGTGCACTTCGCCCATGCACGGGGTTTTGTGGCGAAGACCTCGGCGACCGATCCGGCCAGGCTGCGCGAGCTCCTGCAACAATCTTGGAAATGAGTGGGTGCATTTGCTTTGGTGTATTTAAAAACCAGCACTTGCGCAGCTTATAGATCGGTGGAACCCGTGACTGATGCCATTTCATTAAGCTCTGCCCCGCTAAAACCTTCATGCGTGAAACACTAACAGTCATTGGCCTGCTGGTTCTTGCCATCGCCCTGCGCACGGCGCGCACGGGATTGCTGAGGAAGCTGGGTGCGCTGACGTTTCTGGTGACGAGTTTCTGTCTGCTGTATTTTCTGACGGGGCGCTGGTGGGCAGGCGCGCTGGGGGCGGCGTTGTGGTTTTTCCTGCCCTGGGTGGAGCTGCTCTCGCGGATCCGGTGGATGCGCCTGCCCATCGACAACCGGCTGCACCACCGGGACGTCCCGAACCCCTCGTTTTTTCCAAACGCAACCGAGGCCGCAGCGGGCATGGAGGAGGCTGGCTTTGAGCACGCTGCGGACTGCGGCTGGGAATGGGCGGGGATGCAGCAGTTCTTCCGGCTATTCTGGCACCCCGAAGAGCGCGCGGTGTCGGCGGTCTGTCTGTGCGAGCAGGGGGAAGTGGCTTTCGCCTACATTTCCATCACCTCGTACCAAGCGGACGGCAAGATCTGGCGCACCACCAACTTTCCCTTTGCGCCGACGCTGCAATGCCCGCCGAATGTGAATTGGAACCACGTTCCCTGCGAACGCAGCTGTTTCCACCAAATCCTCAAGGACCACCGGAAGTTCCTCTCTCGGGTGAAGATTTCCGCAGACCAGCTGAGGATGCCCGACCCCGAGGAAATCGAGCAAGGCATCGAGCAGGAAATGCGCCGGCAGGTGGATCATAACCTCGCGGCGGGACTCATTCATCTGACGGGCGATGGCCACTTCCAGTACTCCAAGCGCGGCCTCCTGTTCCTCTGGGGACAGTTTGTCAAAGACATGATCCGCTTGTGCTAAGCCCGAAAAAGGCCGCCTCCCGCCTTGTTCAGAACGTCGGCGTTGTCGCATAATTTCGTCGGGTGTCACTGCCCGAATTCCGAGCGCGGGAGTTCAAGCTTCAGCTTGCATCCACACGCTGAAGCGTGAACTCCTCAATCGTCCCACCCCCCCTGGCCTGCGATGTGTGGGGCGGACTGTGCCACGGGCGATACTGGAGCTTGCGCTGAGCGAGGGCGTGGCGGCGTTGCTCGTCGATGAGTTTTCGCCAGTAATACAATGCATTATTTCAGCACCTTGCCGGGGATGGAACAAGCTGAAGCTTGAACTCCTGCGCTTTTGAGGAGTTCACGCTTCAGCGTGCTCTTTCTCAAAACGTCGGCGCCGCCACGGTGGCGTTGTCGCGTTCTTCGATGCGGCGGCGGAGGATGCGGTCGGCGGTTTCGGTGACCATTTCGGCGAGGAGGAGCCAGAGGTGGGAGCCTTCGCGGTAGTCGGCGGGGGCGATGTGTTTGACGCGGCCGGCGTGGGTGGAAAGCTGGAAACACTTGCGGAAGGAGCGGCCGCTGCGGTCTTCCGGGTTGTAAACGGCGATGCCTTGGCCGCCGCTGCGGTTCATGACGGTGAAGCAGGGCACGTCGGTGGGGCCGTCGCCGACGTAGACCATATTTTCGAAGGGGATGGGCCGCTGGTCGGCGGGCATGTGGTCGTTGACGTCTTGGTCGTAGCCGAGCATGCCCTTGTTGATGCGGAAGAGGAACTGGGTCTTGGTGGTGTGGGAGATGACGCGCTTGGGAAAGCTGATGCGGCCCTCGGCGTCCTCGCCGAATTCGCAGCCGAACATGGCTTTGACGTAGGGCTGGAGGCGCGAGCCGTCGAGCAGGGCTTTGAGGCCGGAAGAGATGATGTAGTGCTCGACCTTGATCCCGGCGGCAGCGTGTTCGGCGCTGAGTGCCGCCTTGGGCAGGGCTTCGAAAATCTCGGGCAGGCCGGGGAAAAACTGCAGCCCGGCCCCGAGCTGGGTCAGGCGGGCGTTGGTCACGTTGTCCATGCCCAGGTAGTCGAGCAGGCACTTCATGTAGGCCAGCTCGCCGTCCCACTTCTGGTCGGTGACTAGGGCATTGCACTTTTTCCAGAACTGCGCGGGGTCGATGCCGAACTCGGGGAACACCACGTCGTCCTGCATGTAGCGTGGACTGAGCGTCTGGTCGTAATCGTAAACCAGTGCGATGGTATTTTGAGGAGCTGCCATGGGAGTAGGTCAAACAAACCACGGCCAGCGCCCGCGACAAGGCGGAAATGGCGGCGGGAGAAGATGCATGGCGATTTTTTTGCGCCGAAATTGCCCCCAACGGGTGCGATTTCGATCCCTGCACCGTCCCATCGGCCCCGGCCATGCGGCGGATCACCTCAGATTAGCTCTCACGAAGTCGCGAAAGCACGAAGGGAGGAGGTGAAAAATAATCGTCGGAACGGTCTGCCCGTTTTGTGCGAGAATCCCTCTGGCGAGCGGCGGCGGTCAAAAGTGTTACAATTTCCGTCGACAATCATTGTCAGGGTGCCAGTCTTTATCCATTCCGGCCTATCAGTGGTCGCTCTTCCTCTGATGAAAACGCTCACTCGTCTGTTTGCCTTGTTGTCGCTGTTCGCGCTTTGCCCGTTGGCGGAGGCGACCAGCATCAACTGGACTTTCGATCGTGGCAGTGGGGCTTTTGGAAATCGTATTTTTGATTGATTATTAAACGTTTGTACCTGTATGACTGAAGCGATTCTCCATAACGTATCCGATCTAATTTAATAAACCATTCACGCTGATGAAAAAAATTCTGATTCTCGTTGCAGCGATCCTCTCACTGGTCCTGCCTTCGCGCGCCGCTCAATTCGAAGTGACGAACGTGTTCGATGACGTGCTTTTTCAAAATGCAGATGGAACGTTGCTGAATGGTGGCATCGTAGCCATCGGCTATTTCCCCGCAGTGTACACATTTACAACGCCTGCCGACGCGCGAAATAACTTTACCATCCTCGCTTCCGCTATTAGCGGTGGTTATTCCGATACGTTGGGTGGGTCATTCCCAGGATATGTGGAAGGACGATCGACCATCACCGTAAATAATTCGCAGATTGGCAGAGCGCTTTTTGTATTTGCGGGAAATGCCGGCAGTCTTGGAACTTCTAACGCATGGTTTTTACAACAGGTTGGTGTTATTCAATCTGAAGACCCATTAAATTCAGAGCCTAATGGTATTTCCAATTGCTCAGCGTTTCCGATATTTGGAAAAATGGGCACGTGGACCGGTGATCCTGGCGGTTGGGGCGGCTATGGTACCTATATCACACGGCAGCTAACTTCGCCCGTCTCTCTTCCAACCATCATGCAGCAACCATCCAGTTTGTCGGTGATTCAAGGTGCTAGCGCCAACTTTAGCGTCACTGCCACCGGCGGACCTTCCTATCAGTGGAAAAAAGCTGGAGCAAATATTTCGGGTGCAACCAATGCCTCGCTCACCCTGAGCAATGTGCAACTTTCCGACGCGGCGAGCTACACGGTTACTGTTACCAATGCGGCTGGCAGTGTGACCAGTATGCCAGCGGTGCTGACGGTGAATGGGCCGCTGGCGATCACGGCGCAACCGGTCGCCCAAGTGGTGCTGCAAGGTGGAAATGCGAGTTTTTCGGTGACAGCGACGAGCTCAGAGACGGTCTATTACCAGTGGTACAAGGGAGCGACGCCGATCTCGGGTGCGACCAGCAACGTCCTTTCGCTGAGCAAAGTGGCGAAGGCGGACGAGGGGTCCTACCGCTGCATGGTCAGCGATGCGGATGAGCTGATCTTGAGCAGCACGGCGGCGCTGACGGTGAATGTGCCAGCCACGGTGGCTACTCAGCCGATCGGGCAGACGGCGGTGCAGGGGAACAGCGTGAGTTTTTCGGTGGTGGCGGCGGGGACTGCGCCGTTCACGTATCAATGGCGCTTGGGCGGCGTGAACCTTTCCGGGGCGACGGCGGCGACTTATACGATCGGCAGCGTGTTGGCAAATCAGGCGGGGCTTTACAGCTGTGTGGTGAGCAACGCCTATGGCAGCGCGACGAGTGCGGATGCGAGCTTGGTGGTGAACATTGCGCCGTCGATCGGCACGCAGCCGAGCAGCCAAACGGTGCTGCAAGGGGCGAATGCGAGTTTTACGGTGGCGGCGACGGGCACGGCTCCGTTCACGTATCAGTGGAAAAAGGACGGCAGCGCGGTGGGCGGGGCGACGAGTGCGACGTATGCGATCAGCAACGTGCAGGGGTCGCAGGCGGGAAGTTATACCTGTGTGGTGACGAATGTCGCGGGATCGGCGACTTCATCGGCGGCGGTGTTGACGGTGAATGTGCCGCCAACGGTGGTGACACCGCCTGCGAATACCTCGGCGAATGCGGGGAGTGGCGCGAGTTTCAGCGTGACGGCGGCGGGATCGACTCCCGCGACTTATCAGTGGAAGAAAAACGGGGTGGCCATCGCCGGAGCGACGGCGGCGACGCTGAATTTGAGCGCGGTGGGGATTGTCGAGGAGGGGATTTACACCTGCGTGGTCACCAATGCCTATGGCACGGTGGAAAGCGCGGGCGGGCGATTGACGGCGACGGTGCTGGCGGGCTCGCCCGATACGGATGGCGATGGGGTTTCGGATTCGCTGGAGAAGTATTTGGCGGGCTTGGGGCTGGGGTTTGATCCGGCGACTGATTCGGCGGATGCGCTGGCGCGCTTGAAGGCGGTGATGCCGCTGCTGGGGGATTTCTACAGCAGCGACCAGATGCACGGGTTGGCGCTGGGGCAGGCGGTGCTGGATCTGCAACCGAGCGGGAAGTTCCGCCTGAGTCTGGGGCTGGAGGAATCGGCCGACCTGAACACGTGGACGCCGAAGTCGGTGGGCGCAGGGGATGTGACGATCACCAGCGGCAAGCTGGGGGTGGACATCCAGCCCGCGACTGAAAAGACGAAGTTCTACCGCTTGCAGGGGAAACCTTGAGGGGGTGAGCTGAAATTTTGAAAGCGGAAAGCTGAAAGGAAGAGGGCGGCATCGTGCTTCGTGCAGTGAGTCGTGCGCGGGATGCGATTCCTAAGGGGGGTCAACGTGCCGTTGACTCGGGTCGAGTGGCGTGTTGCGCGGGTCAAACCACACGCGCCGCAAGTGGAGGCGCACGCGCCACAAGCGGAGGCGCACGCGCCACAAGCGGAGGCGCACGCG
>CAJXYV010000036.1 GCA_913063525.1 uncultured Verrucomicrobiota bacterium
CAGACCAAAAACGCTCGTTTCCAGAGCAAAAACGTCCGTTTCCAGACCAAAAACGGTAGTTTCCAGACCAAAAACGGTAGTTTCCAGACCAAAAACGGTCGTTTCCAGACCAAAAACGCCCGTTTCCAGAGCAGAAACGTTCGTTTTTAGACCAAAACCCCCGTTTGTCCTTGGCACTTTTTCGTGGCCTCATATGCTACGCAGATGGTCAGAATTTCCAGAATTACAGCCTTCCGGGCTGCCTTTTTCCTGAAACAACCGCACGCGACTGTTCCGTCATGAACCGCCACAATCAGATGGATCGCTTCACGACACAAGATGCGGAGACCGCTGAGGAGCGTGGGCTTTCCCGTGCGCTCGAGCGCACAAGACTCGAAAAAGCGGCTGCGAGGCCATCTTTCTTCTTGGACGGCTGGAGTCTAAGCGTCCTCATCGGAATCGCGGTGGTTCTTTATCTGCAAGGTAGGCATTCCGAGTATTATTGGCTGATTCCACTGCTCATTTTGAGGTTGATATATTCTGTTTATGCGGGTGTTCACTCACGGATTGATGCCTTACTTGAGTTGGAGAGATTGCGAACTGTCTCTAGCTGCCCAGCGGAGGCCCCTGCGCGGCGGCACCTCCACATCTAACGTTCGGCAGAAAATTTTACACCATCGAAGAAACCACGGACGATGAAGGCAAAGGCAACAACCATGCAAGGCGCGCTTATGAACTCATGCAGCTAGGAGTCGCTCGACAATGGGCGATGCCACCACTTCACCGAGCGCTGTGGAGAATGGGCATACCGGTCCGTCCACCGCTATATGCCGACTCGATTCTTTCGACCGTCGTGGAGGGCATCGTTTTCGCGGTATTTTGGGTGCTGGGGATGCGGCTGATTGCTCGGGATTCAATGAGCACGGGGCTGGTAGTCGGATCGCTTGTATTTGGGTTTTTGCTGGCGATCGTCAACTGTTGGCAGCTGGTCCGGCAGCTGAGAAGAATGCAGCTCCCTGATTGGACCATAATTTTGAGCCGCACCGAATCAAAAAGACAAGAAGCCGAACAAGGTCGTGGAGCCAACGCGTTACCGCGCGCGGATCACGAATGACGTTCTGCCACAAAATAGTGGGGTGAGTCGCGTCAATAGATAGACGCGGGATTCTGGGATTTCTGGGTTGATTCCGGTCCTGAATGGTTCCCGGCCTAGAAGGATGGGTATGAGCGATTCCGAATGATTGGGGACTATTGGAAGGCGTCAAGGCGCGATACAGGGGGAGGTTTTACAAAAAATCATTTTTTGGAAAAATAGTTCTTGCGGGTGGGGCGTTGGGGTGGTAATTCTTCTGCGTCGCAAGACAAGGCGGTCCGACTGAGATGCCTCCCGGGTTAATGGGTTTTTCCTAGGGTGGATGATCAGCCGGGCCGCTTCTTTTTTGTCCTGATTGCTCATGCTGCCCACGAATTTCAAAAGATTCGGTTTCCTTGAACGCGGCATTTGGGCTAAATCAAATTCAAGCAGTTCCACGGATTCGACGAGCCGTTGTCCCCATTCGAGGATTTTTCACGAGGGCAGGGCGCGGGTTGCCGAATCTGGACGATCTTGCCCGATCCCATGAAAAAACCGTTTTCCAGAACCCGTCTCTCGATGCATCCGTGGCCCATGCCTGCGGGCGGAATCCATCGTTCGGTGTGTCACTTTTGCGACACGCTGCATGAGTCCGCGCCATTGGAAGAGGGGATGGCAGCGCGCTGCCAGCGCTGTGGGGCGGTTCTTTATCAAAATCGCTCCGCCTCGCTGGTGCGGGTGACGGCTTTTTCCACGGCGGCACTGATTCTGATGGTGGTGGTGAATGCCTTTCCATTTCTGGTCATGGATGCGGCGAGCATCCGGACGAGCCTGAATCTCATCTCCGCGGCACGAGCCTTGATCGATCAGGGAAGCCCGATCTTGGGAGTCGCGCTGGCACTGTTTACCCTGATTTCACCGATCGCGATGGCGAGTGGCTTGATCTACGTCTGTGGCCCGCTGATGTTCGGTCGGGCTGCGCCGGGGGCTGCGGTGGTGGCCAAGTGGCTGAGCAAAACCGAGCCGTGGAACATGGTTGAGGTCTTTTTGCTAGGGGTGCTGGTCAGTCTGTTGAAATTGGCCAAGGTGGCGGACGTTCATTTTGGCATGGGCTTTTGGGCATTCGGGGTGCTGATGCTGTGCATGGCAGCCGCCATGGCGGGGATCGACCGCGACGAACTTTGGGACCGCCTGGAGGTGGCGAAGTCGTCGTGAGCAAGTTCCCGCCGCGGGCCGCCTCGCAACGGTTGGCTGGGTGTCACACCTGTGGGAAAGTTTCGCCGGTCGCGCTTGGCCGTTGTCCGCGCTGTGCTTCGCATCTGCATTTGCGCAAGCCCCACAGCATTCAGCGCACCCTTGCCCTCATGCTGGCGGCCGGGGCGCTGTATGTGCCGGCGAATCTGCTGCCCATCATGACCGTGGTGGAGTTGGGTGAGGTGACGGAGAATACCATCGTCGGCGGAATGCTTTCTTTTTGGCGCTCAGGTGCTTACCCGATCGCGATTGTGATTTTCACGGCTTCCATCCTGATTCCCTTATTGAAAATCGTGGCGCTCAGCTGGCTGTGTCTCGCGGCCACGGGCAAGCTGCATCCCTCGCCCAAGATGCTGGGTAAACTTTACTGGTTCACCGAGTTGCTGGGCCGCTGGTCGATGATTGATATCTTCGTCGTTGGGATTTTGGTGGCGTTGGTGCAGTTGGGCAACTACATGAGTATCACGCCCGGTCCCGGCGCGCTTGCTTTTGCTGGGGTGGTCGTGCTTACCATGTTTGCAGCGATGAGCTTCGACCCTCGTCTTCTCTGGGATCGCCTTGATATTCTCGGTCCAGATTCTTTAACCTTCAAAAAAGCTGACCTTTGAGCGAAATGCCTACCACTTCATCATCTGCCGCGACTCCGGAATATCGCGCGGCACAGCGTTGGAACGTTGTTTGGGTGGTTCCTATCCTGGCGCTTTTGATCGGCGGCTGGATGATTTACCGTAGCCTCAGCGCGCAAGGTCCGGTGGCGCAGGTCCGCTTTGAAACGGCGGATGGCATCGCCGCGGGTAAGACCGAAGTGCGGTGCCGCTCGGTGAAAGTCGGCGTCGTCAAGAACGTGAAACTGGCCGACGACTTGAAGTCCGTGCTCATCTATCTCGAGCTCGACCCTGATTCGGGCGGGCTTTTGCGCAAGGGTACCTGCTTTTGGGTCGTGCGGCCGCGGGTCTCGACCACGGACGTTTCGGGGCTCGGCACTTTGTTGACCGGTGCCTACATCGAGCTCGATCCGGGGCCGCCCAACGCCGAGAGTCTCACGCGTTTCCACGGCCTCGAAACCCCACCTGCCACCAATCGCAATATCCCCGGGCGGCGTTTGGTCCTGACCGCCGAGCAAGCGGGCTCGCTGGTGGCCGGCTCCCCGATTTACTACCGCGGCTTTGAAGTCGGGCGGATCGAAAGCCGCAATCTGGACCTCAGCGGCCGACGCGTCACCTACGATGCCTTCATCCGCGAGGAATTCGGCAGCCTGGTGAAGGTAAATACGCGCTTCTGGAACACCAGCGGCGTCGACATCAGCGCGGGGGCCGATGGCTTCAAACTGCGCACCCCCTCACTCCAGGCGATGTTCTCCGGCGGTGCGACATTCGGCGTGCCCGATGGAATCGCGCCGGGAGATTCCGCGATCGACGGCAGCACCTTCACCCTGTTCACCAATGAAGACGCAGCGAATAGTTCGGCCTTTAACCCAACCATGAAATTTGTGCTGCTGTTCGACCAGTCGGTGCGCGGTCTGGCTAAATCCGCTCCCGTCGAGTTCCGTGGCATCCCCGTCGGCCGCGTTGCGGACATTTCCTTCGACTACCTACAGGCAGCTGCCGACGATTCGCGCATCCCGGTGCTGGTGGAACTGGATCCATCTCTGCTCCGTCGCGAAGCCGCCGAAAAAATCAGCAAACCCGACGAGGCGTTTCTCGCCGAGGCTGTCAAACGTGGCCTGCGCGCTTCCTTGAAGACCGGCAGCTTTCTGACCGGCGCGCTGTTCGTGGATCTCGACTATTACAAAGATCCGCTGCCCGCCGCGCTCAGCAAGGTCGGCGATTACCCGTCCATCCCCACCGTCGCCTCCGGTCTCGCCCAGCTAACGGCACTTCTCGACAAGATCCAGAACCTGCCGATGGACGATACGATGCGCAAAATCGGCGGTGCGGCCGACACGGTGGCCGACTCCCGTGCGGCCTTGAAGGAAATCCAAGAAACGGCAGCGGAATATAAAAAGCTGCCCAAAGATCTCAGCAAGACTCTTGCCGCGCTTGAAAAATCCGTCGCTAGCGTCGGCCCGGGTGGTGCAATGCAGGGCGATATGCTGCGCACGCTCGACGAGCTTCGCGCCTCCTTGCGCTCGTTGAAAGCAATGACCACCGCCATCGACGAAAAGCCCAACTCGATCCTATTCGGCCGCGATTCCTCGGGCAATCCGATTCCTAAAGCTCCCAAAGCCCATCGCTAACCCAGCATCTTTTCCATGAACCGTCTTTTCATCCTATTCGCCGCGTGCCTCATCGCCGGTTGTGCCCAGCCCGACAAAAAATTTTACGTCCTCACGGCCAGTGGGGCCGCGCCATCCGGCGGCGGCATCGGCATCGGTGTCGGACCCGTGACCCTCGCGGAGTACATCGACCGTCCGAACCTCGTGATCCAGCAGGCGGCGAATCAACTCGCGGTTTCCGAGGACAACCGCTGGGCCGGCGATCTTGCCGCCTCCATCGCCCGCGTGACGGCGGTCAATCTCGGCCGCGATCTCAATACCGGCAACGTCCGCACCTACCCGTGGCAGAGCGACGAAGAAATCCGCTACCAAGTCACCCTCGACATCCGCCAGCTCCACAGCAGCGAAGACGGGTATGCCGTGATCGAGGCCGGTTGGCGCGCCTACGCCTTGCCGGATCGCACCTTGAAAGCCTCCAGCACCTTTGTTGACCGCGAACCGCTCGCCGCCGATGGCTACACGGCCATGGTCGCGGCGCAATCGCGACTGCTCGCCCGCCTCGCTGACAAGATCGCAGGCAGTCTCCGCTGACCATTCGCCCACACACGGGCGTTAGAGAATCCTCCGTTTTTTTTCGTGTCATTCGTCTTGTCCGTGCTTCACTGCGGCCGTTCGCCCGATGTCAGCTCCATTCACTGAAGATACTTTGCTCTTAGTCGACCCCGATCTGGATTTCCTGGATTGGGCGACGAAGTACCTTTCCGCGAAGAATCTGCGGGTGCTTCGCTGCGACAATGCGGCGAATGCCATCAAGGTGATCGAAAAGACGCAGGTGAGTGTGGTGGTGGCGGCGATGGAATTGGTGCCGTTTGATGGAATGGAATTGCTCGGCAGAATCCTGCAACAAAGTCCGCAGACTCTGGTTGTTCTCACCGCGGGCTTTCCGACCACCGGGCAAATCATCGAGGCGACCCAGCGCGGCGCCCACGATGTGTTGCGCAAGGAATCTCTGGCCTTCGAGTTGCGCCCCGTCGTCGAATCGGCACTGCAAATTCAGGACGACCGTCGCAGCGCGGATCAGCCGGATGCGGAAATGCCCAAGCATGACGGTCGCGTGAAAATGATCGGCATTTCGCGGGCGATTCAGGAAGTCTTCAAACTGGTGGGGCGCGTGGCGCGTTCGGATGCGCCGATTTTGATCGCGGGGGAGAGCGGCACGGGCAAGGAGCTCGTCGCAAAGGCGGTGCACGAATACAGCCCCCGCCGACAGAAGGAAATGATCACCATCAACTGCGGTGCCATTCCTGAAAATCTGTTGGAGAGTGAGCTTTTTGGCCATGAAAAGGGTTCGTTCACCGGGGCGATCGCGCGTCGTGCGGGGCGCTTTGAGCAGGCGGATGGCGGCACGCTGTTCCTCGACGAGATCGGCGACATGCCGCTTTCCATTCAGGTGAAGCTGCTGCGGGTGTTGCAGGATGGATCGTTTTCAAGGGTCGGGGCAAATGATACACTGACGACCGATGTGCGGATCGTGGCGGCGACGCACAGGAATCTGGCAGAAGAAGTCGCGGCAGGGCGCTTTCGTGAGGATCTCTATTACCGTCTGAATGTGGTGGAAATCAAGATTCCCGCGCTGCGCGAACGCCTGGAGGACATCCCGCTGTTGGCAGAGTTTTTCCTGCAGCGGATCACCCGCAAAAACGGCATGGCGCGGATTCGGATTTCGGTGGAAGCGATCGCTTCCTTGCAGACCCACTATTGGCCGGGCAATGTTCGCGAACTGGAAAATACGATCGCACGGGCTTGTGCGCTTGCCAAATCGAACATCCTGCTGCCTGCTGACATCCCGCTGGCATCCGCACCGCGCAAATCGCTGGCTGGATTCAATGCCGCGATCGATCAGTTGATCAACTCGGCGCCGACGGGCAGCCATCTGCTCGATTGGCTGAGCAGCGAAGTGGCCGGACGACTGCTGGAGCGCGCCGATGGCGACTTGAAAGTCGCTTCGAATGCGATGGGGCTGTCGCTGGTGGAGTTTCGTAAGCTGCTTTCCCAGTAGGTCTGCGCTTGGTTTTCCCCCGTTGATATTTCCAATCATCGGGACTGGCAATAGGCCGTTTCCCCTTTTAGCCTTCGCCCGTGCAATGAAGTTGTGGCCACTTTATATCCTATTGCTGTGGGTCCAGCCGTCGGTCCTGTTCGGGCAAGGCGCGGCTGATCTGTCGCATCGTGGAGAAGAGGCGCTGGCTGGCGGACTGTGGGAAGTGGCCGAACTGCATTTCAGAGACGCCTTGGCAGATTCGTCGCTCGCCCCCGAGGCGAAAGCGAAGGCTACCGTGCGCCTCGCCGAGTCGCTGATTCGCGGCGGAAACCCCGACGAAGCGCTCGAATGCTTGGCTCAGCCGATTGTAGCGAAAAATCCCGAAGCCCTTTTTTGGAAAGCCCAGGCGCTGGCCGGACAGCATCGTGTGACTGAATCCGTTGCCGTTTTCTCTCAATTGTTAGCTATTCCGTCGGCCCCGCATCGCCTAGAAGCCGGATTGACCCTGTCCGGCCTGCAGCTTTCGCTGGGGCTTCCCGAGGCTGCACTCGAAGCTCTGGATCGCCTGCTTCCGGAGTCGTCAGGTACAGCCATGGCTAAAATCCAACTCGAGCAGGTTGAGATTTTGCTCGAGCTTCAGCGCGCAGCGGATGCGCGCCGGGCGCTACCCCGCATGGAGGCCGTCGCGCCAGAGGATCGTCCGCTCGCCGCATTTCTGGAGGCCGAACTGATGCTCGTGGAAGGGCGTCCGTCCGATGCAGAATTGGCATTTCAAGAGTTGGTGAACCATCCTGAAGGCCAATCGCTCAGGCAATTTCACTTGGCCGTGGTAGGCTTGGCGGATGCGGTCCAAGCGCAAGGGCAGATCGAGACGGCTGTCAGTGCTCTGCTGAAAATTCTTCAGGATCACCCGGATTCGCCCTCGTTGGAAGCGATCTTCCAGCGCCTCCTCCAATGGATGCCCGAGAAGCCCAGCGCTGCGGACCCGGTCTTGGAATGCACGGCCGCATGGATCACCCAGTCAGTCGCATCGGCGCCGGGGCTCATTGTTACCACGTCTTCAAGCACGGGGGGCGCGGCAATCTCGGCTTGGCCGAATTATACTGAATCGAACGAGCGGACCAACCTGCTGGCCTTCTCGCTTTATACCCGTGCCACGGGCCTTCATCGGCTTGCCACCCCTGAGTCAAGGGATGAGGCACAGCGCTTGCTCAGGCAACTGCGGTTGGAGGCTCCCGGCCATCGTCTCGCCAATCGCGCACTCTATCAGCAAGCGCGTTGGTTCTTGGATGCTGGATCCTCCGATCAAGCCTTCTGGATTCTGGAATCGTTGCGGGGCGTCGCTCCATCGACTCATCTGAAAGGGGAGGCCGCATTTCTCGAAGCGCGGATCGCGAGCATGAATGGTGACTCGAAACAGGCGATCATGCTTTTCGACGAAGCGGGGCGGGAGTTCGTTGGGGCCGAGGCTCGCTTGGCGCAATTGCAGGTTGCCATCGCCGGTCTTCGCAGCGGTGACTTGAAAGTGGCTGCTTTCATGAAATCCTTCGGGAGCACCCCTGACGCGGCGCTCTGGGCGGACCTCGAGTTGGAGCGGTCGCTTGCCACGACAGAACCGAGTGCTGCAAAGTCGGCCCTGGAAGAGTTTTTGAGCCGTCACCCCGACCATCCGCGGGTGTCAGAGGCTCATCTGGCGGCAGCAGAGGCCGCGCTGTCTGCGACGCCTCCCCATCTCGAGTTTGCCCGCGCACAGTTAGAAATTTTGGCATCTCTGCCCGCAGAGTCCGCCGCCAGGTTTGCCTCGCGGATTGCGCTGGCAAAGCTTCGTCTCGCCGATGTGGCGAACGATCCCAGCGCTACTATTGCGGCGGCGCAATCAATCATCGATACGTTTCCGGGCGAGTCGATCGTGGCCGAAGCGGCACTGACCATGGGCCGAAATCTTTTCCAGTCGGGCCGCTACATTCCAGCCCGGCTGGTGCTTGAAAAGCTCGCGGCGACTGAAACCGACCCTGCCCGAGCCCAAGTCGCATGGCTGTTGGCCGCCCGATCGGCAGCCCTCGGCGGCACTTCGAAATCGAAGGAGGAAGCACTGATTCTTTTCGATAAAGCAATCGACAGCAAGGGGCCTGCCAACTCCTTGGCTAGCCTCGAAAAAGCCCGCCACCTCGTCGATATCTTTCGCCTCACCGAAGCCGCCGTTTTTTTGCGCAAATGGATGGCGAAGATGCCTGGAAGTGACCCGCTGCAATTGCCAGCCGGCTTGTTGCTGGGGGAGGCGCTCTACGCACAAGGAACCGCGCATCCTGAATCGCTGCTGGAAGCACTGGCAGTTTACGATCGACTCCTCGTCTTGGCTAAATCTCAGCCGACTCTATTGAACCGCCTGCAATACCTCCGCGGTTCGACTCTTGAACAATTGCCAGATCTAGCAGACCCTACCCAAAAACGCGAAAAACAGGCGTTCCAAGCGTATCACTCGGTGATCGAAGCCACGGCATCTCCGGTCGAATGGGAATACTTCGAGCGATGTGGATTCCGTGCTTTGGCTTTGTTGGAAAAATCACAACGCTGGCCCGCCGCCGCTGCCTTGGCTAAAAAAATCGCCTCCTTCAATGGTCCGCGCGCTGAAGAAGCTGCCAACCGCGCTGCACAGCTTCAACTCAAACACATGATTTTGGAAGACTGATGCCTCACCCTGCACAAATCTCTACTCTCAAACACTCTAACTGATATGCCACAACTACTGATAACCGGGAAATCTGGCCGCATGGGCCAGGCTGTGATGGAAGCCGCCAGCCAAGTGAATGTCGCCATCGCGGCGACCCACGATGCCGGAGAGGATCTGGACCTCGCCATCTCCAAGGCAGACTGTGCGATCGACTTTACGATTCACTCCTTCACCACCACTCTGGTCGAGGCGGCTTTGAAACACGGCACCAGCCTGGTGATCGGCACGACCGGCCACACGGACGCGGAAAGGCAGGTGATTTATCAGGCGGCCAAATCGATTCGCATCGTTTATGCGGCAAACTATTCGGTGGGCGTCAATACGCTGTTCTGGCTGACCCGCCAAGCGGCCCGTATCTTGACCCAAGATCGCTTCGATATCGAAGTGACCGAGATGCACCACAAACACAAGATCGACGCACCCTCAGGCACAGCCCGCCGGATCCTCGAAATCATCAATGAGGAAACCGGTACGTCCTATCAGGACGACGTTGCCCACGGTCGCTTCGGCAACATCGGGCCACGCAAGCCGCGTGAAATCGGCATGCACACACTCCGCGGTGGCGACGTGGTGGGGGATCATACGGTGCTTTTCGCCGCCGATGGCGAGCGCGTAGAGCTGACCCATAAAGCATCGTCGCGACTCACCTTCGCCGCGGGTGCCGTCCGCGCTGCACGTTGGTTGGCCGATCAACCGGTCGGCCTCTATGACATGCAGGACGTCCTCGGCCTGAAATAGTTTTTTATGATAGAGAGCCGCGACATTCACCCTCTGACATTCCCTCTCATGCGCCTATTGCTCATTCTTCCCTTGTTGTTTATTTCGTCCTCCTGCGAACCTCGGAAGTCGGATAGGGCCGCAAAGGCACCGCTTGCTGTGTCGTTACCCGTCACCGATATCAAGTCTTCGGTGGTTCGGATCAACTCGACCCAGCGCTCGTGGAGCCCAAGTCAGCCTTGGGAGAAAAACCCGCCCAATCAGCGCCGCGCTCTTGCCGCCATCGTCGGTCCCCAGCGGGTGCTGACGACTTCTGAACTCGTCGCCGATTCGACCTATCTCGAGTTCGAGTCGTCCGATGGTAAATGTTTCGCGCAAGCAAAGGTGATCGCTGTCGACTATGAGGCAAACCTCGCATTGTTAGGTCCCAATTCCGAGGCGGAGGGGAATCTCCTCTTTGCTCAAACGAACCCGCTCCAAATCGCCGCGGCACCGAAAATCGGTCAGTCCTTGGACATTCTTCAAATCGAGGATAACGGGCTCCCGCTGCTCACTCCCGGCACGCTCCAAAGCGTCGATGTCTCCTCCAATTTTTTGCCCGGCCACAGTTTTCTCACCTACTGTGTCAAAGCGTCCATGCAAAGTGCGGCCAGCAGCTATTCGCTTCCTGTGATGCTGGGTGGCAAACTCGCTGGCGTTCTCATCAGTTACAATGCCAAGGATCAAATCTGCGATGTCGCTTCCACCGATATTGTCGCCCGCTTTCTGCAAGCCTGTGTGGGCGGCGATTACAAAGGCTTTCCGAGTCTGGGCATCGCGGTCGCCCGCACCGAGGATCCATCCTTCCGCCAGTGGCTCAAGCTCGCGGATGATCAAGGTGGAATCTTCATTCACAACGTGCGCAAGGGGGGGGCTGCAGCCCTAGCCGGCGCCAAAGTGGGCGATGTTCTCATCGCCGTCGATGGCCACTCCATTGATCGCCGTGGCTACTATCAACATCCGAACTATGGTAGCCTATTTTGGGGGCATTTGATCCGCGGCGATAGGTCGACTGGTGACATCGTCACGCTGTCTCTGCTTCGCGATGGGCAAGCGCTTGATCTCAAAGTCACGCTCACCCGCGAGGAAGAAAGCACCCGCCTCGTGCCAGCCTATCAGTTTGATAAGGCACCCAATTATCTCATCAAGGGTGGCTTTGTATTCCAAGAGCTCTCGCGGCCTTTATTGGAGGCCTTCGGCGAAAACTGGGAAAGCCGGGCACCTCTCAATTTCCTCGATGCGATGGAGAATCCCGAAAAATATGAGGGCAAGGTGGATCGAATCGTCTTCCTCAGCGGATCGATCCCGACGCCCGCCACCGTTGGCTATGAAAGCCTGCGCAACCTCATTGTTCACAAGGTCAATGGTCAGGAAATCAAGAACATGAAAAGCCTCATCTCGGCATTCCAGGCAAATCTCAACGAGCTCCACTCCATCGAGTTTGCCGAGGAAAACTTTACCGTCTATCTTGATGACACTGTTTCCAGCGCCGTGGACAAGCAGCTCCTGCAGCGAGGAATTCCACGCCTTTCCCGCTCCGAGTGACGGTCTGGTCATCATTCCGTCTGGTTCTGCGTGGGGAATGACGAATCGCCGCAAAAAGAATTACGCGGTCGATCATTGATAGATCTGGCGTAGTTTCGAAAACCACGTAATTTGTTCGGTGGCGTCCCCCCGAACCATGAAAACCGAAGTTTATCCTCTCCCCGAGTCCTATCAGCGAATTCTCGATGAAACCCCGGAACCTCTCAAGGTTCACGTCGTTCTTCTGGATCGGGACGATCTGCCGCTGGCGCGTGGCACGGCCATTCTCCCCTTGCTTCTGGGTGTTGGGGTGTTCTGGCCCAGTTGCCCGATGCCAGCTCCTGATCGCCTGGCCAGCGCTAAATGTTTTGTCCGGCCCGGCGGCGAAATCCTCAAGTTGAAAAATCTGGTGCTCTGCCCAGGAAATCCACCGCATTATCGGTTCTGGGTCGATTCTCCGCAGAGCTGATCGCCTGTCCGATCCACTGGCAAAGCACCCAAATCCCCGCGGCGTAAAATGCAGTTGCACACGGGGGAGGGCTTTCTTAGATTTCGGACATCGATCCGCAAAATTTTCATATGAAACCTACCCGCCTTATTTTTGCCACCGCTGCCTTTGCCTTGAGTATGCTTGGTCTGGCGGGATGCAAGTCCGGCGGCGGAAACACCATCAAGGTCGGCGAGTTTGCCTCCTTGACCGGAAAGGAAGCGACTTTCGGCACCTCCTCGCACGAGGGGACCTTGCTTGCCTTCGAGGAGGTCAATGCGGCGGGTGGGGTGCTCGGCAAACAACTCGAGTTGCTAACGGAGGACGACCAGACCAAGGCCGGGGAGCCGGCCAACGCGGTCAATAAGCTCATTTCCAAGGACGGCGTGGTCTCGATTCTCGGCGAGGTGGCTTCCAGTCGTTCGCTTGAGGCGGCTCCCATTTGCCAGCAGAATAAGATCCCGATGATTTCACCGGCCTCGACCAATCCGACGGTCACTCAGGAAGGGGACTATGTTTTCCGTGTTTGCTTTACCGATACTTTCCAAGGGGCTGCACTGGCTAACTTTGCCAGCGGCACGCTAAAAGCGCATAAAGTCGCGGTGTTGACCGACGTGAAGAGCGACTACAGCAAGGGTCTGGCGAAAAGTTTCAAGGAAAAGTACACATCTTCCGGCGGCGTTGTCGGCATCGAACTGGACTTCAACGGTGGCGACAAGGATTTTAAAGGTCAGCTCACGGCCATCAAAAGCGATGCCCCCGATGCGATCTTCCTTCCCGGATATTACAACGATGTCGCCCTGATCTGCATTCAGGCCAAGCAGCTGGGCATGAATATCCCGATCTTCGGCGGTGACGGATGGGAGAGCGAAAGTTTGCTCAGCATCGGCAAAGAAGCCATGGAAGGGCATTATTTCTCCACCCATTGTTCTCCCGATCAAGGCACTCCGGAGATGGTTCGTTTTGTAGAATCCTACAAAAAGCGTTTCAGCGGCAAATTTCCAGATGCCATGGCGGTGCTCGGCTATGACTCAGCGCGGGTGCTCATTGATGCCATTAAGCGGGCCAATACCACCGAGTCTGCTGCTCTCCGCGCGGCCATTGCCAGTACCAAGGACTTTTCCGGAGCGAGTGGTAAAATCACATTGAATGCGAATCGCGATGCCATGAAGGCCCTCGTTTTCATCCGGATCAATGCGGGGAAATTCACCTACCATACGACGGTCAATCCTTGAAGCCGCCTGATTCGCTGTCTTTCGCCTGTGGGCCTGCGCTTCTCATTCATTAATTCTCACCGATTGAATCTCATTGGATTGGTTTTTTCAGCAGCTCATTAACGGGCTCGGATTGGGAGCCATCTATGCGCTCATCGCGCTGGGCTACACCATGGTCTATGGGGTGCTGCGCTTCATTAATTTCGCGCATAGCGATGTGCTAATGCTGGGTGCCTTTACCGCGTTTTATATCGCCCCGAAGATTGAAAAGCTTTCCGGCTCCCAGTCGGCGCTCGGCTGCATCATGGTGTTCATCCTCGCCGCGGCGGTCTGTGCCATTATCGGGATGCTGATCGAACGCTTGGCTTATAGGCCCTTGCGCAATCGGCCCAAACTTACAGTGCTGATCACCGCCATCGGTGTTTCTCTGCTGATCGAATTCACGGCGCAAAACGAAAAAGTCTTCGGCGCGGCACCGCAGCCATTTCCGCAGTTGCTTCCCGAACATGCGCTGCACTGGGGCGCTCTGGTGGTTTCCAGCAATGACGTGCTCACCGTGAGTGTTACCACCGTGCTGCTGGTGGCCATGTGGTGGATTGTTCAAAAGACCCGCATCGGCACCGCGATGCGCGCGGTCTCCTATAACCAACAAGCCGCTTACTTGATGGGGGTGCCGGTGGATCGCATCATCTCATTCACCTTCGGGCTTGGCTCCGCGCTTGCCGCCATCGCGGGGGTGCTTTACGCGATCAAGGCTCCCGGGATTGAGCCGCTGATGGGGGTGCAGCCCGGCTTGCGCGCATTTGTTGCGGCCGTCCTTGGCGGGATTGGTAATCTGCCGGGGGCGGTGCTCGGCGGGGTGCTGCTCGGTCTATTGGAAACCTTTGCCGGTGGCATTTCCGGGCTGTCGAATTACCGCGATGCCATCGCCTTTGGCATCCTAATCCTCATCCTCCTCCTGAAACCTGCCGGTCTACTGGGCCGCTCATCCGTCGAAAAGGTCTGATGGCATTTCCCGGTGCAAAACGCTGGTTGTTGTTAGGCATTGCGCTGGCGATCCTGGCGTCCTACCTGAGCCCCCAGTTCAATCGCTACTATCTGGGGGTGATCATTGATGTTGGAATTGCGATCATCCTCGCGACAAGCTTGAATCTGATCAACGGCCACACCGGACAGTTCAGCCTCGGCCACGCGGGTTTCATGGCGGTGGGTGGATTTTTCTCCGCTTGGGTTTCTCTGCATGCGGGCGCGTCGGTCGATGCGGTCTGGTACTTTCCGCTGGTCTTGATCGCGGGTGGTTTGCTCGCGGCGGCGGTCGGCTTGCTCGTGGGTGTTCCCTCCTTGCGCCTGCGCGGCGATTACTTGGCCATTGTCACGCTTGGCTTCGGTGAAATCATCCGGGTGGTCGCTCAAAATACCGAAGCCATCGGTGCCGCCAGCGGTCTCAAAGGGATTCCTAAGCTCACCAACCTCGGCTGGACCTTCGGCTTTGCCGCCATCTCGGTTTACGCGATTTCCGCCTTGGTCAATTCGACCTATGGCCGCGCGTTCATTGCGGTGCACGACGATGAAATCGCCGCCGAGTCGAACGGCATCGACACCACTCGCACCAAGGTGATCGCCTTTGTCACGGGCGCTTTCTTTGCAGGCATCGCCGGCGGCTTGTACGCCCATCACAAACAATTCCTCTCTCCCACCGGCTTCGACTGGCTAAAATCCATCGACATCGTGGTCATGGTTATCCTCGGCGGGATGGGCCGCACCGCGGGTGTCATTGCTGCAGCCATCCTCCTCACACTCATGCCAGAGTTTCTCCGCGAGTTCTCGGAATACCGCATGATTATCTATGCCTTGCTCATCATCCTGTTGATGCTGTTGCGTCCGGCCGGCTTGTTTGCTATCAACCTAAAACGCCGCCGACACTCATGAACGCGCCACTGCTAGAGTTAGAAAAGGCGACCATCCAGTTTGGCGGGCTCACCGCGGTCTCCGGGCTGAGTTTCAGCATCGGGGAAGGCGAGCTTGTCGGGATCATCGGTCCGAATGGCGCCGGCAAGACCACGGCGTTCAACATGATCACCGGCGTCTATCAGCCGACCTCGGGCACCATCCGTTTTCTGGGAAAGAACACCTTGGGGGTTCGGCCGAATCGCCTCGCAGGTGCTGGCATCGCCCGCACCTTCCAGAATATCCGCCTTTTTCGCAGCCTCAGCGTGCTCGATAATATCCGCGTCGCCGCGCGTCTCCACAATGGCGAAGGCTACTTCAGCGCGCTCTGGCGTGGCAAAGGCTGGCTCAAGGCCGAAGTCGAAACCGAAAAAAACGCCCTCGAACTCCTCGAAATCTTCAACCTCGCCGATCAGCGCGACGAACTCGCGATTTCACTGCCCTACGGCGATCAACGGCGCCTCGAAATCGTCCGTGCCCTCGCCACCCGGCCACGGCTCCTGCTGCTCGATGAACCTGCTGCAGGCATGAATCCTGCCGAAAAGGACGACCTCATGCGTCTCATTCGCTTTGTCAAAGATCGCTACCATCTTGCCGTGCTTTTGGTCGAACATGACATGAAAGTGGTCATGGGCATCTGCCAAAGAATCGCCGTTCTCGAATATGGAATCAAGATTGCCGAGGGCAGCCCCAAGGAAATCCAGGTTCACCCAAAAGTGATCGAGGCTTACCTAGGAGCCGCCGCCGTCTGAAAAAAGATTCGCTCGATTCGCCTGCATTGCAGTCTCATACATCATCTCGTTTGCCATGCTTTCTGTCGAAAATCTTCACGTCTCCTACGGTGCCATCAAGGCCATTCACGGCATTACCCTCAAGGTGCCGCAAGGCAGCATTGTCACCCTCATCGGCGCAAACGGGGCCGGGAAGTCGACGACCTTGCGCGCCCTTTCCGGCCTCGTGAAACCCGCTTCTGGCTCGATCCAATATCAGGGGCAGGAAATCTCCAGACTTGCCGCCGACAAAATCGTCGCCCGCGGTCTTTGTCACGTGCCCGAAGGGCGCATGGTCTTTGCCAATCTCACCGTGCAGGAAAACCTCCGCATGGGCGCCTACCTCCAGAAGGATCGCCAGTGGATTGCCTCTCAGACGGACTACGTCTATGGGCTCTTCCCTCGGCTCAAGGAGCGGGAAAATCAGTCGGCCGGAACTCTTTCTGGCGGGGAACAACAGATGCTCGCCATCGGCCGCGCTCTGCTCAGCAGACCCAAGTTCCTCATGCTCGACGAACCCTCCTTGGGGATCGCACCGCTGCTGGTGAAAACCATTTTCGAACGGATCGTCGAAATCAACCGCCAACAAGGACTCACGATTCTGCTCGTCGAACAGAATGCCAATCTCGCCCTCGACGTTTCTAACTACGCCTATGTTCTCGAAACCGGCAGGATCCTTCTCGAAGGTCCATCCGCCCAAGTGAAGGCCGACCCCCAAGTGCAGGCCAGCTATCTCGGCACTTGACCGCGCCATGCGAAATCAAGCGCCGCGCGGGAGTGGGCGCGCAGTCATCCTCGCGCTCACCGCGCTTCAGTCTTCGTCTTTTGGCCTGAGGTAGCCTAGGGCTTGGGCGCGGCGCAGCGCTTGCTCGCGGCTGCCGGCTTGCAGCTTGCGGTAGATCCGCTTGATGTGGCTGTGCACGGTGCCGCCGCTGATCATGAGCCTCTCGCCGATCTGTTTGTACATCAGTCCTTGGGCGCTGAGGTTGAGCAGCTCCACTTCGCGGGGCGTCAGCACTTCCTCCGCGCTGGCGGCTTGGTTGCTGCGGAATTCTTCGATCAGGAAATGGGCGATGCTCGGGCTCAGCGAGGACGCGCCCTGCGACACGGCGCGCACCGCATCGATCGTCTCCAACGCGGGCAGGCCCTTGATGACGTAGCCGATCGCGCCAGCCCGCAGTGCCGTGAACAGCGATTCCCGGTCGTCGTGAACGGTGTGGACCAGCGCGTGCAACTGCGGGTTTTGGATCGTCGCCGCGGCGATCAGATCCACCCCGGAGATCCCGGGCAGGCCTAGATCGGCCAGCAGCACATCCACCGCCGTCCAGCGGGTTTGTTCCATCGCCTCTTCCGTGCTGGCATAGGCACCGACGACCGTGATGCCGGGCTGGGAATCCATGATCTGGGCCAGCGAGACGAGCAGGTACTCGTCGTCCTCGACGATGACCAGGCGGATGGCGGCAGCGGACTCAGGTGTTATCGGCATTTGAAAGGTGGGTTTGGCGCTGCAAGGGTAGGGGAATGCGCAGGCAATAGGTGGTGCCGTGGCCGTCACCGCGTTTCAAGGTGCCGCCCAGCTCGTCGATGCGCTGCTGCATGTTGCGCAGGCCGCGGCTGCCGGGGCGGGAAATTGCCGGATCGATGCCGCGTCCATCGTCCTGGATTACGATGCGCAGCTGCTGCGGGCCGAAGGTGACATGTACGCCTGCCGTGCGGGCACCGGAGTGGCGCGCCAGGTTGTGGATCGCTTCCTTCAGCACCCGCATCAGCGAAATGATCTCCTGCACGCGGTGATCCGGTTCGCTCGGCAGCGGGCCGCTTTGGCGCCAGTCCAGCTCGATGCCGTGGGCGGTCGTCAGCCGCTGGGCGTAGGTGTGGGATTCCACCAGCGCGTCGGCCCACAGCAGGCTGCCGCGTTCCAGGCCGTTCATCCACAGCCGCAGCTCGCGGTTCCACTCGGTGGCGAGGAATTCGATGTTCTGGAAAATCTCCTTCTGCTGTTGCGGCTGCTCGGCGATGCTGCCTTGGAACGCCAGCATCGCCACGTTGGCGGTGATCCCGCCCATGCCGTCGTGCAGGTCGCTGGCCAGTTGTTGGCGGTGCTGCTGGGTGCGCATCTTCACCAGCTCGGTTTCGGCAGCCGCTAGCTTCTCCACTGTTTCCAGCTTTTCCGCGTGCAGCTGCTCGTTTTCAAACGTCTGCCGCTGGTTGATCAACATCATCGCGCCGAAGGTCCACAGCAGCGCCCACAAAATCCCCCCCGTAAAGCTCACCAACTGCGGCCGCACCGGATCGAGAAGTTGCGCCGGCGTCGTCAGGAAATACAAGTCCACCGCCCGGTAGGCAAAGATCGCGCAGATAAACAGCGCCGCGTACGCCGTAAAGCGCGCCCCAAACCGCAGCTCCGGCCGCCGCTCCTTCAGCAATACCTGCGCCCCCATCGCCAAAAACAAAATGAAGATCGGCGAGGTCACCAGCGGCCGATACCGCAGCCCCTCATCCTGCACCACCAGCCAGACGTGGCCGCAATAGAGTGGCAGCGCCGCCATCAGCGGCCAGATCCGCGCCGCACCGCGCTTCTGAAAGTGCATCACCCCCACGTAAAACAAGTACGCCGACGCAAAGTTCATGCTCGTCGGCAGCAGCTTGGTCAAAAATACCGAATCAAAGCTGTGGCGCATGGCGATCAGCGGCATCGCCAGTCCATTGAACAAAGCCGCCGCCGCCCAGTAGCCGATGCCATTCACCCGCCGGTTGTAAAAGCCCACGATGCAAAACGCGAACGCCTGCAGCAGATTGATCAATCCGACCACGAAAATCAAAGTGGGAACGTGGAACACACCCGTCTTATGCGCCGCGGCCGATATCCGCGCAACCGAAAACCCGCGCCGCGCCAGCGCGAAGGTGGCTGGATCTTCCGGCCCCACTCACCCGAAGGAGGCGATTGCCAAGAGGGCTCAACGTGCCGCCAGCTCCGTCAGCAACTCCCGCGCCCCCAATGCCAGATCAGAGGGTCTCCGCAACCGGCGCTGCGGCGATGACCGCGCGTTTCGGCTTCGGCCCTGGCCGCTTGCGCTCGCTCTGGACGGTGAATCCCAGCGCGCGGTAAAAGGCGCAATTATTGCCGAGATCCGGGTCGGCCAGCACCGCGTGTGTCAGCTTCAGCAAACTTTGTTTCACCTGCTCGGTCGCTTGGTTGCGGGTGGCGATGGCGCCTTTGTAGTGGGTTTTCGCCGCATAGACGTCCCTCTCCGACTCCTTTGGCAACTGGCTTTCTGTCTCAAATTCCGCGAGCGTGCGGCCCGCGAGCTGTAAATCGGGCGCAAACTGCCGCCACGCGGAAATGAATTCCTTGCTGCGCTCAGCTACGGTGCTTGCTTTGAGAATCGTTGCCATTAAATCGGGATAGTTGGGGTAGTTCGCCGCTTAAAAGCTTGCACTCATCGGTAGTGTGGGGCTTTCCGGCTAAGTGATCCTGTCATTCAAATAAGAAGCAATCAAGTTGTTTCTCGAAATCAATTAGTTGGAATCAGATTCCAATACGCTGGAATGCGAATACAGCACGTTAGAATCGCATTCCAGCGCGTTGGATTGCGAAATCAGCTAGCTAAATTGCGATTCCAGTACACTGGAATCGCAATTCATGACGTTGGAATGCGAATTCAGTATAGTGGAATGCGAATTAAGTACAGTGGAATGCGAATTCAGTAAGCTGGAATGCGAATTCAATAAACTGGAATGCGAATTCGATAAGCTGGAATGCGAATTCGATAAGCTGAAATGCGAATTCGATAAGCTGGAATGCGAATTTGATAAGCTGGAATGCGAATTCAGTAAGCTGGAATGCGAATCCAACACTACGGAAAACCATTCCAAGCAAGTAACATCGAGATAAACACGTACGCCATGGCAAAAAAACAAGGAGTTCAGACTTTAGTCTGCGTAGTTCCTAAGAGGATGCACCCAGCCAAGCCGGTTCAAGTCAGGACTCGATTGCCCCGGAAAAAGTACTCCTCGCACGAGCCAAGTTACACCTCGCGCGAAGGATGCGATTGCTAAGGGGGGTCGACGTGCCGTCGACCCGAGTTGACCGAAGACTTCTTGTAGATCAGCAGCCGGTCGGGCTCCAGATGGCAGTCGCGCCATCCGAACCAATGACCCGCAAGCGCATGATCCCTATTTAGCGGAGGTAGGGGTTCGTCTGACAGCAATCGTTCGATCAAGATCTTGAGTTTCTGGAGATCCTTACCTCTTTTTTGCTGTATTTTGAGGTCCTTCTTGAACTGCGTGGTCTGGGTGATCCTCATGAATCCCAGGAGGCGTAAAGATCATCCACCGAGGCAAACGATTCGAGCTCATCGCCGCTATCCGCATGGGAAAGGGTTGCGGCCGTGAGACTGTTTGGAACTCGCAACTCAAGTGGGAATTCCCCCCTCATTGCAATCTGACGGTAAAAAAGACGGATCGCCTCAGTCGGGGTGAGTCCCAGCGAATTCAAAATTTTCTCGGTGGCCTCCTTGGTCGCAGAGTCGATTCTGGCATGGATGACAGCGGATTGGTTCATGTGGGGGGGGATCACATGCGCAACACATGGAAAGGGGTTTTTGGCGGTCGTCACAAGCGCGGTTGGTGTTGGAGAAACTCCACCAAATTACGAACGGTCGTGATCCGCCCGTAAAGCGGATTGCTGGCCGTGGAATCGAGTGAGCGGCGAGCGAGCTCTGCAGCATCGATGAGAATCTCATCAAGATCGTCATCATCCAAATCGAGGTCTTCAAGCAGGCGGTCATCCGTACGAAGTGGCACGGGCGTGCTTCCCAAATGCTCCTGCACGGTCTCATAAACCGAGCGTATCAAAACCGTATCTGAGCTGTTTCGGTCAAACGAACGGGCGAACTGACATATCGACTCGTCAGCGCGGGCTGTGGCCAGTTTTTTAAACCTCAGGGCACTCTTCACCGATGCGAGCCAGCCAATCAATGTCAGGACAACTAAACCTGCACCTGTGCCCACCCAACTGCCGGTCATGCGATGCAGGCCCCAAACAATTACGCCAATATACGCAGCGAGAATCACTAGGCCGATCGTGTGTTGTTCAGGCTGCATTTGTAACCTGCGCTCGCTCAAAATCCTTTTGGAGGGCTGTTGCATGAGTGCTGTGCGAATTTTTAGGGTGAGGCACGGAATGCCGCGAAACTGCCGTGAATGCTGACATTTTTTAGGCCGTTATGAAGAAACTGCCAAGCAGAATGCACTGGGTTGTCGTACCGGATTGGAGAGTTGCGCAGGCGAGACGCCTCCGCAACGGTCTGCCGCGAGACGCGACAGCTACTTCTGGGGCGCTGATTTCGTTTGCTTGGGTGGCTTGCAAGCTCGCTATCCTCTCATGAAAACTCTCTGCCGTTCCCTCGCTTTGTTCTAGTGAACCGAACTTTGTCCGGTGGCGCAGGGTCTGGCGACCGGGTCATGGGAAAATGTCGGAGCCGCACAATCGGGTGCAGATAGTCCGGCCCAAATAGTCATCCCGCGGACCATCGCCGAGCAGAAGGGCTTCTATCGAATCTTGATCGGATCCTGAAACCTTTTAGGTTCCATGGATTGGAGAGCTGCTTGCCAAAGAAACGGACAATTCTTGACATAATTCTAAATGGCTTTGCGTAAACTAATAACTCCCTTCGAATTTCATGAAAAAAACATTCCTCTGCAGTTTACTTGTATCACACCTGCTTGTGCTGGTTACAAGTCTTGCTCCTGCTGTTTTTGCCCAAGGGTTCGTTCATCCCGGTCTGCTCAACAACGAGGCGGATTTCGAACGCATGCGGACCAAAGTCGACCAGGGTGCCGAGCCATGGGCGTCCGCCTACAAGAAGCTGACATCCGACTGGACCGGTCGGCAGACCAATTGGACCCCTCATCCTTCCACGAAGGTGATCCGAGGTGGAGCCGGTGAAAACTTCGGCACCTTCGCCAACGACGTCGCCGTGGCTTATGGCAGTGCTCTGCGCTGGAAAGTTTCCGGGGACATCGCCTACGCCGACAACGCCGTTAAAATTCTCAACGCTTGGGCGGGGAAACTCGAAGGAATCGGCGGCGACCCGAACTTTCAACTCGTCGCCATCAACGGCTACCAGTTCGCCAACGCTGCAGAAATCATGCGCAGCTATCCCAAGTGGGCACCGGCGGATTTCGCGAAGTTTCAGAAGATGATGAAAAATGTTTTCTATCCGATGTGCAGCGACTTCCTTAAACGACACATGGGTCGAGGCTACAGCTTCATGTGGGCCAACTGGGATGTTCTGAGTATGAACTGCATGTATGCCGTTGGAGTGCTGTGCGATGATCACCAACTGACCCAGGAGGCGCTTGATTTCTTTTACAACGGAGCAGGGCAGGGGAATATCCACCGATGGGTCAACTACCTGCACCCCGGCTACCTCGGCCAAACCCAGGAAGCCGGCCGCGATCAAGGCCACAATACGCTCGAGATCGCGCTCCTCGCTCCGTTCTGTGAAATGGCTTGGCACCAAGGTGTCGATCTTTACGGCTACGACAACAACCGCGTTCTCGCCGGGGCTGAATACGTGGCAAAATACAATCTGATGGAAGAAGTGCCGTTCACATTTTATGCCACCGAGGAGGGATACCCGTCTGCTGCCACTAACACCGCCATTTCCAGCAGTGATCGCGGATGCAAACGACCTGGCTGGGAGATGCTCTACAACCACTACGTCAACCGCAAGGGGCTCGCCGCTCCCTATTGTGCCGCCTTCGCCGCCAAGCTCCGGCCCACGGGTTACTTCGGTCAAGATCAGCCGGGATTCGACACCCTCACCCACTCGCTCGATCCGATCGGCAAGGGCGCGAATCCCAGTGGCCTCAGCGCGACGGTCACCGCCCAGCAGCCTGTGCTCTCGTGGTGGGGTTCTGCCTATGCCACCAGTTACAACATTAAACGAATGACCGGTAGTAGCGACAAATTAACGACCATTGCATCTGGGCTGTCAGTTAATACTTATACCGATACAGACGTTGTCCCGGGCACTACCTACCGCTACATCGTCACCGCCACCCTGCGGGACGGTAGCGAAACCGGTGCCTCAAATGTCGCCATCGCGATCGTCGGCATTGTGCTAGAAGCTCAGTGGAAGTTTGACGAAACCCGCGGCACGGTAGCCAGCGACGCTTCCGGCAAGCATCGGCAAATCTCCCTAAGCGGCAATGCGAGCTGGAACCTAGGCAAATTCGGCAACGCCGTGAAGTTTTCCAGCGAATCGAAACAATTCGCCAGTCTTCCGGCCGGTATTGTTTCGGAGCTCTCTGATTTCACTATAGCCGCTTGGGTTTACCTAGAGTCGGATACGGAAATGACACGCATTTTTGACTTCGGCAGCGGCACCGAGCGCTACATGTTCCTCAGTCCAAATGTCGGGGGAAAAGTTACCTTCGCCATTACCCGCAGCGGTTATCGCGGTGAACAGAAAATCATCGGCAACTCTCCACTCCCCACCAAGCAATGGGTCCACGTCGCCATTTCGCTCAGCGGTGCCACCGGCGCCCTCTACGTTAATGGCGAGAAAGTCGCAGAAAACACCGCCGTCGAGTTCTCTCCACTGCTATTAGGCCCCACCACACAGAACTACATCGGCAAATCCCAATTTGATAGAGATCCCTATTTTAACGGCAAAGTGGACGATTTTCGCATTTATAGGGGCCCATTGACCGCCGCAGAAGTTAAGGCGCTTGCGACTTCTGAAGTTCA
>CAJXYV010000037.1 GCA_913063525.1 uncultured Verrucomicrobiota bacterium
CCCACGCGCCGCCCTTGAAATTGAATGGCGAGATCGGATCCACCTTGCCGTCCTTGAAGCCGCGCATCGTCGCTAGCTCCTTCGGCGGCAGCGCGCCCACATAGCCGTCGCCATACGCTACCTGGCACTCCGCCATCTCTGCGACAATCTTGTCGATCCGCTGGCGGAATCGCTCGTCGCCCGTTGCGGCGTATTGCAGCGAAATCGCCGTCAAATAATGTCCCAGACTGTGTCCCGCGATCCCTTGCGACTCCCAGCCGCCGTAAAGATCGCCCTTCGGCTTCAGCCCCGCATACAGCCGCGTGTTATGCAGAAAACGGTCCGTCTCTAAACTCAGCAAATACAGTGAATTGCGCTCCATCGCCTGCTTGAACGGGCTGTCCAGCAAGACGACCTCTCCCAGAGGAAATGGCCGCGTCGCCATCGGCAATTTTTCGATCGGGGCTGCGGCGGCAGTTGAGCTTAGTACTAGCCAAGCCAAAAGTGCACCGTAAATGGAAATTCGGTGAGTAGTCATCAATTACGAGCGATTCTAGGCCGCGCGCCCTCATGCGTCAACTCTCTCGCCGCTCACCCCGATGGAGCATTAAAATGTGCTTTGCTTATCTGGTTTTTTATCATATTCCCCCCGCAGCGCAGGGTCCTCTGGGAGGAGGCTTCTTAATGTGATGTCAGCGCGGCGAGGATTTCATCCAGATCAATGCTAACGATGGCAGTTGCCTTGTCGCTCATCGCGTAGGGAAGGATGATTTTTTTGGCGTGAAGCAGCGCGCCGCAGCTGTAGACCACGTTAGGAACATAGCCTTCGCGTTCGTTGCCTTCGGCGGAAAGGATGGGATCGCGGAGTCTGCCAATCAATTGGGTTGGATCGTGAAGGTCGAGCAGAGCGGCCCCGATGCAATACTTGCGCATCGGCCCTACGCCGTGGGTGAGGACTAACCAGCCAGCCTCGGTTTCAATGGGGGATCCGCAGTTTCCGATTTTAACGGATTCCCATACTTCTGCCGGACGCATCAGGATTTGTGGATCACTCCAAAAGTGGGGATTGTCCGAAAACATGATGAAAAGGTTTTCATCGTCCTGCCGTGATAACATGGCATAGCGCCCGTCTATCCGCCTGGGAAAGAGTGCCATGCCTTTGTTTTGCACCGCACTGCCGTTGAGTGTGAGAATTCGGAAGTTAAGAAAATCCTGCGTCTCGATGAACTGGGGAAGAATGGCTCGACCGTTGTAGGCGGTGTAGGTGGCATAATACATCACTGTGCCATCGTCTTCAGTGAAACGGACGAACCGTGCGTCCTCGATGCCGTTGCTCTCGTTGGGCGATACAGGGAAAATGATCCGTTCGCTCATGCCTAGGCTGGGAGAAAATCGTAGTTCGTAGTTTGAATCTGCCAGCCACTGAATGCACTCGAGCGTGCGTTCGAGATCGTGCAGGCTGGGCGGATTTTCGTGGCGAACGGCGTCGACGCTTTTGTTTAAATCGTTACGATTGAATCCTGAATCAAGCGGTTCCATGACGGCGTTCGCATAGCTGTTGTCGAAGCCCATTTCGTAAAATTTATGAATGAAACTCTGTTTGCGATAGCTGGGGTTCGGGACGATTTCGGGCAAGGTAACATAGCGGGAGATCGGATCGAGGGTGATTTTGTCATCGGGATTGATGATCCCCGAGCGAAACTCGATGGAGGAAATGTGTCCCTCGCCGGTGGCGCGTAGGCTCATGATGAAGCGCAAGGCGCCTCTGGGGACGCCGCTCTGGTCCGGATGAGGAACGATCGATGGGTTGAATAGGGCTGCGGATTCCAACGAGTATTCGCCGGAAAAAAGCGCGCCAATGAGCATCTTTCGTTCGTGAGAGAGGGAACGCTGGGTGAAAATGTGTGGCAGTACCTTGGTGTAATGGGCGGATAACAGGGCTTCGATATCGTAGTGCCTCGAGTCGAACTCCTGATGCATCGATTTTAATTTTTGAGCCACTTCCTCTTCTGTGAGTGCCAGTGCGCGGCCGAGGATTGCAGTGATCCGTTGTGTATCGAGCGGGATAAATGGACGTATCAGCACGCGTTCGCTTTCCGGAAGCAGCATGATTTCGTGCCGGTAAAGACGAATGGGGTTCATGCGGTGGTAAGTTTCTGGAGGTGATCGATCAATTCGGCTTGGTTCATTCCTGCGAGAGCCAGATGAAAGGCAAGAGATGATTCTGCGCCTTGGTTGGCATTGACCCGGTCGTGATGAAGTCCATCGCCACAACCGCCCGTGAAGGAATCATAAAGCGACAAGCCTTGATCGTTACGGCCAAGAAACCACTCGAAGGCACACTTGGCTTCGTCGAACCAAAGCCGATCTTGAGTGGCACGGAAGGCATCGAGGCATGCGGCAACCATCGCTTGAGCTTCCACCGGCTGTTGGTCAAATTCGGCGCGGATACCATTTCTTTCATAGAAACCATTACTGCCGATCGGGCGGAAGTGTCCGTTCTCAGATTTTTGCATCGCGCTTAGCCAGCGTAGCGACTTGAGGCCAATCTCGACGACCGATTCGTCCGCCAACCAGTCACCGCTGAGGATCAAGGCCTGGCTCAGACGGGCATTGTCATAAGTCGCGGCGGGCTCGAACCACGGCCAATCTTCCGTGGCATAGTTATTCCACAGCGTAACCAAGGAATCGATCAGCACTGCGCCAATGGCGCTGGCCTGCGCATTCTCGGGCGCACCTTGCAAATACTCATGGATGCCCAGTAGTGAAAACGCCCAAGCCCGCGGTGAGGTGAATGACGGCACCGCTGCTAGGCCGCGATTAAAGAGCTTCGCGCTCAAGCGGCGGTGTCCTAGGTTGTTGGATCGTCCGGCACCGACCCCCAACGCCCACAGCGCGCGGCCGTGGCTGTCTTCGCTGCCTGCTTCCTCCAGCCACTGTCGTCCGTGGCTCATGAAGTTGCGGAAACGTCCCGTTTCGTGATTCAATGCTGCGGCAAGAAAGGCGAGGTAGCTGGTCGATAACTGATTTAGATTATTGACCTCTTCTAACAAATTGCAGAGGATGAAGGCCCGCGCGTTGTCGTCGGTGCAGTAGCCCTCATGGAAGTTTGGCACATTGTAAGTGGCGTGTTGGAAGATGCCGGTGCCATCGCTCATGCGGATAATATGGTCGAGCCGTAGCGGCGGGAGATCGTAGGCGCGTGTCCAGACGGCGAATGCGGTCTTGGGAGTCGTTCGGTGGTTTGCCCGCGCCAGCTGGAAGGAATCCAAATAACGCTCCGCCACCGCCGACCAAATCGTCTTTCGCCCATGTTGGTAGGCTTGTTCACGGGTTCGGGCCAGCACGGTCGGATGGTCGAGGTAGTTGCAAACGGCATCTACAATTGCCTCTGGGGAGCGGAATGGCACCAACAAACCGCGGCTTTCTGCGAGTAGTTCTTGCGCATGCCAGTACGGGGTGGAGATCACCGCGTTGCCCGCCCCGAAGACTTGGGCCAGTGTGCCGGAGGTGATCTGCGCCTCGTTCAAATAGGGCGTTAGATAAATGTCCGTGGCCCCGATAAATTCAGTGAGTTCATCTGCCGCCACGAAGCGATTGTAAAAAATGATATGGTCCTTTACCCCGAGGTCCTCCGCCAGGCGCTCTAGGCTCAGTCGATAGCTTTCGCCATCGCGTTCCACCAGATGAGGGTGCGTGGCTCCTAAAACCAGATAGACCACGTCGGAGTGCTTGGCCACAATTTCGGGCAGTGCTTTGATCGCGTATTCGATACCCTTGCCCGGTCCGAGTAGGCCGTACGTCATCAAGACTTTGCGGCCACTCACGCCAAAGCGGGCTTTGTGGAAATCTGAATCGGCCAAAGGGCTGTCGGGAATGCCGTGTGGGATCACGTCGATAATTTCGTCGGGAACGCCGTAGGTTTCTCTCAGGATATCCGCTCCCTTGCGGGCCATTACGACCAAGCGAGTGCTACGCCTGATTAATTCGTCCATCACTCTTCTTTGGGCGGCATTGGGTTCCCGCAGCACGGTATGAAGTGTAGTCACCACAGGCATTCGTGCCCCTTTGAGCAAAGAGAGAAGGTGGCTGCCTGCGGGGCCGCCGTAGATCCCAAACTCATGCTGAACACAGAGCACTTCGGTGTTTTTAAAGTTCAAAAAATCGGCGGCGCGACGGTAGGAATCCAGGTCATTCTCTAGGATTTCTAGGCGCACACGTGGCGGATAATCGTATCCTTTGGCGTGATCATTCACTGCGGCGGCATAGCAGTCGGCCCGTGGCATCGCCTCGCTGACCGCCTCGCACAGATCGCGGGTGAAAGTCGCGATTCCGCAGCGTCTCGGTTCATAGCAGCCCAAAAAAGCCACGCATTCCAATGGCGCGACATCGTCTGAAAATATTGGTTCTCGTGGATTCACCCATAAAACCTAGCCCAAATTTAGATCCTTTCGCAATGATCCTTTTATGTGCAGATCTTCGTAATGGTTAAATTTCTGCTGCTCTGTATCACAAAAAAGGCGGACTCTTCAAAATGAAGAGTCCGCCTGAAGTGAGGTGAGGACGATCTTAGCCGAGGAGTGTGTCCATAGCGTCAATGAGTTCCTGCATCGTCGCTTCAGTTTCGTTGCCCATGTTAGAAATCCGGAAGGTGCTGCCTTTGATCTTGCCGTAGCCGCCGTTGATCAGAAATCCGTATTGGTTTTTTAAATTTTTGATGAAGGCGGAGAGGTCAAAACCATCAGGTGTCTTGAAGCATGTCAGCGCAGACGAGCGGCGACCGGCTGGAGCAAACATCTCGAAGCCGTGTTTGGCACCCCATGTGGCGATCATTGCGTTGGTCTTGGCGTGGCGCTGTTGGCGTGGGCCGAATCCTTCTTTGGCGATTTCGCCGAGGATCTGCTGCAAGCCGTATAGCAGCGAGATGGCAGGGGTGGAAGGGGTGTTGTTGACAGCGGCGTTTTTGGCAAACTCGATGAAGTCAAAGTAGTAGCCGCGGTTAGCGGTGCCTTTGGCTCGCTCCATGCCCGCTGCGGAAACGGCAAACACTGCGAGACCGGGTGGCAGTGCCAAAGCCTTTTGCACTCCGGCCAGCATCACGTCGATGCAGTTGGCATCCATGTCGACTGGCACAGTGGAAAGTGAAGAAACCGTGTCGACGATGAGCATCGTGTCGGGGAAGGATTTAACGACCTTGGAGATTCCAGCAAGGTCGTTGAGTACGCCGGTCGAGGTTTCCGAGTGAATCAGGGTGACGGTGTCAAATCCGCCTTCAGCCAGTTTTGCATGGACGGCTTCGGGGGAGATTTCCTCACCCCAAGCGACTTGCACCGAGTCGGCCTCGAAACCGCACTTCTTGGCCACGTCGAGCCACTTGTCGGAGAATGCGCCGCAGCAGAGGCAGAGTACTTTTTTACGGGCGAGGTTGCGCAGAGCACCTTCCATCACGCCCCAAGCGGAGGAAGTGGATAGAAAAACGGGACGCGCCGTGCCGAATATTTCTTGCAGACCGGGCTGGAGCGAGGCGTAGAGCACTTCGAAATCTGAGCCGCGGTGGCCGATCATCGGGTGGCACATGGCGGCAAAGGTTTCCTTCGAAACATCGACAGGACCGGGACTGAATAGCTTGGGTGTGGACATGGTGGGCGTGGCTAAAAGCTGAAAGGTTAAATTTGAAAACTAAAATTAGAGAAGCTTGAAGGACTGGAGCAGGGTGGTGAGCAGAGCGGTATTTTGCGCGCTCAGCGGGGCCAGTGGCAGGCGCAGGTCGGCGGTGCAGTGGCCTTGCAGAGCGACGGCAGTTTTGATTGGCACGGGGTTCACATCCAGCGACATCAGTCCGCGCATGAGCGGATAGTATTGTTTTTGCAGGGCCAGAGCTTCGGGGAAGTTGCCGCTGAGGCAGGCTTTCACCAACTTGACGATGACATCGGGGATCAGATTTGAAGCCACCGAGACGAGGCCCGTGGCACCGCAAGAAACGAAAGGCAGGGTCAGCGGATCATCGCCACAAAGGATGCCGAAGTCGGCAGGCATGGCTTGAACCAGCTGGTTGATGCGATCGACCGATCCACCCGCTTCCTTGATCGCGGTGATCGTGGGGCAATCTGCCGCCAGTCGCGCGGCCGTATCCGGCGCGATCTCGATGGATGAGCGCCCTGGCACGCTGTAAAGCATGATTGGCAGATTGGTGGATTCGGCGATGGCCTTGAAATGGAGGTAAAGTCCTTCTTGCGATGGCTTGTTATAATACGGACAGACCTGCAACGAGCCGGTGACACCGAGTTGCTCGGCGGCTTCGGTCAGCTCGATCGCTTCAGACGTCGAGTTTGCCCCCGTGCCAGCGACCACTTCACAGCGGCCTGCAGCAAATTCCACGGCGAGGCGGATGACCTCGATGTGCTCGTCGGTGTCAAGCGTGGGAGATTCCCCGGTCGTACCGACGGGAACGATGCCGTCCACGCCGCCAGCGATCTGGCGTTCGATCAGGGATTGATAAGCAGGGGCGTCGATTTCTCCGTTGCGAAACGGAGTGATGAGAGCGGTGTAAGTACCGGAAAAGCGCATGGCGGAGGAAAGATGAACCAACTTCGCCGCGCGTCCAAGCTGTATCCTGCCGAGAAGTGCATTTTCCGACTGCAGCTCAGGAATCGGTCAAGCCAGACCAATGCCAGAGATGGGGGTCGAGTTCATCGCGGGCACTGGCGGCGAGGGCATCTGCGTCTGCACTTTCTTGAAGGACGGCAAAAATGGTTGCGCCCGAGCCACTCATCAGCGCGGCGGTGATTTCACGCCTCACCAACAACCATTGTTTGAGTTCGGCTAGAAAACGATGTTTTTCGAATACCGGGCGCTCCAGATCATTGACCAGCATGACTCCTTGAGTTTCCTGCGCGGCGTAAAGAATTCCGGGGAGCTCTTTCGATTTGTTCCAGCGGCCATAAGCATCGGGTGTCGGCACGCTAAACGATGGCTTCAGTAGCAATACCGAAAGTGAGGGGGGGGAGGGGACGGCTTCGATTCGTTCACCGCGTCCCGTGCAGAGGGACGCGCCGGTTGTCAGAAAAAATGGAATGTCGGAGCCAAGTTTCGCCGCGATTTCGTGCAATCGATCCACACCGAGGCGGTAACCGTGGATGCGGTTCAATCCCAATAAGGTCGCCGCAGCATCGCTGCTGCCGCCACCGAGTCCGGCGCCGTGGGGGATGTTTTTATTCAGCGAGATCGCACATTGGCAGTGGACTGACGCAGCTGCTTCGTAGGCTCTGACCGCTTTCACGATTAGGTTCTGCTCATCATTCGGCACGCCCGGGTCGTTGCATGCGAAGGTAAATTCTCCGGTTTCGCTGAAATCGAGTTCATCTGCCAAGCCGGGCAGTTTCACCATCAGCGTATTGATTTCATGGAAACCGTCGTCGCGTTTGCCGAGCACGCGCAGCGAGAGATTCAACTTGGCAGGGGCTTGGAGGGTGAAAAGTTTCATGGTAGGGTTTCACACGTGATCATCGCCATCATTCGGCCGGTTTTGCCAAGCTCGCGGCGGTAGCTGTAATAGCGCCCCGGATCCGAGGCGGTATTAATGCCGCAGTCGAGAAAACTTCCCAGTCTTGCCTGCTCGGCTTGTTCGCCGATCTGTGCGGCAAAATCAATTTCGTAATCCGGTGGACGAATGCACGGGCCAAGCACCGCGACCACATCTTCCGCCCGGCTGCCGAATCGCCTCGCCATCATCTCGAGCCCGGCTTTGAGAATGTTTCCTTCACTGCCTTTTTTTCCCGAATGTAGCAGGCCGATCGCACCGGTTTGTCGGTCCGCCAGCCAGATCACGCCGCAGTCCGCCGCATAAATCGCTAGGACTAGGCCCGGTGTATGACTCACAAGGCCATCGACTCCGGGAACTACAGGCAAGCCGTCAGCCGCGATGATTTGCGGGCTTCCTGGCACCACCGCCACCTCGCAGCCATGCACCTGTTCGGCGCGCCACCATTCTGCATTCGGCCCTGCAAAGTTGGCGACCACGGCGCTGTGGTGAGGCCGCAGTTGTTGCATCGCTTCGTCCCGGTCACAGGTGATCGTTAAATCCGGAATTCGTTCGACCCAGCCAGCACGGATGCCAGGGATCTCATTCAGGGAGTCGAGAAAAGAAAAAACCTCCGTCACCCGCTTAGGGTAACGGAGGCAATAAGGGTTCGCCAAGCCGCTTTATTCAGCAGCGTGGCCGATCAGTCACATCAAGGAGCGGCCGTGGATGGCGCGCTTGGTGTGTTCCAAGGCATCGGTTTGGTCTTCGTCCATGTCGGCTAGAATGCCGGCCAGATCGGTGGCGATTTCGGAGCGCATCTTGGAAACCAGTTCGGTTCCCTTGTTGGTGATGCGGACCATGATTTTACGACGATCTTCGGCGGCGTGGTTGCGCTCGACGTAGGTGAGTTTTTCCAGGCGATCGACGAGGCCAGTGGCTGCGGCCGTCGAATGGCCCATTTTCTTGGCGATGTCGGACATCGTCAGGTATTCTTCGCTGGACAGGTACGTCAGCAAGAAAAACTGGGGGAATGAAACGTTTCCTTTGTTGAGTTCTGTGGACAGGTTGAGGATGCAGCTTCGTTGGGTAAATAGTACGAAGTCAGCAAGGCGGTTGGCATCGGTTGTGACCGATGCGACTGGGGCTATCATGGTTTTCATTTTGGCTGGTTGTAGTGTTCATGTTTGGGACATGCAAGGGGGGCACGACCATCTGAATTAAAAAGCTACCCGCTTCTCTGGATAATAATCAATAAAAAACTGAGCCTTTTTTCAAAAAATCACGCCCCTTGGTCGGGACGACTGCAACTTAATTAAAAAAATTAGCTTCCGGAAGCAATAAATTCCCCAAAAGTTAATTATTTTTTAAAATTATCTCCGCGCCACCTTCGTCCGGTTTTTTCGCCGCATCTGCGGGCGTTGGTGGCTCAATGGGCTGGGCCAAGTGCTGGGTATAGACCGCGTCTCCCACCTCGACGCATCCCGATTGTAGGTCCGCCGCCGCAAACACCCCCAGCGATTCACCGGTGGTCAGCAGATTGGCCGTCCGCTCGTCGGTGCCACGCGTGGTCAGGATTTTACCTGTCTCGACCGACCACTTGCCGTAGCTTTGGATTAGCACGAAGTGTTTGTCGGCAGGGATCGAGGCGATTCGCCCGACCAGCAGTGGGCCGTCGACAGGCTTCTTGGCCTCGGGGGGGGGATTGGGCGGTTTTGGATTCGCGCCTGGGGAACAAGCAAAAAGCGTGAAGCTCCCCAATACCACCTGCAGAACTTTAAAGTTCACTCTCATGTGGTGAGTTTGCGCTCTCTCTGGACAAAATGAAACCCGAGATTTCACGGCACCACCAATCGCACCTCGTCCGCTTGGATCAGCCGTTCCAATCCGTTTTCGGTCATTAGCAGCAATTCTCCGCCCGCGGCAATGCCTGCCGCCGTGCCCACCCGTGTTCCGCTGGCGGTGTTGAGGCTTATGCGCTTTCCCGTGAGCACGCAGCGCACGCGCACGGCGGATAGCAGCTCGTCAAAGCCTTGGTCAATCTGCCATCGGCGCCGGGTGAATCGTCGGATAATCTCGCCCAACACATCCGCTCGCGAAAAATTCCGTCCGGTCTCCAACCGCAGCGATGTCGCGATCTCTGCCACTGCGGGCGGAAACTCGGTGGTATTGACGTTCAGCCCGATCCCGACCACCGCAAAATCCGTCCCGGCCTCGACTAATATCCCCGCTGCCTTTTTTTTCCCGATCCAGACATCGTTGGGCCACTTGATTCCCACTTGTGGGCCAAAGGATTCCAGTGCTTCAGCCACCGCCAGACCCGCCGCCAGAGCCAGTCGTGGCCACAGCGTTTTCGGTTCTTGTGGCCGCACGAGAATGGAAAACGCCAGCGATTCGCCCGCTGGTGAAAACCACGCCGCCCCGCGCCGCCCACGGCCCGCCGTCTGCTGCTCTGCCAGCACGATCAGCCCATCAGCAGCCCCCGCCTGTGCCAAGCTGCGGATCTCATCATTGGTCGATCCCACCGTCCCGCGCAGCAAGAGGCGGAAAGGCTCTGGAAAATCCGCAGCTGTGGCGGTGAATGCTTCGTGACTCATCGCGGGCAGCAAATATTACAGTGTCTCGAAGTCCAGCCCCACGTCCAGCGCCGGAGCCGAGTGGGTGAGGGCACCCACCGATATAAAATCCACGCCCGTCTGCGCGATCTTCTGCAAAGTTTCCAGGGTAATGCCGCCGCTCGCCTCAAACTGCGGCCTGCCGCGCGCACCGCGCAATGCCACGGCATCCGTCAGCTGCTTCAGGCTCATGTTATCCAATAAAATATGATCCACCCCATCGATGCGAAGGAAGTCCCGCACCTGGTCAAGGCTATCCGCCTCCAGTTCCACCGCTAGGTCCGGCTTCTCGGCCTTTAGTGCATGAATCGCTGCTTGAATCGCATGCACGCCGCCTTCGGTCACCAGGTGATTGTCCTTCACCATTGCCCGGTCGTAGAGGCCGAATCGGTGGTTGCTGCCGCCACCGTGAAGCACCGCCTGTTTTTCCAGCAGGCGGTACCCCGGCGTGGTCTTCCGCGTGTCGAGGATCTGCGCCCGCGTTCCCTTGACTATCTCCACGTGTCGCGCCGTCAGGGTCGCGATCCCGCTGAGGTGTTGAAGGAAATTGAGCGCCGTCCGCTCCGCTGCAAGGATCGACCTCGCCGAGCCTTCGATGCGGATCAATAATGCCCCAGCCGCGACCCTACTGCCGTCGGGGATAAGAATCTCCACCTCCAATGTCGGATCGACTAGGGTAAATACGCGCGCCGCCAGCGCGACTCCAGAGACCACTCCGTCTTTGCGCACCGCCGCAAAAGCGCAGGCCCGGCGTTCTTCCGGAATAAAAAATTGCGAGGTGACATCTCCATCACCGATGTCTTCGGCGAGGGCGAGTTCGATGAGCGTAGCTGCGTGGTCGGTCATGGGAGGAGGCATCACTGTAACTGTAAAATTAGAAACTGCCAACCGATTCGCCCATCACACTCACCGCAATTTCCCGGCGATGGGAATCTCGCCGATGTTCGAATAGAAAAATACCCTGCCAAGTCCCCAGCGCCATCCGCCCGCCGATGATCGGGATGACTTCACTGGTCCGCGTCAATGCCATCCGGATATGGCTCGGCATATCATCTGGTCCTTCCTGAGTGTGAATGAACCACGGCGTGGTCTCAGGCACGAGTTTGTCGAAAAATACTTCCAAATCGCGCCGTGCGCTCGGGTCTGCATTTTCCATGATGATCAGACTCGCGCTGGTGTGCCGCACAAAAACGGTCACCACCCCGTCGCTTACCCCAGCCCGCGCGACGATTCCTGCCACCTCGCAGGTAATCTCGGTAGTGCCTTTACCATGGGTTTTTACGGCAAAGATTTCGCTCTCAGCTTTCATCGTCTCTATTCAATGATAGCCTGTCCTGTCATGGCAACATCGCTTTCAGCCCGACCCAATCGCTGCCCCAGGCGATGATCCATGGCAGTGTTAGAAAACTCAGCACCGTCGTGATGGTCACGATCTGTATCGCCACCGCCGTACGTCCACCGTACAATTGTGTCATCATGATGGAGGTCATTCCGGCAGGCATCGCTGCCTGCACCACCAAGACCTGCCGCAACTCGGTCGATAGCGGCAGATACTTCGCCGCACTCAAAATCGCCAACGGCACCAACCCTAACCTCACCAGTGACGAGCCCACAATCACCCGCCAATCCGGCCGCTCGCTGCGGATCAAATCCACCATCGTGCAGCCCGTGATCAATATCGAAACTGGAAATGCCCCCACGCCGATCATTGAAATTGCCTTTCGCCCTGCGCCCGTCACTTGGCTGTCCACTCCCATTGCCACCAGAATCAGCCCGATCGTCACCGCCACCACTGGCCCGTTGATGAGTTTTCGCCAAGAAAGTCCGCGCTCGCCGCACAGCACCATCACGCCCACCGACCAAATCGCTGTCACCACCCCGATGTTGTGCACAAACAGCAGGGCCAGTGCCCCCGTCCCCCACAATATTTCCACCACTGGCACCGCCGTGAACCCGAAATTCTGACACCCTGCGCTCAGCGCGAAAGTCCGCATTCCTGCCCCCCGTTTTAGCCCGATCAGCCGCCCGACGAGCCAACCCGTCAAAAGCCCCACCAGGATCATCCCAAAACCGAGCCCCATCGACCACAGCACCACCGTCCCACTTTTCAACACCGCGCTGCCCAAGATCTTATCCAAAATGAAACAAGGCAGCATCACCGCATTGGCCAGCTGCAATACCCCCGCATCGTGTTCCTCGCGTACCACCCCCAATTTGCGCAACACCGCCCCTGCAACGATCAGCAAATACACCGGTAACACCGATGCGATCACAGTACTGGGTAAAATCACGACTCAGATTCTCGCTCCCGCGCGCGCCGTGCAAGTCCATATTGCTGCAAGAAATAAATCCGACATTGGCCGCGCCTCGTCCCAATCACGTTGTTGTTTCTTAAGGTTTACAAATGGATTTGCGGATTCAAAGTCCGTTTCATGTCGCAGCTATGGTGCAATGGTCAATGGCTTGATTCCGCAAAATTTCATGTTTCGTTGCTCGATCGCGGGGCGATTCTAGGGCTGGGCTTGTTCGAGACGATACTCGCCGTGGATGGCGTGCCGATGTTTGCCGAGCGCCACCTCGCGCGGCTGGGCGCGTCTTGTCTGAAACTTGGCTGGCAGGTAGAGATTCCAGACTTGCAGAATACGGCGGCGCGGCTGCTGGAAGCAAATCAGCTAGGCACAGGGCGAGCTCGAGTCCGCGTTTCCGTTTCTGCGGGCAGTGGCACACTTCGCGATCTCAAACTCGGACCCGATCACCTTGTGTGGATGGCGGCGCTGCCGGCTGCGGCTACTCCAGCCAGTCTCACGGCGAACTTGTCGCCGTGGCCGCGCAATGAACACTCTCCAATCGCTGGCTTGAAGTGTGCGTCCTATGCCGAAAACCTAGTAGCGCTCGACCTTGCACGCCAACAAGGCTTCGAAGAAACGATTTTCCTCAACACCGCAGGCCATCTCTGCGAGGCGGCCACCGCCAATCTATTCCTCCTCAAAGACGGCACGCTGCAAACCCCATCGCTCATCTCCGGCTGTCTGCCGGGGGTCGCTCGCCAGGTCGTTCTGGAATTGTCAGCTTGCCAGGGAATCGCCTGCGAGGAACGCTCACTCGCATTGGTAGACTTGTTGGCGGCGGACGAGGCCTTCGTTACCTCGGCGATTCACGGCCCCGTGCCCCTGTCGCTCTTTGGCTCGCATCGTTTCGCCTGCGGTCCCGTCACCGAGGTTTTGCGTGGACTCTGGAATGAGGCGCTGCGATCCCCGCGCGGAGGCCGCGCCGGTGCTTGATTCCGCCAACCACGTTTTTGCTTTATTTGACCGCGCCATCTCGGCATGATCGATTCGTTCAAAACAACACACCCCTCCTGATCATGCCACGCCCCGTCACCCTGTTCACCGGCCAATGGGCCGACATGCCGCTTGAAAAACTCGCCCCTCTCGCTTACGAAATGGGCTACGATGGTCTAGAGCTCGCCTGCTGGGGCGACCACTTCGACGTGGACGCCGCTGCGGCCAGCAAGACCTACGTCAAAGAGCGCTGGGAACTCCTCGCCGACCACGGCCTAACCTGTTACTCCATATCTAACCACCTCATCGGGCAGGCGGTTTGCGATCTCATTGACGAACGTCACCGGGCCATCCTCCCAGCCGACGTCTGGGGCGATGGCGACCCCGAGGCCGTGCGCAAGCGCGCTGCTAAAAAGATGATCACCACCGGCAAGGCCGCTCGTGCTTTTTTCAATGCCAAGCCGGATCGCAATGGCAACGACTCCTTCCCCGCCGTGGTCAACGGCTTCACCGGCTCTTCCATTTGGCACGCGCTTTACGCTTTCCCGCCCACCTCGCAGGACTTTTATGACCGCGGCTTCAAGGATTTCGCTAAGCGCTGGCTACCGATTCTCGATGCCTATGAAAAATTTGACGTCAACTTCGCGCTCGAAGTTCACCCCACGGAAATCGCCTTTGACATCACCACCGCCCACCGTGCCCTCGCAGCCGTGGGCAACCACAAGCGTTTCGGATTTAACTACGATCCGTCTCATTTCGCCTACCAAGGCGTGGACTACGTAAAGTTCATCCGCGAGCTCGGCCCCCGCATTTTCCACGTTCACATGAAGGACGTCTGGTGGAACCACGGCGATGGGAGTGTCGGTGTCTTCGGTGGCAACACCAATTTCGGCGATTCACGACGTTTCTGGGACTTTCGCTCACTCGGCCACGGCGATATCGAGTTCGAGGACATCATCGTTGCCCTTAATGATGCCGGCTACGCCGGGCCGCTTTCCGTCGAATGGGAAGACGCCCGCATGGATCGCGTTTACGGCGGTGAAGAAGCCGCTGCCTTCGTCCGCGGCGTCGACTTTCCCCCCAGTAAAATCATCTTCGACGGTGCTTTCGAAACGAAATAGAAAGTCCTGCGCGAAGCTCCCGATTAGTTGCAGAATGGGAGTCATCATTCCCATATTTCCCATCAACTCGAGCGAGTTCTTCCCCCCAGCGGCGACTGCCAAACGCTGCTGCTTTCAAAAAACCGAGATGCGTCCGGCGGAGGTCATTGCGAACCTCGCGCTTTGTTTGATTCGCCAGACCAACTGCCTGCTAAACCAGCAGCTGAAGACCCGGCGCGGCGCATCGGCAGGAGGGAATTGGGTTGTTACCCAACGCTGGACTTGGTCCACTGCCGCCTTCTTGCCTCCGCCACTGGTAAACAGGTGATTAGTTTTGGCAATGTCGATGATCGTGACCTGGCGTCGTTTATTGAGAGGGAAAAGATCGCGCTTGAGGATCTGCGGATTGGCATTGGGGGCGAGTAGCACCAGCATCGGTAATCTGGCATCTCTAAGTTTTTCTAGGGCGCTGATCAGTGGGAGGTTCGCGTTGCGCGGAAACCGTGGGGCAGCAAATGTGGCGCCTATGCACACGACCCAGTCGCGACCGTGGCGCAGGAGTTCGTGGCCGCGACTGTGGCGTGCTTTGTCGCGCACCCATTGGGTCATCTTGTGTAGCTGGGTTCGAGCGGGCTGAGACGGTATTCGCGATTCCTGTGACTCCCGCTGGTGGGGCCCGGTGGCTGTGGCCGCTTCTTTCGCCAGGGGTGGTCGTGACCGGATTGGTTGAATATCGAATAGCAATAAACCTTGGACTTGGCTGTTGAGATGTGTGGCAGCAAAGACTGCTGTCAGGGCGCCGCCGCAAAGCCCGCCGAGGAGCAGCCCGGGCAAGGTAAACTGTTGCTTCAGCGCAGCGACAAGTTTGCTGGTCCAGGCCGCTTGTCCGCCTTGCTCGACAAATTCCCAGTAGGTCTCGAAATCCGCCGGCAGGTCGCCGGGGCTGTCGCCTAGGCCCGGCAGGTCGAATCGAAATGCTGGGTAGCCGTGTTCCGCGAGTCGTTCAGCTAGCTCGACACTTAGGTTGGCAGGGCCGGCGCGGTCAAATTGGCCGAAGTTGACCAAGAGCACTCCCAGTTTCGAGGTCGCGTCGTGCCGCGGTGGATGATAGGTGCCAATGAGGACTGCTGGACCGTCCGACAGATCAATTCGTAGGATTTCACGCATGGGTCGTGGGGGATTGGTGGAAATCGCATTGGCCGCGAATCCATTCAAAGTTGGGTTCAAACAGCTCTCCCATATCGGGGTTCAACCCACCGGGGGTAGCACCTCGGCTGAGACTCATCGGCCCCGTGGTTATTTTAGGGTGCGAAATTTTCCATGGTCGCTCATCACAGTGCCCATAGGAATCTGCCAGCAGGCCTCGATCGGGCAGGTCGAGGGTAAGGCCGGCCGACTGTTCCCACAGCCTCCGGGACCAGGCGATGCCATCGACCTCGACATGCTTGCCGGACTGGATCTCGGCGATGTAATCTTCAGCTGATTTGCGCGGCGCGCCGTCATTGAGAGCGTAGTCTTCGGCGAAGCGAAACCGCAGCGCAGATCGCAGCATTTCGCGTCCCGAAGACGGCGGAGACCACAGCAGTAGCGCGCTGCCCACCCGGTCGCACTCAAATGCCCGTGCCGCTAGCAATGCGCCCAGGCGCCAACCGTGCAGGATCAATGGGCAGCCGTCAGCATCGCCGCGTGCGCTCAGCCAGCGGGCGCAGAGTCGCAGGTCGTCCAGCCACTCGCTAAAAGCCATGTCGGTGAATCGACCCGTACTTTCACCTAAGCCCCGATAGTCAAAGCGGAGCACTTCTAGTCCGCGATCGGCCAGATGACGTGCCCAGCGGACCCAGGAAATATGTGAGCGGTGCCGTTCAGGGCCATAAGGGCCGGCCAGTAGCACCTGCCCGATCCGCGGCACGTGCATTGGTTGATGCAGGACGTAATAAAGTTGCTCGCCGTCCTGCTGGAGATAGCCGTGCTGTTCATCCACTTCCGCGCTCGGGCTGCCATGGCCTGTGGCTTGTCTGCGGCATCCACCGGCGGCGCTGTCTTCAGTTCCAGGTGAATGGGGCGAGTGAATCATGAGAGCTGGGGGGCTTTTTTCGGCACCGGCGGGGGCGGCCGCTTCGTGGAAAGCGGAGATTATATGGAATCAGAACTATATATCAAATCATCGTTTGGGTCAAATCGAAAATAGCCGCAATTGGTGCGAGTTTTATCTTTCTTTTGGCAGCCATTTGAATTAATAATGATCAAATGTCTTTGAATGAATCTGCGGCGAAATCTAGGGCTACTGACCATTCCGATGGCCGTGGTGTTGATCCCATTCATCCTAACCGTAGATATTTCAGGGGGAGCCTTGGTGGCGTGCCATGCGGTGATCCAGCTGCTTACTCTGGGCGCTGGCGCGGGAGTATCGCTACAGCTTGGGATCTGATCTGCCTGCTACAACCCATTTCAACCCGCCACTAAGATCATGTGTGGCATCGTTGGAGTATTTAACCGGGCTTCTGGCAAAGCGCCAGGCGAGGGCGAACTGAGCCGGATGTTGGCCATGATTCAACACCGTGGACCTGACGAATTCGGCATTTACTTGGATGGACCTGTCGGCTTGGGCAACGCCCGCCTGAGCATCGTCGATGTGGGCGGAGGACAGCAGCCGATCTCGAACGAAGAGGGTACAATGTGGGTGGTCTTCAACGGCGAAATTTTCAATCACGTCGAACTGCGGCGGGAGCTCGAAGCGTGCGGCCATCGGTTTGCCACTCATTCGGATACCGAGGTCCTCGTCCATCTTTACGAGGAGTACGGACCGCAATGCCTGACTCGCCTGAACGGGCAGTTCGCTTTCGCCATCTGGAATGCATGCGACGATTCGCTGTTTGTGGCCCGGGATCGGCTCGGGGTGCGGCCTTTATTTTACACGCTACACGACGGCGACCTAATTTTTGGTTCGGAGATCAAGGCGATGCTGGCAGACCCGCGGGTGCGTGCAGAGATTGACCCGGTGACGCTCGATCAGATATTTACATTCTGGAGTCCGCTCTCACCGCGCACGATTTTCAAGGGCGTCGAGGAATTGCCGCCGGCACACTACCTGCACGCCCGGCGAGATGGGTGGATCGTTCGCCGTTACTGGGAGATGGATTTTCCCGACACCCAGCCAGCGTCCGGGTCGAGGAGTGGCGACGACTATTTCGAAGAATTCTATGACTTGTTGGTGGATGCTGCGCAGATCCGTCTGCGGGCGGACGTGCCGGTGGGGGCCTACCTTAGCGGCGGGTTGGATTCTTCGGTCATTGCCTCGATCATCCGCAATCACTCCACCAATCCGCTGCGTACCTTCTCCATCGCCTTCAATGATTCCAATTTCGACGAGAGTATATTTCAACGCCAGATGGCAGAATTCCTAGGCACCGAACATCAGGTGATCGAGGCGACCCACGCCGACATCGGGCGCGTGTTTCCTGATGTAATTTGGCACACCGAGACCCCGCTCATGCGCACCTCTCCCGCGCCGATGTTCATGCTTTCCAAGCTGGTCAATGAGAGTGGTTACAAGGTCGTGCTCACGGGGGAGGGGGCTGACGAGTTTCTCGGCGGATATGACATTTTCAAGGAAGACAAGGTGCGCCGTTTCTGGGCACGGCAGCCGGAATCCAAGTGGCGTTCGCAGCTGTTCCAGCGACTTTATCCGGACATTGCGGGCTTGGGGCAGAGCAACTCCTCCTTGCTGGCAGCATTTTTCAAAGGAGAATTAACCCAAGTCGACATGCCGTATTACTCGCACGCCATTCGCTGGCGCAACAACCGCCGCGCCTGTCGCTACTTTTCGCCGGCACTGCAGGCCGAACTGGCCCGCCAACCCACTGCTGCTCTGGACCAGATTGCATATCCTGCGCGGTTCTCCCGTTGGGGGACTTTGGAGCGCGCGCAATACCTCGAAATCTCGATTTTCCTCTCGCAGTACCTACTGGCCTCGCAGGGCGATCGCGTCGCCATGGCTCACTCCGTCGAGGGCCGCTATCCATTCTTGGACATCCGTGTTGTCGAATTTTGCAATCGCCTACCCACCCACCTCAAGCTGCGCGGCTTGACCGAAAAATTCCTCCTCAAGAAAGTCGGGGGCAAATGTTTGCCACCAGAGATTTGGAAACGCCCCAAGCGCCCATATCGGGCACCGATCCATCGCAGCTTTTTCAATTCGGTATCTTTGGACTATGTGCGCGATTTGCTGTCACCGGCAGAGTTGGCCCGGACGGGGTGGTTCAATCCCGCAGCCGTCGCTCAGTTGGTGGCCAAGGTCCAGCAGGGTGGCGCCATCGGGGAAACTGACGACATGGCCCTGGTCGGCATCATCTCCACCCAGTTAGTCCATCATCATTTTGTCGATCATTTCCCGACGTCCCTGCCATTGCCGGCAGCTCATCGGGTGAAAGTTTGTCACGGCGCTGGCCATCCGAGCAGCTGGCAATGATCGCGGATCGCAGCCGGCTACCCTGCACACTGAAGCAATGCTTTCTCTTCGGTCGAAGGGGGGTCCTCCAATAACACTGGCGGGGAATGGAGATATTGGGCCACCCGGCGCTTTGCTTCGATGTCGCGCAGCACGCGTTCGATTTGCTCCGTCTTCAGCCCCATGCCTGCGGCGATCTCCGCCGCAGTGTAACCCTTGTTTTTACCATAGAGAACCAAATCCATTTTATCGTAAGGGAGGGAAAAATAAAACTCCTCCTGCGATTGAGGGAGTGAATAAGTATCGGTCGTGGGTGGGCGACTGCAGATAGTCTCAGGCAGTTCCAGATACCGCGCCATGGCATATACCTGGGTCTTATATAGATGGGCGATGGGTTTGATGTCCGCCGCCCCGTCGCCAAGTTTAACGAAGAATCCCTGATCGTACTCCAAAAGGTTAGGCGTACCGGCCACGGCGTAATTCAAACGGTCGGCGTGGTAGTACTCCAACATCTTGCGCGTGCGTTGTTTGAAATTCGTCGCGGCGACGATGCCAAGATAGGCTTCGAACGTGAGACGCGTCTCGATGATTTCACCGGCAGGCGATTGGGCGACCACGCTAAAGAGGCGGTATTGATCGCCATCCAAGACCCCTGGTAGAACGATCTTGGATTTCCAGTCGGGGCCGTATTCGGGGATGACGGTCCGGATCGCATCGTCCCGGCGGCGGTAACACCGCGTGGCTTCGAGGATCGCGCTGATGTCTTCGTGCTCGGTCTGGATGCCTAGGTGCTCCACGATGAGCTGGCTCAACGGCAGGGTTTCTAAAGATGAGTCGTGCTCCGGCATTAGCAGCCCAAACACCCGTTCTTTGCCCAATGCTCTAACGGCGAGTGCACCGACCACACTGCTGTCCACTCCCCCCGAAAAGCCCAGTACCAAGCCTTTTTTCTTAAAGCGCCGTAAGATCTTATCGCGGATGACGGCTCCGATTCGGTCTGCCTCGTGGGCACAATCCAGTTCTAGTACGTCTGGGCCAAAGGGTCGATTAGTCATGGGGGGGCGGGAAGTGGTTAGGGAGCGCGGTTGAAGGTTTCTGGCGATTGCCACGAAAGGCGGGTTTCTAAAGATAGGGATTTATCGTGGGCGGCCTATGCCTCCATTGGCACGGCGCGGATCAATGGGTGGCAAGCATCGGTTGTTTTGCCTGCGATGAACTGCGCGACCTTGTTGACGCTGTCGAGATTGTCCGGGATCATCTCCTCGGGTTCGACCTTGATGTCGAATTCCTGCTCAAGGTGCATGATTAATTCCATGACTCCGGTGGAATCGACGATTCCGCTGGATAGGAACGAAGTATCATCCTGCAGCGCCGCGGCATCGCCAAACAAGAAAAACGAAATGATGAAATCGCGGACTTCGGTTGTATAATTCATTGGATACTGTATGGATTTAATCGCGTCAAAAGTCAAAGAGATTCCATCCCGTTTTCCCTGAAGCTGGGTCTATTCCTTTCACCTGAATGCATCGCTGCGGGGAATTGTCGCTGCATGATAGTCAGCACGGTCGGGGGTAGTGGTCATAGGAGGTCTTTTTTGGTTACCTTGCCGTTGGGCGTCTTGGGCAGTTCAGGAAGGGTCTGGATGTGCTGCGGCACCATGAAGTTTTCGAGCCTTGTCGCGCAGTATTGCTTGATCGCCCCGAGGGGGATGCTGGCCCCACTTTCCAGTACGACAAATGCCTTGATTGCCTGGCCCAGCTTGTCGTCAGGGATGCCGATCACTGCCGCCTCGCGGATGCCGGGCATGCTGAAAAGAACGTTTTCCACCTCCACCGGGCTGACCTTTTCGCCGCGGGTTTTGATGATGTCATCGCTGCGGCCTTTGAAATAAAAGTATCCGTCCGCATCCATCACGAACCAGTCTTGAGCGCACAGGACCCGCTCCCCCGGCAGTCTGCCCGGCTTGATCATTTTTGCCGTCGCCTCTGGATCGTTCCAGTAGCCCAGCATCACATGCGGCCCACGGACGTGCAGTATCCCGGGCTCGCCGGCTGCCACTGGTGCGCCATCGGGCGATAGTAAAAACATTTCTGTGCCGGGAATGGCCTTGCCCACGGAGCCCTGTTTTAGATCGATGAACTCAGGTTCTAGGAAGCTGACCCGCTTGCATTCGGTCAGACCGTACATGGCGTAGATCAGCGCATTCGGGAATATCTGCCGCAGTTTTTCCACATAGCCAGGGGGCAGCGCCGCGGCGGTATTGGTCACGCGCATGATCTCTGGAAAGCACAGGGCCGTCTTCTGGTGCATAGATAGCAGCGTGGAAAATACCGTCGGCACGCCTGGAAATACCGTGATGCCTTCCTTCGTCATCACCTCGAAAACCTGCCCGGGGTAGGTGAACGACTGCTCCAGAACCAGCGTGGCACCCAGGCCGAATGCGATTAGCATCTGGTACAGACCGTAGTCGAAGGCCATCGGTAAGATGTTGAGGATCCTAGCATCCGCATCCAAGCGCAAATATTCCGTCAGACTGTCACGCGCAAATACCATGGACTGGTGGGTCATCGTCACCCCCTTGGGTATGCCGGTGCTGCCGGATGTGAAAATTAGGGCCGCCAAGTCCACGGGCGTCATCGCTGCTGGTATGGTCGATGGCTGCTGCTGCGCCAGCACCTTCCAGAAATCCTCGGCCTGCCCCTCGTGTCCGTCCGGTTTGTCTTGTAGATCCTGATTGAAACACCAGACCCAATCCAGCGGGGTGGCCTCTGCCAGAAGGGAACCGAACTGCGGCCACAAGCGCTCGTCGGCTAACAGTAATTTGGCGCCGCTGTGATGGATGATGTAGCGGAGCTTGTCGGTTTTAGACTGGGGATTGACCACGACAAAAACACCGCCGACCCACAGCGTGGCCCAGATTCCCACCACGCATTCCATGGTATTATCGGCGTAAATCACCACCCGGTCACCCCGCTGGATGCCGCGGGCCTCCATGGCCCCGGCCCCCCTGCGGACATGGTCGAGCAGCTGGGCGTAACTGACCTGCTCTCCCCGCGTCACCAAGGCTGTGTGGTTCGGGCAGTCGTGGGCTGCCTGGATCAGCTTTTCGTGCAACAGCCGTTGAAAACGCGGCCTAGGGGGTAGGGTGGTGATTGCCTGGGTGGCAAATGATTTTGGATTCATAGGGGGGAGACCAATCCCGGTTAGCATCACCCGCCAGCGCGCTTTGCCAAGAAATTTCGCACCCCCTTCGCGCCTGCGCGTTGGGCAGGAGTCGGCGCAACAGTCCGCGGTCTCCGCGTGGTGCGGGATCTTGGCGGCTGCTGTCGGGCAGCACGTGCCGGAATCTCCGCCGCCATGGCAATAAATTGGCGGCTAGATTATCCGGCAACTCAAACAAATCCTCAAATGCCACCAAAATTCGCTGAATCGCGGCAGAGTGAAAGTGATAGCCCACGCAAGTCGCCAAACAAGACCGTACTCTTCGAAACTAGCACCGAGCTTTAGCCGGTTTGATAAAAAAGAGAAAAACCTCCTCAAGAAGAAACAACATGACGTGATGCGGGGCGCTGCAGCTGAAAGTCGAGGTCGCCCAGATCAGTCGCCGTTTTCCACTGAATTCAAGAGGATGCGCAGGGCCCCGCCCGAGATCCAGACTTCGTAAATCAAGCAGCTGAGCGACAAGGCCATCAGCGTCAATGCCGCGAGGAAGCACATCACCGCCGGAACGGGGTGGCCACCGATCACCCCGAGCATCGCGAGCACACACAGCAACAAACTGATCGCGCCAAAGAGCTGCATGGTCCGGATCAGGGAAAGCCGACGCCGGAGGTTGTCGATTTGGGCACGCAGCAGGTCGTCGCCTTTTTCCAGCCAGTCGCGGTGCAAGTCGCGGATCAGCGCGGACAGGTGGAGAAAGCGGTTGGTGTAGGAAAGAAACAGCAGACTGATCGCCGGAAACAACAGGGCAGGGGTGGAGACTTCGAGCGTCATGGCCAAGGCTAGACCGGAATGACGCGGCGAATGAAGCGCGAAGTCGCCAAAGTTTTTGCAATCGTTCATCCCACGGCGGGCGGGCGAGCAAGAATTCTCAGTTGAAATGAGGCAGAAATGGATTAGCTGTTCTTATAACCCCCTGCCCTTATGAAAATCTCATTTTTAAGTCTGACCATTGCCGCCGTGCCCATCGCCCTCTTCAGTTGCGAGGCTCCGATGGGTCCGAACACCCAACGCGGAGCCGCGACGGGTGCCTTGGGTGGTGCAGTGCTCGGTGGAATCGTGGGCCATCAATCAGGCCGCGCGCTGGAGGGGGCTGCGATCGGCGCGGCTGGCGGGGCTGCTGTCGGTGGAGCCTACGGCAATGCCGCCGATCAGGAACAACGCAATCGGCGCTGATATTCGCCCTTCCTTTTTGACAAGAGGCAGCCACCTTTGGGTCGTTCCATTTTCTGGAACATCTTTCACGATGAAACGCATTGCTCTGATTTTGGCCTGTTTGATCGCCCAGATTTCCGGGGCGATGGCCCAGCCCGCAGAGGCGGCCACGCGCTCGGTCGCGACCCTACTCTCCGAGGATC